>CAJXMZ010000036.1 GCA_913056315.1 uncultured Ectothiorhodospiraceae bacterium
GGCGTATCTTGAAACCAACTATTTACCAAAGGATCGAATCAGGGACATTCCGGTTCCGTGGGAGCCCCGGTATCCGTACATCCCGTCCGTCCCAAGCAAGATCAAGCGCCTGACCGAATCCGTGGACCGTATCATGAAAAACATGGAGGACATCAATCTCAAGCGGATCGCCGTCAACCTGAATTCACCAGCACGTTGCATGACTATCTCAACCGCCGGGTCACCGCCACGCGCATCGAGCAAGGCCAAGCGCGGCTTGCCCGTCACCAAAGTTTGCTCGATCGACTCACGCAACAATATGGCGTGCCAGGGCGGTATATCATCGCGTTTTGGGGGCTCGAGACCCACTACGGCAGCTATGTCGGCAAGATGTCGACCGTGCGCTCACTGGCGACATTGGCCTGCGACCGCCGGCGTGGCGCTTTCTTTCGCGACCAATTGATTGCAGCGCTCGAACTCGTTGACACCAACACATTACGCCCCGAGCAACTCAAAGGCTCCTGGGCGGGTGCGTTGGGCAATTTTCAGTTTTTACCCAGTGTCTACCGTGATCATGCGGTCGATGCCGATGGCGATGGGCGCGCTGATCTATGGGCAAGCTTTGCCGATGCCGCCGAATCGGCAGCGGCATTTCTGCGCGCACGGGGCTGGGTTGCCGGCGAGCGCTGGGGCCGCGAGGTGGTTTTGCCCGAGAGTTTTGATTTCAGCCTTCTGGATACCACACGCAGCGTGCGCGAATGGCAAACGCTAGGCCTGCGCCAGACCAACCAACGCGCGCTGGCCGATACAGACATTGAGGCAACCTTGTTCTTGCCGGCCGGCCGGCGTGGCCCTGCGTTTTTAACCTATGCCAATTTCGATGTGATTATGCGCTGGAACCCCTCGCGGTTTTATGCGCTATCGGTTGGACACTTAGCTGATCGGCTCATTGGTGCTGGCCCACTGCACAACCCACCGCCCGATGATCCGCCTTTGCGCATTGAGCAGGTCAAACAAATACAACAAGTACTCAACCAGCAAGGCCATGACGCCGGCAGCGTCGATGGGCGCATCGGCCCGGCGACGCGCGCAGCGCTGCAAGCCTTTCAAACAACTCAAGGCTTGAGTGCCGATGGTTACCCCGATTCACAAACGCTTGCGGCATTGGGCATCGACCGGGATGATAGCGAACCGTCAACACGCAACAAGGAGTAACGGTGATGTGGAATGATTTAATGCGACGTTGGATGAAGCTGGCAACGTGGTGGCTACCCAACAATGAAGACACAAAGCCCAGCAGCCCGGCATCCACTGCGAAACCCGCCCAGGCGACACCCAATCAAGCCAAGCCAGCGGCCGCAGCACCCAGCCCACAGCCTAAACCGGCCCCGGCTAAGCATGCGGGTAGCGATTTAACTGGCATTAAAGGCATTGGCCCGGCGATGCAAAAACGCCTAAGCGCCATTGGCATTACCACCCCGGCCGATCTTGCCGCTGCCGATGCGAAAACCCTCACCACGCAGCTCAAGGCCGACAAAGCGGTTGTCTCAGAAGCGCAGGTCAGCCAATGGATTGAGGCCGCGCGCAGCGCTTAAGTCTTAACGGCTTAAGCGCTTGCCGAGGCGTGCTGCTGCTGAAAATGCTGCCGAATGGCATCGGCTTGAAGGGGTCCGGCGCTGATAACTGCCGTTTCGGCAACGTCAGCGTAGGCTTCAAAATTACGGGCAAAGCGCTCGGCTAGATCGACAGCGGCCTCGCAATAGGCTTTTGAATCTGGCCAAGCCGTCACCGGGTTAAGGATGGCCGGGTTAACGCCCGGGCATTGGCTGGGGACAGCAACGCCAAAGACGGGGTCTTTTTGTTTTGGCGCGCGAGCCAGCTCGCCGCTATGAATGGCGTCGATGATCGCTCGGGTGTCTTTTAACGAAATGCGTTCACCGGTGCCATAGGCACCCCCGATCCACCCGGTGTTGACCATCCACACTTGCGCATTAGACGCGTTAATCCGCTCAGCCAACATGCGCGCATAGACCGTGGGGTGCCAAACTAAAAAAGGCGCACCAAAGCAGGCCGAAAAAGTCGCCTGCGGCTCACTCACTCCCACCTCAGTGCCGGCCACTTTGGCGGTATATCCACTAAGAAAGTGATACATCGCTTGCGCGGGGTTGAGTTGGCTAACGGGCGGCAACACGCTAAACGCATCACACGTGAGCAAAATGATGTTACTCGGTGCCTTGCCTCGACCGGAGCGCTCGGCGTTATCAATATGCGACAGTGGATAAGCGCAGCGCGTATTACTGGTGAGCGCATTACTAGAGAAATCCACAACCCCGGTCACCGGGTCACTGACCACATTCTCAAGCACGGCTCCCCGACGGATGGCTCGGTAGATCTGCGGCTCGGCCTGTTCGGATAAATCAATGACTTTGGCGTAACAGCCACCCTCGATGTTGGCGATTCCCTGCGCACCCCAGCAATGTTCATCATCCCCAATGAGGGCCCGACGCGGATCAGCCGACAGCGTGGTTTTGCCCGTACCCGAGAGGCCAAAGAACAAGGCCACATCACCGGATTCACTGGCGTTGGCGGAACAATGCATGGATAAAATATCGTGCTTTGGCATGAGATAGTTCATTAGCGTGAATACGCCTTTTTTCATCTCACCGGCATATTCTGTGCCCAATATGACCAATTCACCCTGTGCCAGGCTCAACGCCACACTGGTGGTGGAGTCGACTCCGTCAATGCGCGGGTCTGCGCTGCAGCGGCCTGCGTTAATAATGTGGTAATCAGGCGTGCTAAACCCAGGCTCGCCTAGCGTTTCTGGCAGGATGAGCATATTGCGCATAAAAAGCGCGTGGTAAGGCCGCTCGCAGATCACGCGAATGGCAACACGCGAGGCAGGATCTGCGCCGGCGTACCCATCGACAACGTAAATTTGCTCGCGCGTATTGAGATGCTCAATCGCTTGGCTGCGAACTTGGGCAAAGCTATCGGGCGATAGCGCCTGATTAACCGGCCCCCACCAAACATCGGCTTGACTGTCTGGCTCCTCCACCAAGCGCTTGTCGCTTGGGCTACGGCCGGTGCGCTCACCCGAATAAGCAATCAGCGCGCCGGAGTCGGCGATGACACTGCCGTCATCGCTGGCCAGCGCGTGTTCATACAGCCGCTCGATTGATGGGTTAGCCAATACATGGGGTTGAGTTATTCCGATCGCGCGAAGATCTAGTGCACCCATGAAACGTTGCTCTCCCCAGGCTAATCAGCTCAATGGTCTAATGTTCGGTTTATGTTCGATCGCGCTTTAATGGTGCCAACATGCCGCACACCACGCAATATGAACAGGCTCCACGCAACCCTAAAAAGATCTGTAAGATAACCAAGACGCTTTAATTTTCACCACTAAGACCACTCAATACTCATGAACCCGTTCGCCACGACGCCCGAGCAATTACTCAGCGGCTTTTATGACGCCGATGACCACCACATTCGCATTTCGGCCGCCCAAGGCAGCCGCTTTGCTAAAGAAGTTGCCGGTGACCATAACCCCATCCACGATGTCGACGCGCCGCGTTTTTGTGTGCCCGGCGATCTGTTGTTTGCGCTCATTACCACACGTTATGGGCTGGCAAAGGATATGGAGATTACCTTTAACGGCATGCTTCGGGCAGACACCGCACTGCACTTTCCAGCCACTCCTGGGGAGGCGTTTGCGATTAATAGTGACAGCGGCAAACCCTATGTCAGCGTTAGCCGCCGCCACCCTGTCAGCGCATCGGCTGAGATGATCAGTGATTTTATTAAAGCCTATGTGGCCTGCTCAGGTGAGAGCTTTCCGGGGCTGCTGCAACCGCTGCTCAAAGCCCAAAACGTCATGTTTAACCCTGAACGGCCGCTGGTGGTCTACGACAGTATGACGATCCACCTCGACCAAACACCACAACAGCAGGTCAACCTAACGCTCAACGACGCGAGACTCGCGGTTAACGGCAAACGCGGCGATGTGCAATTTGACTTTGCTATGACTCAGGCACAAAAGCCGATTGGCGTTTGTTCGAAAAAAATGGTGGTCAGCGGTCTGCGCGAATATGACCAGACCGCCATGGATAGCATCATCGAAGCCTATGAGGCGCGAAGAAACGCTTAATTGTTGTGCAAAAACACCGCACCGACAGCTGCACTGACCATCAGCACCACTAACACCCAACCGGCAATGGCTTGCGGTGTCAGCTGTGCCGCCGGCGCATTGGCTTGGCTGACTTGACCGCGCCGACGTCTAGCCTGAACCACCAAAATCACCAATGCCGTCACTGCCGCGGTGAGTAGGATTTGTTTAATCACACCCGAACCCCCTTAAAAACCAAGGGTTATCACCACAGTGATAAACCCACCCACAAAAGCCCCGTTACAATCACAAGGCCTAATCCTGCACCGACCAGCCAACCCATTCGCCCGCGTGCAATAACCACCGCAAGCCCCATCTTAACTGTCGTATTCGCCAAAGCGGCAATAAGAATAGCTTGCTCGGCAACGTTTGGCGCTAATTCACGCTCAACCATTTGCAAAATCGATAGCGTAATCGCATCGACATCGGTCAGCCCCGAGATAAACGCCACGCTATAAACACCGACATCCCCGGCATACCGCCGCAGCGCCTCGGCCGCCACCATGACCAGCGCCAGCAAAAGTGCAAAGCGCAGCGCTGTGGCGAGGGCAAAAGGCTTTTGCATCGGCGCTTGGCTGGGCGGGGTGCGACCTTGCTTGGCATACAGCGCTAACGCCAAGCTTGCGATAATGCCTGCCACAGTAATCACCCCAACAGGCATGAGAATGCGCGGCAACAATGCCGGCGAAATCGCCCCCACTAGGACCAATAGCCTAGGAAACATGGTCGTACTGGCCAGGACGACGGCGGCGGCAAAAACGCGGGAAAACGCCGGTTGCTCACGTGCTGCTCGCGAGAGGGTGAGCGTTAGGGCCGTTGATGAGGCGAGCCCGGCAAATAACCCGGTGAGCATTACGCCGCGCTGCGCGCCGACAAGTCGAACGGCAAAATGCCCGACAAATCCGATCGCACTAATTAACACCACCATGAGCCATAGCTGCCGGGGGTTGAGCACATCCCATGGCCCGTAGCCACTATTGGGCAATAGCGGCAATATCACGGCGCTAATGAGCGCAAGCTGCAAAATAGCGCGCAATTCCGGGGCGTCAATTTGTTTCACTAGCGCATGTAAACGCGGCTTAAACCCCAGCAAGACCGCGCTCACCACACCACCGGCCACGGCTAAGAGCGGCTGCCCCGCGCTAGCCAAAACCCCCAGTAAAAAGGTTAATAACGCGGCCACCTCGGTGGTAATACCCAAGCTCTGGCGATTACGCCCAAAGCGCCAATAACCAAGCGCTAGCAGCAGCGCAAGCCCGGCTAAACCAACCGCGACCACGGGCGCAGCCATAGACTCGGCAATTTGCCCGGTCACCCCACCCAATAAGCCGATTAACGCAAACGTGCGCAGCCCCGCCACGCGCGTGCCATCAGCCAGGCCACGCAACTGCCAACCACGCTCAAGACCGATCACCAAACCGATCATTAACGCGCCCGCCAGCCCTATCCAGTGCTCAGCATTCGCCATTGCGTTAACCTGCCTGCCTTGTTCACTCTATGGAAGCCCCTTATGCGCAGACTCTGGCTAATCGATGCAAGTTATATTCATGCCAACAACCTGGCCTTGCTTGGCGCCCAGCGCCGCATTGACTATTTGCGCTTGCGACAACTCATTGAAGATCAACTCGGCCCATTGTGGCGCGGGTATTTTTTAAACTCTGCGCAAGATGAGCCCAACGAAGGCCGCGATAGATTTCATAGTTGGCTACAAACCGCTGTGCCCAACGGGCCTAACCTCATTGTTCGGCTCTATGGCCTCAAACAAGAACGTGTTCGTAATGCTTGGTGTGCTGACTGTGGCACGAAAGTGGATGTCACCTGCCCGCACGGCGGCACCGACCACCGACTCTTTAATCAACGACAAATGGGCGTTGATGTGGGCCTTGCCACGCTGGCGTTAATTCACCGTGAGCGCTACGACAGCCTTGTCTTATCATCCGGCGATGCGGATTTGCTCGATGCGGTTGAGCATTTATCCGAATCGGGCAAAGACATTGAACTGGCTGTCTTTAGCACCGGGGTGGCCACCGACCTACAGGCTCGGGCAGACCGAATCCTGTGGATCGATGAACACCTCAGCACACTCACCGGTCAGTCCAACGACTAAGCGGAAGGCTCGCCACTGCCCGAATGGCCCAAGGCGGCGGCTTGGTCAAGCCGTGGATGCCCAGCCTTAAACGCATTACTTAGGTGCCCGGGCTGGGTTTCTTCGGCGTCGAGCGCCTTGAGCGTTTCAGCCACTGCATGGGTGCAAGCCAAGACATCATCAGTGCAAGCACTCTCAGAAATCGTGTGCATGTTGCGTATAGGCATCCCCACTGAGGTGGCCACACAGTCCACATTGCCTAAGACACCGGCCATCCCGTCGGTTCCGGTATCTGCGCCCACCGCATCGCGCTGCATCGGGATCGCCTGTTGCCGTGCGACAGTCTCAATGCGCTGATTGAGTTGTTCGCTGACAATCGAGCCCACACTCATGGTAAAGCCCTTACCCATTTCCACAGGACTCATGCGCTTATCCCCAATGCCTGGGGCGGCGACGAAATCGTGATTGACATCAACCCCAATGATCGCATCAGGACGCATTTCGCTGGCCAGTACTCGACTGCCAAATCGGCCAATCTCTTCATAGGTGGCCGCGGCAAATAACATTCGAATGTTATTGGCTCCGCCCGACTCGGCAACGAGTCGCGCCGCTTCGGCGGCAACAAAGCAGCCCAGGCCGTTATCTAGATATGCGCCATAAAAGCTATCCGGCCCAAACCCCCGACGAATCGGGCGATTCATTAAAATGCTGTCGCCTGGGCGTATACCCAGTGCTTCAATTTGCTTTTTCTTATCTTTACCGTGAATTTGCAGCTCTAAGTAAAGCTGCTCTTTGCGAACGCCTTTATCACCGCTGCGCAATTTTGGATCGGCGAAGTGAATCGCGCCTAAGGCTTCGACCGTACCCCCATCGAGGCGTCGGTAAGCCCCGGGCGCATTGGGGTCTTCACTAAAGACACTAACCTCATGACCAATCAGTGTGGTGGGCAAAAAGGAATCACTATTAATCCACACTTTGCCGTCTTCACCGATACTGCGCACTTGCATACGAATTTTATCGGCATGCCCAATCACCATCACGGTAAACAAATCATCACGCCCTGGGTGGGTGTCTAAAACCACCCCGGCGTGGCCGCGAAATGCCTGCACTGACCAACCGCTTGGGGCGATTGACTCAAAGTAGGGTTTAAGCACGCCGTGTGTCATTGCGCCTTCAAGCCCAATGGGGCTGGGAGCAGCAAGAATGTCGTGCATCAGCTTAAACTGGGCATCTGGCATGGGCTTTGCCCAAGGCTTGGCGTTATCGGCCATGTAAGGCTCCTGTTGTCGTTTCTTGGTCAACGGTTTTAACGTTAGGATAACGCGGAGTGTCCGTCGGGAGGAGCCCATTGGCCAATTTAAATCGCACAGGCCACCCCGTGACACCCCAGTGCCAACGTATCGACCCGGGGTTTGCCGGCACGCAAGCGCTGATGACGCGTTACTGGCATGGGCCGTTTGGGCGCCTTACCCTAACCGGAACGGCATCGGGGCTGTTGCGCGCGGTATTTAGCGGCGAACAGGCCGCAGCGCAGCAACCCCTGCCAGCGCCGTGGTATCAACCCAGCACCCATGTGGTGGTCTTGTTGCTGGGCACTGATTTGCAATGCCAAGTCTGGCAGGCGTTGGCCACGATTCAACCCGGCGAGCGTGTAAGCTACGCTGGCCTTGCCCAACGCATAGGTCGACCCAAGGCGATTCGCGCGGTGGCTAGTGCCGTGGCAGCCAACCCCTTACCCATTATTTTGCCCTGCCATCGTATAATTCGCAGCGACGGCCGCTACGGCCAATACCTGGGTGGCACCGCACGAAAGCGCCAACTCTTAGAGGCTGAACGTTTATGAATAATCCCACAGCCACTCGAACAGCTGGTCTGTCTCAACTAACCCATAGCCTGCCCCTGACCGGATCGATTTACACGCAGTGGCGCAATACCGATTTTGGCCCCCAAGGGGATAACCGAGTCAGCAAGCTGTCACCGTGGCTGCGTCATCGCTTACTGCTCGAGCCCGAGGTCATCGAAGCGGCCATCAACGCACATGGCCTAGACAACGCTGAAAAGTTTGTGCAAGAGGTCTGCTGGCGCTCTTACTGGAAGGGCTTTCTCGAGCGCCGGCCGGTGCATTGGCACGACTATGTTGCCGAGCGCCACGCTCAACGCGCGCACTATGAGCGCTTTCGCGATCTAAGTCAGCAGCTCGAGCGCGCAGAGCTGGGGCAAACCGGCATTGCGTGTTTTGATGCATGGGTCCATGAGCTAACCACCTACGGCTATTTACACAACCACGCCCGCATGTGGTTTGCGAGTATTTGGGTCTTCACCCTGGGCTTACCTTGGGCATTGGGGGCTGACTTTTTTTTGCGTCATCTACTCGACGGTGATCCGGCGTCGAATACGCTGTCGTGGCGATGGATTGCCGGATACCACACGCCGGGCAAAACCTACTTAGCCCGCGCGAGCAATATCGAACGCTACACCCAACAGCGTTTTTCCCCGGGCGAGACCTTGGCCACCGAGGCACCGGCCCCCGAAGGCGTTGAACGCCCGCCTCTGGGACCAGCGCCCCTACCCGTGGACTGGCAGTGCAGCGCCAACACGGGGTTGCTCATTACCGAGGAGGACTTAATGCCCGAGTCTTTGTTTGGCCAACCCGCTTGGGCTAGCACGATTGCGGTGCAGGCAACCCAGTGCCGCAGCGATGCGCCGGTCAACACACAGGTCAGTGCGTTTGCCCACGCCGGATTGGTTGATGCGCTAACCCGCAACCAAAGCAGTACAGACATCGCCCCGATGGCCATTGACACCGCCCAAGCGCAAACCCATGTGCTTGAAGCGATGCGCCAAACCGGCGTTACGCATTGGTTAACGCCATGGGTTCCGACCGGCCCAACCGCCGATGCCATTAACGCATTATCCAAAGCCTTGGCGGCAGTCGACATTCAGCTTGAACCGGTGCCCCGCGCGTGGGATGTGGAGGTTTGGCCGCATGCCACGCATGGTTTTTTTCGCTTTTGGAAAGCGGTTGGCCCAATGCTTAGCCAGCGCTACGCCGCTGAGGAGTAATGGGCGACCTCAAAACCCAAAATCGCTTGCGCCTGGGCGTACTTATCAAGCAACTCACGCTGGCTATCTGCGCCCAAAAACAAATCGGCAAGACCAAAGCTATAGCTGTCCTGAAACCGCAACGCGCTTAGGTCTTGGCCGGCTTGCACATGGACATGCAGCTGGGCTTCAGGAAATTGCGCGTAGAGCTTGGCAATATCATCGGCATTAGGGACACGACTCACCACGCCGGGTTGAAACTCACGCAGCATAAATTTAGCCGCCATCGGATATTGCCCTTGGCGAGCGGGAAAAGCCGGCGCTAGACCCACACCTAAATTCACCATGACCTGCAGGTGCGAGGCCCCATCGACCAAGTGAAATAGGGGTGAGTGCGATTTTGAACAACGCGCATTCACCTCTAATAACGCCAACGTATCGCGCGAGCGGTGCCAGAAAAACTCCATATTAAACGGCGCGTTTTGATAGCCCGCGTGTTGAATGACTTGGGTTGCCGCTTCGATCATGCGCGCCTGCACTCGTGCTGGCAGCATTGAGGGGTATTGATAGCGTTGAAAGCTCGAGCGATGACGCCCACCGCGCACCGAGTCAACCACGCCATACACCACGACTTCGCCCTGATGCACGTAACCCTCTAGCGTGCACTGCTGGCCCGCGCTAATAATGCCCTCGGCAATGCAGTGATAGCCGCCAATCGACGCAATCGACTCGGGCAGGTCGGCAAATTCCAGTACTTCATTAAACGGCTTTGCAAACTGTGCAATGCCCGCGCGCGTTTGCTCGATGGCATGCGCCCATTCGCGATCGTTATGAATTTTAAAACCCAAATACGAGGAATGGGCTTTAATCGGCTTTAACCAAAACGGATAGTCGAGCGTTAACGTCTCGCGGGGGTCATCGGCAAAGGGGTCAATGGCACAAAATTCGGGGATGAGTGACGGCACCACCGCTTGTTGTTCGAGTCTGGCCCAATACTTATGCTCAAGCTTCAGCACCGCTGAGAGATCAGCGCCGGCCAGATGAAATTGCTCGCGCAGTATGGGCACTAACGTACTGGTGGGAAAATCCCAGTACGTGCAAACCGCATCCACCGACCCGGAATACTGCTGTAACACCCGCTGGCTTTTAGCCAGCATCTCATCCACCGGAAATTGTTCGGGGTGAATGGCCTCATCATGGGCTAGCAACTGCTCAAAATTAAACCGATCAGACTGATCGATTGTTGCTAGCTGGGCGCGGTGAAAATCATCCAATCCAAAAATAAAAACATTGTAGGGGCTTGCCAAATCGTCACTCCTATTTCAGCGACAGGGCCTAGGTCTTGCTCTACACGTGGGTCAATACAGCGCGTAGAGAAGTTCCACGCCCGCCGGTGACTGTCCTCGGCGCGGCGAATATGGGAAAATGATTATTGTTATTAGTTATTGATTAGCCAAGAGAGAGACCCTCATGAGCAGCCCGCAAGTACCCGCCAATGGCGCGCCCATCACCCTAAAAGACGGCGTGATCAATGTCCCCGACAACCCCATCATTACCTTTATTGAAGGGGATGGCATTGGCATTGATATCACGCCGGTTATGCAGCGCGTTGTTGATGCCGCGGTTGAGAAGGCCTACAACGGCAGCCGGAAAATTCATTGGATGGAAGTACTGGCTGGCGAAAAAGCCAACAACACCGTGGGCTCGTGGCTACCCGATGAGACGGTCGATGCCATTCGCCAGTACCTCATCTCAATTAAAGGCCCAATGACCACGCCCGTAGGCGGTGGTATTCGCTCGCTGAATGTGGCGCTGCGGCAGGTGCTTGATCTGTATGTCTGCCAACGCCCGGTGCGCTGGTTTGAGGGGGTGCCCTCACCGGTGAAAAAACCCGACCAAGTCGACATGGTGATCTTTCGCGAGAATACCGAAGACATTTACGCAGGCATTGAGTTTGAAGCAGGGTCTGAAGAGAACACCCGCTTGAAAAAACTCCTGGCCGAAAACTTCCCGGCCCAATACGCCAACATTCGTTTTGATGACGAATGTGGTCTCGGTATTAAGCCGATTTCGCGCGAGGGCACCGAGCGTTTGGTGCGTGCCGCGATTCGCTATGCCATCGACAACAACCGCCAGTCGGTAACTATTGTCCACAAGGGCAATATCATGAAATACACCGAAGGGGCTTTTCGCACCTGGGCGTACGCCTTGGCCGAGCGGGAGTTTCCTGAGCAAACCTACACCTGGAGCGAGTGGGAGCGCACGGTGGCCGAAAAAGGCCAAGAGGCCGCGAATGCCGAGCAAGATGCCGCGGTCGCGGCTGGGCGTATTTTGATTAAAGACTCCATTGCTGACATTACGCTGCAACAAGTCCTCACCCGCCCAACCGACTTTGAAGTCATTGCCACGATGAACCTCAATGGGGACTACCTCTCCGATGCCCTGGCCGCCCAAGTGGGCGGTATCGGTATTGCCCCGGGTGGCAACATCAACGAGCAAACCGGCCACGCGGTGTTTGAAGCAACCCATGGCACCGCACCCAAATACGCCGGTAAAGACATGGTCAACCCAGGCTCAATTATTTTGTCGGCCGAAATGATGCTGCGCCATCTTGGCTGGATTGAAGCCGCTGATTTGGTCTTAGTCGGTATGGATGCCGCCATTGCCAGCAAAAACGTCACCTATGACTTTGCGCGGTTAATGGATGGCGCCACGAAGGTGAGCTGTTCACAGTTCGGCGAGGCAATCGTCAAGCGCATGCAGGCTTGATCACCCACTGGGAGCCTCGCTGCTCGCATGATTGATGCCGCGCTCATCCCCCTGCAACGCCGATTGCTGCAACCGGTGGCCAGGGGGTTGGCGGCTCGTGGCATCAGCGCCAATACCACCACGTTGGTTGGCTTTGGCATTGGCCTACTCGCACTGCCAGCGCTGGCCGCTCAAGCCTATTGGCTTGCGTTGATTATAATTCTTATCAATCGGTTGCTGGATGGCCTCGACGGGGCGATTGCGCGCGAAACAACGCCAAGCGATCGCGGGGCATTTTTAGATATTGCCTTGGATTTTTTGTTCTATGCCGCCGTGCCACTGGGGTTTGCACTCGCTGACCCGACTGCCAACGCCCTCGCCGCGGCGGTGTTAATGGCGGCGTTTATCGGCACAGGCACTTCTTTTTTGGCCTTTGCCATTATCGCCGCGCAACGCGGCATGCGCCCGGCGGCTTACCCCACCAAAGGCATCTTCTATTTAGGCGGCCTAACCGAGGGCGCCGAGACGATTGGACTATTTGTGCTGATTTGCCTGCTACCCCAGCATTTCAGCGTTATTGCCTATGGCTTTGCCATTGCCTGCGCCCTGACAACGGCCAGCCGGCTCTGGCAGGGCTGGCGGGTGTTTGTGCCACCCGTCGAACCGAACTAACCAAGAAAGTGAATCGGAGTGCGTGTTATGCAGCAACTAGTGATTGGCTTATTGCTCATCGTGTGCAGCACCGGCAGCGGCTGGGCGCAAAGCTGGCAAGACACACTCGATCAAGCCGCTGGGCAAACCGTTTATTGGAATGCTTGGGGCGGTGATGCGCGCACCAACGCCTTCATTCGCTGGGTGGGTGAGCAGACTGAACAGCGCTTTAATGTGCGCATTCAACAGGTCAAGCTCACTGATACCGCCGAGGCGGTTAGCCGTGTCTTAGCCGAAAAAAGCGCGGGCATAAATGACAATGGATCGGTCGATCTCATCTGGATTAATGGGCCGAACTTTGTCGCAATGAAAAACCAAGACCTGTTGCATGGGCCCTTTGTTGATCAACTACCCAACGCGCGCTACTTAGATCGAACCCCGGGTTCAGCCAACGTGGTGGATTTCACCGAGCCAGTCGACGGCCTCGAGAGCCCCTGGCGATTAGCGCGATTGGTGTTTATTGCCGATAGCGCTCGCGTCCCCTCACCGCCAAAAACAATGGCCGAATTTGTGTCCTGGGCCAAAGCCAATCCAGGCCGCTTAACCCATCCCAACCCCAGCAATTTCATGGGGGCAAGCTTTTTAAAACAAGCCCTTATCGAGCTCACGGCCCAGCCTAGCCTGCTCCAGCAGCCTGCGACTGAAGCGCGCTTTGCCCAAGCCAGCGAACCCCTATGGCGTTGGTACGATGAGCTTAAACCACACTTATGGCGATCTGGACAAGCATTTCCGGCCAATGAATCCATTCAACGGCAAATGCTTAATGATGGCGAAATCGATATCGCTATGGCCTTTGACCCGGCGGCTGCAGCCGCGGGCATCCGGCAGGGTTCACTGCCGGCAACGGCGCGCGTTTTTGTGCCCGACGGCGGTAGCCTTGGCAACGTGAGCTTTGTTGCTATTCCATACAACGCCGCCCACCGCGCTGGCGCCAAAGTGGTCGCGAACTTCTTGCTCGAACCAAGCACCCAAGCGCATATGCAAAACATCGAGGTGCTGGGGGCTTTTTCCGTGCTCGACCCCACGCGTTTGGACGCCAAAGCCAAAGCGGCATTCGCCGCACTCCCCAAGGATCCAGCCCTACCCACCCGAGCCGAACTCGGACCAACCCGCATTGAGCCCCATGCCAGCTGGATGACGAAGCTCAAAGCGGCCTGGGCTGAGCGCTACACCCGGTGAGTCGACTCGCGAACGCGGCTGGCCTGCGCGCAAGCGTTTTCATTGTTCTAATATTCGGGCTACTAGGACCCATTGGCGCTGGCATCCTGCAAACCGGTCTTGCCGCATTGGGTCACATGCCAGCGCTGGGGGCTGTCGGCCTGAGCCTTGCGCCCTGGCAGGCGTTATTTGACCAACCCGGTCTATGGCGCGCCATCCAGCTGAGCTTATTCACGGGCATTGGCTCAACCGTTATTGCAGTGGCCATTAGCCTTGCCCTGGCAGCCTCTATCCATCCCGGCCTACACAGCCGGCGCGTGGGGCGTTGGTTAATTCCGTTTTTGGCTACACCGCATGCGGCCATTGCCATTGGTTTGGCCTTTGTGCTCTCACCATCGGGCTGGATCGCGCGGCTACTCGCTCCGCTAACCGGGGGCCAACAGCCTGCGCTTTGGGGACAAGCCCTAGATGCCTATGGACTGGGGTTGATGCTTGGCCTGCTCATTAAAGAAATGCCTTTTCTGCTTTTAATGATGCTCTCGGCACTAAGCCAAATCCCGCTGCAACGCTACCGTGCCATAGGCTATTCGTTGGGTTATGACCACGCCACGCTATGGCTGAAACTGGTGGTGCCCGCGTTGTGGCCCCTCATACGGCTACCGGTCATGGTTGTGCTGGCCTATGCCCTATCGAACGTGGATATGGCGCTTATTTTGGGCCCGACAAATCCCCCCGTCTTGGCGGTGATGCTCATGCGCTTATTTGCTGATCCCGATATTTTACTGCGCCTGCCCGCCTCAGCGGGCGCGTTGCTACAAGGCGCAATGGCGGTGAGCGCTTTTGCCGCACTACTGGCTGTCGAGCGCTTGGTCGCGCGGCTAGGTAAAACATGGATCCGGCGTGGGC
>CAJXMZ010000037.1 GCA_913056315.1 uncultured Ectothiorhodospiraceae bacterium
CGGAATTGGTAGACGCGCTAGCTTCAGGTGCTAGTAGGGGAAACCCTGTGGAGGTTCAAGTCCTCTCCTGGGCACCACTTTAAATCGCTGCTTCCAGCGGATGTCGGCGAACAATCGTATCCTTGCGATCCGGTCCAGTTGAGACAATATCAACCGGTACACCGCAGAGTTGCTCAATGCGCTCGAGATAATCGCGCGCGGCTTGCGGCAACTGATCATAGGCTTGGATGCCCACAGTCGAGCACTGCCAACCCGGCATTTCAATGTACTGCGGCTCGCACTCAGCCAGCGCTTCAGCGCCTGTAGGCAGCACATCAGAGGACTGCGCGCCGCAACGATAACCAGTGCAAATACGCAGGGTATCGAGCTCGTCGAGCACATCCATTTTGGTAATGCACAACCCCGAGAGGCTTGAGATTTGCACCGCTCGGCGCAAGGCCACGGCATCAAACCAGCCACACCGTCGCGGCCTACCCGTGGTAGAGCCAAATTCATGCCCGCGCTCGGCAAGATGCGCACCTAAATCATCGAGCAGTTCGGTGGGAAAGGGCCCCGCGCCCACCCGGGTGGTGTAGGCCTTGGTAATACCCAAGACATAATCGAGCTCAAGGGGGCCAACACCCGTGCCCGTTGCCGCCGCACCCGCCGTGGTGTTGGATGAGGTAACAAACGGATAGGTGCCCTGATCAATATCCAAAAGCGTGCCTTGGGCCCCCTCAAACAACAGGTTTTCGCCGTTTTGCCGAAAATCATGCAGTAACTGACTCACATCGGCCATCATTGGCGCTAACTGCTCGGCCATGGCTAGGCATTCTTCTTGAATAGCCTGAAAATCTTGGCTCGGTTCGCCGTAATACTGTTTGAGAATAAAATTATGATAATCGAGCAATTCACCCAGCTTGGCGGCCAGGCGCTCGCGATGAAATAAATCACCAATGCGCAGCCCCCGTCGAGCCACTTTATCCTCGTACGCCGGGCCAATGCCCCGGCCCGTTGTGCCGATGGCTGCTTTGCCACGGGCCTTTTCGCGCGCCTGATCTAGGGCAATATGCGAGGACAAGATCACCGGGCAGGCCGGGCTAATGCGCAAACGCTCGCGCGCGGGGACGCCCGAGGCTTCGAGCATGCCCAGCTCATCGAGCAAGGCCTGCGGCGAGATCACCACGCCATTGCCAATTAAACACAGCACATCATCGCGCAATATGCCTGAGGGAATGAGATGCAAAACGGTTTTTACCCCATCAATGACCAGCGTATGCCCGGCGTTGTGCCCGCCCTGAAAGCGCGCTACCGCACTGACTCGATCGGTGAGCAAATCAACGATTTTGCCTTTGCCCTCATCACCCCATTGCGAGCCAATGACTACAATGCTTTTGGCCATACTTATCCCCGTTTAATCACAGCGGTTTGACCCGCCATTGCCCCGTGCCATCAGCCTGTAGCTGCCGGTCACAACCCGCTGCCTTGGCTGGCGCTGCGCCCTCGTGCCCTGGCAGCAACCAAATGACTGTCTCGCCGGCCTGCCTAAGCGCTGCGACTTGCTCACGCAACCCGGCGTCATCTTGCCATGGCGCGGCAATCGCGGTTGGCTCGGCGGCGGTGGTTTGCGTTGTCCCGGCTACGCGTTGCAGCGCTTTTAGATCGGTACTAAACCCGGTGGCAGGTCGTGCCCGGCCAAACACCGCGCCAATGTCATCGTACCGCCCACCGCGGGCAAGCTCTTGGGCAAGACCGGGCGTATAAGCAGCAAACACCGCACCGGTGTGATAGCGATATCCCCGCAGCTCACCTAAATCAAAATGCAAAACCAAATCCGGTTGCGATCGCTGCAGTGACTCAGCAATCGCGCTCAGCGCCGATAAGGCCGCCTGCACCGATGCATCGGCACTCGATAATCGCTCACGCGCCTCATCCAACACCTCAATGCCGCCGCTGAGTTGAGCCAGCGCAGCCAAATGCTCGCGATGTTGACTGCCAACCGCGTAGGCATCGAGCAGTGCGTCGATATCGCGGGTTGCTTTACGCTGCAGCGCATCCCAAAGCGCCGCTTCGGCCTCGTCACTCAATCCAGCCGCCAGTGCTAAACCGCGATAAATGCCCACATGACCTAAATCCAAATGCAGCGTCTTTGCGCCGGCGGCGTATAGCACGTCGGTCATTAACAAAATGACTTCAACATCGCTTTCTATCCCCGCGTGCCCATAGAGCTCAGCACCCAATTGCAACGGGTTGCGGGTGCCTTGGGGCGTATCCGGGCGGGTGCGTAAAACACTGCCGGCGTAGCAAAGCCGCACCGGGCCATCACCGCTTAACTGGTGGGCATCAATACGCGCGGCTTGTGGGGTGATGTCAGCACGCACTCCCATGGTGCGGCCGCTGAGTTGGTCGGTAAGCTTAAAGGTTTGCAGATCGAGATCGTGGGCCACACCCGATAGAAGTGACTCAAGGTATTCAATGGTTGGCGGCATGATGAGCGCATAACCCCAGCGCTCGCAGGTATCCAGCGCGCTACGGCGAAGCGCCTCGAGCGCTTTCGCGGCCGGTGGCAGCAACTCCTCAACAGCGTCCGGCAACAACCAGGGGCTGTTCTTCCCCACCAGCTTGTCGTTCATCATCCCCCTCCAGCAAGGCCCGGGCTTTTAGCGCACCCAGTACAACAGCAACAAACCGGCCAACATGGTCAAAAACCCTGTTAGCCGGAGTTGCTTGTCGTTATTTTGCACGATACTAAACAGCGCTTTACGCAATGTTCGAGGGCTTAAAAAAGGCAGCACACCCTCGATGATTAAAATAAGCGCAAGCGCTGTGAGCACATCCTGCATCATTCGCGCGCCGAGCTAACCCCTTAGCGCTGTAGCGATTCAGTCTGATCGAAATACCGAAAGAATTCAGAATCAGGTGATAGCACCAGCACGTCATCCTTGTCAGCGAAGGTGCTTTCGTAAGCACCTAGGCTGCGGTAGAACCGATAAAATTCACGGTCAGCGTTGTAGGCATTAGCGTAAATCGCCGTGGCGCTGGCGTCGGCTTCACCTCGCAATTCCTCGGCATCACGGCGGGCGGAGGCGAGAATCTCTTGCCGGCGACGGTCAGCGGCCGAACGAATGCGCTCGCCCTGCTCTTGACCCTCGGCTCGGAACTCGCGAGCAACCCGCTCACGCGCGGCAACCATCCGGTTAAACACCGACTCGCTCACTCCCTCGGGTAAGTCGACCCGCTGAATCCGCACGTCGAGTACCGAAATACCCAGTGAATCACCCGCTGCACCGGCTTGCTCAGTTAGGATGGTCATGATGTCGGCGCGATCACCTGAGATCACATCTTGCACCGTACGCTTACCAAACTCGTTACGCAGGCCGTCGCGAATAATCTCAGACAATCGCAAATTCGCTCGGCGTGGCTCAGCGCCCACGGTGACGTAATACTGCTCAACATCTTCCACCCGCCATTTCACAAAGGCATCGACGATGACGTTCTTTTGCTCAACAGTTAAGAAGCGTTGCGGGTCTTCATCAAGCGTTTGAACACGAGCATCAACCTTGCGCACGTTGTTCACAAACGGTACCTGAAAATACAGTCCCGGCGTGAAGTCAGTCTTTACCACTTCACCGAGCCGAAACTTCAGCGCACGTTCGGTTTCATGGACAGTGAAAGTGCCGAAGGTAATGCCGACGAACAGCAATGCTAACGCGACAATTCCAAGCGTTGTGAGACGGTTCATTAGCGTGTCTCCCGCGTGCGTAGTGAGCCACTCGACGAGCCACCCATTGAGGAGTTACTCGAGGTGTTACTCGAGAGCGTGTTATTCATCGAACTTGATGACTCACCGCTGGCATCGCCCTGCGGGTTTTGCCGCATCATACGATCCAAGGGCAGATACATTAGCGGCTGGCTAGAATCGACATCGATCAGCACTTTGCCACTGCGGCCAAGCACTCGCTCCATGGTATCCAGGTAGAGCCGATCGCGAGTGACCTCAGGGGCTTTAGTGTACTCCGCTAGCTGTTGCGAAAAGCGACTGGCATCACCCTCGGCCCGCTGAACAATGCGCGCTTGATAACCACCGGCTTCTTCACGAATTCGAGCCGCTTCACCTTCGGCGCGCGGAATAATTTCGTTGCGGTAGGCTTGCGCCTGATTAATCAGCCGCTCGCGATCCTCTCGTGCCCGAATGGCGTCTTCAAAAGCGCTTTGCACCTGCTCTGGCGGCTGCACATCCTGAATGACCACCTCAAGCACTTCGATTCCTGGCTCATAGTAGTCAAGTGCTTCGTTGATGAGATCTCGCGTAGACTGCGCCACCTCAGCCCGACCTTCGGTGAGCACATAGTCCATTTCGCGTTTACCCACAACCTCGCGCAGGGCGCTCTCGGTCAGCTCTTTCAGGGTTTGTTGCGGGTCAACAAACTCAAAGATAAAAGCCGCCGCATCAGAGACCTGATACTGCACCGCAAGCTGTACGTTCACGATGTTTTCATCCTCGGTCAGCATAAGCGCTTCGGATAACACCGGCCGAGTCTGCTGAGGCGAAATGGCCTGATAACCAACCGTAATGCGCCGGCGAGACGAAACGTCAACCGACTCTACCGATTCGATCGGGTACGGGAAATGCCAATGCGGGCCTGGCATCGCAACGGATTGATACTCACCAAAACGTGTCACCACGCCGCGCGTACCCTCATCGACGATGTAAATGCCTGACAGCACCCAGCCTGCGAACACCAGGCCGACAATAATGCCGATGCCTTTACTACCTGGGGCTTTTGGGGTTTTGCCATCGCCACTGCTTTGGCCATTTCCGGCACGCCGGCCACCGCCGCCACCGAATAAGCCTTCTAGGCGAGATTTAACTTTGCGGATCACCTCATCGAGGTCAGGCGGGCCTTGATTGCCGCGCCCGCCGCCGCTGCCACCGCCGCTCCATGGGTCGCGGTTATTACCGCCAGGTTCATTCCAGGCCATTCAGATTCTCCAATGTCGGAGTGCGCCCGACTAGCGATTCTCGCCGTCGGCCATAAAGTTCGGATGATGCCAAGTTTTTTTGGCTTCAGCCGCGTGATTCTAATGAGCCATTGCCCTTACCGGCAACCTATCGTTTGAAAAAGGCACCAACTCAGCCTCTAGCCCTTCGTGTCGGTAGAGCCTCTCAAGCTCGCGTCGCGGTAGCTCAACCGCCAATTGCAACGATCCCGCCTCAGTCCAATGCTCTTCGAGCACATCCCCGAGCGCGTAAAAGCGAGCCCGCAGCCGTCCTTGCGCCGGGTCGAGTTCAATAAACCCGCGCGCCTGCTCAGCCCGGACACGCTCGGCAATCACGCTACGCAACGCCTCAATACCCGCTCCGGTCACCGCAGACACCCAAACGGCTTGGGCAATGCCTTCATCGTCTCGATCGACGCGCGGTTGCATGCCTCGCGCGTCAATTTTGTTATACACCCGCAACTGCGGCACCGTATCAGCCCCTAATGCCTCAAGCACGCGTTGAACTTCGTTGGCATTAGCCTCACGCGCCGGATCGGCCGCGTCGATTACGTGTACCAACAAGTCAGCCTCTACCACCTCTTCTAGCGTGGAGCGAAAAGCCGCCACAAGCTGTGTGGGCAGATCGCGAATAAACCCGACCGTATCGGCCAAGACCGCGACTTCACCGGCAGCCAACTCAATTCGCCGCAACGTTGTATCCAAGGTCGCAAACAGCTGATCGGCTGAATACACGCCAGAGCCGGCAACGCGGTTAAATAATGTCGACTTACCCGCGTTGGTATAACCGACCATAGAAACTGCTGGCATATCACGCCGGCGCCGGGCTTGGCGGCCCTGATCGCGTTGCTGGCGCACCCGCGCCAGGCGCTTTTCTAGCTGACGAATCCGCACGCCTAGCATACGCCGGTCCATTTCTAGCTGGGTCTCACCGGGGCCACGCAGCCCGATACCGCCTTTTTGGCGCTCTAAGTGAGACCAACCCCGCACCAGGCGACTGGCAATATGCCGAAGCTGCGCTAATTCAACCTGCAGCTTGCCTTCATGCGATCGGGCCCGTTGGGCAAAAATATCGAGGATTAAACCCGTGCGATCGAGCACGCGACAACTCAGCTCACGCTCGAGGTTGCGCTCTTGCACGGGCGATAGCGCATGGTTAACCAACACAAGATCGGCTTCATGCAATTCGATTTGCGCACGCAAATCTTCAACTTTACCGCCCCCTAAATAGGTTTTCGGATCGGGGGAGCGGCGCCGACCCGCGAGCCGATACACAATGCTCGCGCCTGCTGAGTCGGCAAGGGCTTCGAATTCTTGTATGGCGGCATCAAAGTCGACAACGCCATCATCGACTTGCACCAATACAGCGCGCTCACCTCCGCCGGGGCGCTCAAAAAGTTGCGACGGCGCTGCCTCGGCAGCTCCCGTGCGCTCAGTCTTCGTCGGCTTCGGGATTGCGTTCCTCCTCCAGCAACGTGCGTACGTTACGGGATGGCACGATCGTTGAAATCGCGTGCTTGTAAACCATTTGGTTAATCGAATTGCGCAACAAAATCACAAATTGATCAAACGACTCAACTTGCCCCTGCAGCTTAATGCCGTTGACGAGATAAATCGCCACCGGGATTTTTTCTTTGCGTAATGCGTTGAGAAATGGCTCTTGCAATGATTGCCCCTTGGACATGCCGTTGTGACTCCTTGATCGCTCGCGCGATTTCTCTTATTTCTGACGACTCAATCTAGCACGCCAACCAATAGATCCCTAAGCCTATCTTGCACTGCCGCATCGTCGGCATTTAATCGATGCACCCCTTGCTCGCGGCGCAACCAAGTCAGTTGCCGACGGGCCAATTGCCGTGTGGCCACCACCCCGCGGTAACCAAGCTGATCATCGGCTATTCGCCCCGCTAACCAGTCCCACACTTGCCGGTAGCCAACGCTGCGCATCGACGGCAGATCAGCGTGCAAGTCGTCGCGGTTATAAAACCCACGCACCTCATCGATCAGGCCATTATCCAACATCGCTTGGAATCGCTGCTCGATGCGCTGATGCAAACGCGCGCGATCGCCCACTTCTACCCCTATTTTGACTAGCGACCAGGCCGGGGGTTCCGTTGCCGAGCGATTTTGTAACCGACTCATTGGCTGCCCAGTCAAATGATGCACCTCTAGCGCGCGCTGAATGCGCTGGGCGTCATTGGGATGCAGTCGCGCCGCGGTGCGCGGGTCAACCTCATTGAGACGCGCATGCAATGCCGCCCAGCCCTGCGTAGCCGCCTGCGCCTCGAGCTCAGCGCGATACGCCGGATTAGCGGATGGCAGCGCCGATAGGCCTTCGAGCAGCGCGCGAAAGTAGAGCATGGTGCCGCCAACGAGCACCGGCACGCGGCCGGCTTGATGCGCTTTTGCGATTAATTGCTTGGCATCGCGAGCAAACTCAGCCGCCGAGTACGGGATGGCCGGATCGCGAATATCAATTAGCGCGTGGGGTGAGCGCGCCTGAGTGGCCGCATCCGGCTTGGCGGTACCAATATCCATGCCGCGGTAAACCATGGCCGAGTCAACGCTAATTAAGTCCACCCCACCGTGGGCATGCAACGCCAAAGCCAAGTCGGTTTTACCCGCAGCGGTTGGCCCCATTAAGCAGACAACCGGCGGTGATGCAGGCTGAGGTGTCGTCACTGGCCGCGCAAAAATAGTCGATCCAACGCCCGGCGATCGAGTTCAACCCAAGTCGGCCGACCATGGTTGCACTGATCAATATTGGGCGTGCGCTCCATATCGCGTAACAAACCTTCTTGTTCGGCCAGGGTCAGCGTTCGATTGGCCCGTACCGAGCCATGACAGCCCATGGTGGAGAGCAACGTTGTCATGCGGGTATTGATCGTGTCACCGGCACTGTGGCTTGCCGTATTGGCGCGCAGATCGGCCAACACATCGCGCAAAACGGCCTCACCATCGGCGCTTGCGAGCAGGGCGGGCAGAGCCCTTAAGCGCAGTTGCTCTGGGCCGATTCGATCCACTTCTAAGCCAAGTTGCGCCAACAGCGCTTGCTGATCTTCGGCTAAGTCCGCCTCGGCTGGGCTCACCGCTAAGCCAATGGGCACCAGCAGCGGCTGCGTTGCCACCCCTTGCTCAGCGTATTGGCGCTTTAAGCGCTCGTAGACAATGCGCTCATGGGCTGCATGCATATCCACCAAAATAAGCCCTTGGGCTGATTGGGCAAGCACAAAGAGGCCATGAATTTGGCCAATCGCATGCCCTAGGCGCGGCGTTTGCGCATTGTTTGGCTCACTCACCAACGACGCGGCAACATCGGCCGACTCAGTGTGATACCTGTTGGTTGCGGCGGGGTTGGGTGTGACCCCGTAGAGCGCTTGCGCCTGAGCAAGCGGTAGCGCCGTTGTACCAGCACTGGGGGCGGCAGCGTTGGCATAGCTTGGCATGGGCTGCGAGGGGGTATTCATCGGCTCGGCTTGCCCTGCCCGCTGGGCGTTGTCCGATTCACCCTGATAGGCCCCACCCTCGGCCAGCGCCCGGGCGACTTGGCGCTGAATAAAATCAAACACCAATCCGCCATCGCGAAAGCGCACCTCGTGCTTGGTCGGGTGGACATTGACATCAACCTGCGCGGGGTCGAGCTGTAGATGCAAAACATAGGTGGGGTAGCGGTCTTTGAACAAGACATCGGCATAGGCACGGCGTAGTGCCTGTGTGACCAACCGATCGCGAATCATGCGCCCATTGAGGTAGACATACTGCAAGTCAGGCTGACCACGCGAGGCGGTTGGCAGCCCTAACCAGCCTTGCAAGCGCATGCCCGCGGCTTGGGTATCAAGCTGTAACGACGCGCTGAGGAAGGCTGTGCCCATTAAATCAGCGACGCGTTGCTGCGCGTGATCGGGCGATAGCGCGGCCAGCTGCATAATATCGCGATGATTGTGGGTGAGCCGAAACGCGACCTCGGGCCGGCCGAGCGCCACCCGGCGAACTAGCTCTTGAATATGCCGAAACTCAGTGCGCTCGGTGCGCAAAAACTTACGCCGCGCGGGCACTTGATGAAAAAGGTCGCGCACCTCAACGCTTGTTCCCGCCGGATGCGGCGCCGGCGCCGGTTGGGCATCGGTGGTTGCCAGCAAGGTATGGCCATGCGCAGCGTCACGGGTGCAAGTGGTAATGCGCACACTGGCGACCGAGGCAATACTTGGCAAGGCTTCGCCACGAAAGCCCAAAGTCGCGATGTGGTCAAGATCATCAAGCGCGGCAATTTTGCTGGTCGCATGCGATTGCACCGCTAGGGCCAGGTCATCAGCAGGCATACCAACGCCATCGTCACGCACACGAATCAGTCGTTTGCCACCGGCTTCGATATCCACTTGAATCGCGCTGGCACCCGCATCCAGAGCGTTTTCTAGCAGCTCTTTGAGCACTGAAGCGGGCCGCTCGATAATTTCACCGGCGGCGATTTGGTTAACCAGTTGGGCAGATAGGCGCTGAATCGGCATGATCCGATTATGCCTTATTCAAGGGATTTGTAGGGTCCGTCCGGCAGCGATGATGTCATTGCCAATATTGTTGGCCTGGCGTAGCTGTTGCACCGAGACCGCATGCTGCTGGGCGATGCCCGATAACGTGTCACCCCGACGCACAACATACTCCCCGCCAGCAAGTTGCAAATTGGGGCGCTGCCGGGCGACATAGGCTTTGACGCCATGCAAAATCCCCGCCGCCAAGCGGCGCTGATAATCGCGTGATTTAAGCCGGCGCTCTTCATCTGGGTTTGAAATAAACGCCAGCTCAACCAACACCGATGGCATATCCAGCGACTTCAAAACCGCAAACCCCGCTTGCTCGACGCCACCGCCGTGGACATCCCCCAAGGCGTCCATTTCGGTGAGTAAAACCTTGGCCACGCCGACGCTTTCTTCGACGGTGTGCGCACGGGATAAATCAACTAACACCGAGGCAAGCTGGGCGTCTTTATCCGAAAGCGACACCCCGCCAATTTGGTCGGCCCGATTTTCACGCTGCGCCACCATGCGCGCCATTTCACTCGAGGCGCCATTACGCGAGAGTACAAACACCGACGAGCCTTTGACGCGTCGGTCATGGAAGGCATCGGCGTGTAGCGAAATAAATAAATCCGCGTTGGCATCGCGCGCTTTGCGGGTACGATCGCGCAGGCCAATGTAGTAATCGCCATCGCGAATAAGTACCGCTTCAAGCCCGCGTACCGCATTGATCCGATCGGCCAGCTTGCGCGCTACCGCAAGCACAATATCTTTTTCATACGTACCGGCCGCGCCAATTGCACCCGGGTCTTCGCCTCCATGGCCAGCATCAATGGCCACAACAAACTCATCCGGCGCGCTGATATCGGCGGTGCGCACCGGTGCTTGCGAGCGCTGCGCTTTTGTTGCGTCAGCGTCAACCCGGGTTGCAGCGTTGTCATGCTGCAAATCAACCACTAAGCGATGACCATAAGTATCGTTGGGCGCAACGGCAAAGCTCTCCGCGCTCAACGCATACGCTAAGTCCATCACCACTCGTGCGCCATCATCGCGCTGGCCGGTGCGTACGCGATTAATCGGGCCGACGTTTTCAATATCAGCCACTAGTTCGGCAGGAATGGTAGCGCCGCGTAGGTCAAGCACCGCACGGTTAGGGCCTGAGAGCATAAATAAATCATGGGTCAGCGGGGCGCTTAAATCAAAGACAATGCGGGTGTGATCGGGGCCGTTCCAAGTGCGCACTTCTTTAACCGATGGCTGCGCGACAACCGCCGGGGCGATGAACAGCAATGCGATGAAAGCAAGGACGCGCATGTCCCCTCCCGATACCCTCGTTGGGCACAGTATACGCCATAGCCCAATAAAAATTTCAAGAAAAACGCCGCCAAATAATAGGATAGCGTTTTTTCTTAGCTAAAGCTCTCAAGCATATCGGCCAACGCGGGCCATTGCTTTTCATCCCATGCAATAGCCGCTTGCCGCGACAGGCCATCGCCAGCGAGTGCGATGCTTAGACCGGGTTCGGGTAGCACACCGGCCCCCTGCTCTGGCCATTCAACAAACAGCAATCCGGCATCCAACAGTTCACGCAGCCCAATAAACTCAAGCTCTTCCGGGTCAGCTAAGCGATACAAATCCAGATGAAACACTGACCGGCCATTGAGCGTATAGGGTTCAACCAGCGTATAGGTTGGGCTACGCACTGGGCCTTCGTGCCCCGCCGCCATGAGCACACCGCGCACTAGGGTGGTTTTGCCCGCCCCTAAATCACCGTGCAAAAACACACTGCCAAACCGGGGTCGCGCTGCATTAATGCACTGGCCCAACGCGGTGGTGGCGTTTTCATCGGGCAAGGTCACCGAGCGCTGCATCATGGATTTATCACGCTGCGCAGTCCTGCTACCACATCACCGGCTAACAACCCGCGCTCGCCGCCAGCTGCTGCTCGATCAGCGGCCGCGCTATGCGCTTGCACTCCCACTCGCGCGGCATTGAGCGCGCTCAATCCCTGCGCGCGCAAGCCAGCAATCACTCCGGTCAACACATCTCCCATGCCCCCACTGGCCATGCCCGGATTGCCTGCGCTGGCAACATAACGCGACTCACCATCGCTAATGATGGTACCGCTGCCCTTGAGCACAACGACCCCTCCATAGCGATGAGCAATGGCATCGGCTGCGGCAAAGCGATCGGCTTGAATACCGGCAACATCAGTCGATAATAAACGCGCGGCCTCACCCGGGTGCGGCGTTAATACCCAATCACCCCGAAATTCCGGCTGACTGGCCAGCTGATTGAGCCCATCGGCATCAATCACCAATGGGCGCTCAGCACTTAGCGCCGCTTGGTAGAGCCCCATCCCCCAATCTGCCTGCCCTAACCCAGGCCCAAGTGCCATCACGTTGGCTCGACCAATCAGTGCGTCAAGCTCGGCGCGCGACTGGCTGGCTGACTGGATGCCGTGCGCCATGAGCTCAGGGCGCGCGGCCAACACCGCGCCAATATGCGCTGGCTGCGTTGCCACGCTCACCAACCCAGCGCCAACTCGCGCAGCAGCCTCGCCAGCTAGGCGCACAGCGCCACCCATACCCAAATCACCCCCCATGATGAGCACATGACCAAAGTGGCCTTTATGGCTCGTGCGCGCACGAATGGGCAAATCGCTTATTGATGGAGTCTGAGTTAAGCGCCATGCCGACGGAGGCAAATTGTCATAAACCTCATCGGGTACTTGCAGGTCGTCAAATTCCAGCACACCGACTTGATTGGCGGCATCACCGGTGTGCAAGCCTTGTTTAAGACCAATCAATGTCAGCGTGCGATCAGCGCCAATGGCCGCACCCATGACCTGCCCGGTCTGCGCGCTCAGGCCCGATGGCACATCCACTGCCAACACCGGCGCTGAGGCCTGATTGACTGTGTGTATCCATGTCGCCAGTTCGCCTTTGACGGGGCGATCTAAGCCTGTGCCCAATAGCGCATCAACAATGACATCAGCCGACTCAGCCAACGCTGAGCTAAAGGCAACAGCGTCAACACACTCAAGGGCTTGGCCCGCTGCGATCGCCGCATCCCCACTAAGCTGAGCCGGGTCTTGTAGCGGGCACAAATCAACACGCAAGCCCGCTTCGGCGGCCAGTCGGGCAATCACATAGCCATCACCGCCGTTATTACCCCCGCCGCACAACACCACAAGGCGTTTGGCGTGCGGGTAATGGCGTTGCAGCAACCGCCAAGCGCTACGTCCGGCGCGGGCCATGAGCACCCCACCGGCAATGCCTTGCTGTTCGATGGCGCGACGGTCCAACTCACGAACCTGCGCGGGTGTGTAGAGGGCTTCGGGCAATGCAGTCATCGCGTTACTATACCGTTTGTGCACAATTTTGGAGATCGGCCTTGGCCAATGCACCGGCGAGAACAACGCCTAGTATGGAACGCCTGACTGACGACATCCGTCAATGGGGTGAGGTGCTAGGGTTTGATGAAGTGGGCATTGCCGAGCTCAACCTTAAAGACGATGAAGCGCACCTGCTGCGCTGGCTGAAAGCCGGACGCCACGGCACCATGCGCTGGATGGGCCGGCATGGCACCAAGCGCGCCCGGCCCGATCGGTTAGTCCCGGGCACGCTGCGGGTGATCAGCGTGCGCATGGACTACCGCCCGCCTGATTTGCAGGCCGACGAGGCCATTTTGGCCGATACCCGCCGGGCTTTTATCGCTCGCTACGCGCTGGGACGCGATTACCACAAGCTCATGCGCCAGCGCTTGCAACGCCTTGCCAATCAAATTGAACAAGCCGTCGGGTCGTTTGGTTATCGTGCCTTTGTCGATAGCGGCCCGGTGTTAGAAAAAGCCCTCGGGCGCAATGCGGGCCTGGGCTGGATTGGCAAAAACACGCTGTTGCTCAACCGTCATGCTGGCTCGTACTTTTTTTTAGGCGAACTACTCACCGATTTGCCCCTGCCGGCAGACACCCCGGTCGACGATTTATGTGGCAGCTGCCGGGCTTGCATTGACGTTTGCCCCACACAAGCCATCACCGGGCCTCAGCAGCTGGATGCGCGGCGGTGTGTTTCGTATCTCACCATCGAGCACGAAGGCAGCATTCCTGAAGACCTGCGCGAGGGCATCGGCAATCGTGTCTTTGGCTGTGATGACTGCCAAGCAGTCTGCCCGTGGAACCGTTATGCCCAGCCCACCGATGAAGCAGACTTCCATCCTCGCCATGGGCTTGAAAATGCCTCGCTCATTGCGCTTTTTAACTGGGATGAAGCCACGTTTTTACAGCGTACCGAAGGCTCGGCCATTCGCCGCTTGGGTCATGAACGCTGGTTACGCAATTTAGCCGTTGCACTGGGTAATGGCCCTGCCGACACCGAAGCGATCGAGGCCCTGCGCGAGCGCCTCCACCACCCCTCAGCGATGGTTTGCGAGCATGTCCGTTGGGCTTTAGAGCGACTTACGGGCGGCGAAAGCGCTCAATTAACCCAGCCGTAGAGCCATCCAACCAGTCAGCCTGATCGCCCCCGGCCAATACCGGCTTGAGATCCTGGGCTAAGACTTTGCCTAGCTCCACGCCAAACTGATCAAACGCATTAATCCCCCAAATGCTCGCCTCAACCAGCGTTCGGTGTTCATAAAGCGCGATGAGCGCGCCAAGGGTATGCGGTGTGAGCGCCTCGAGCAGCAGCGTATTGCTGGGCCGGTTACCCGGGCAGCGTTGCTCGGCGCGCAAGCTAGCCTCGTTGCGCCCTTGCATTAAGGCTTGGCTTTGCGCCAACAAATTGGCCGTTAGTTCTAGTGGATCGCCACGCTCCCCAGCGCTCGGGCGAACGACACCAATAAAATCAACCGGAATGACGTCGCTACCCTGGTGCAGGGCTTGAAAAAAGGCATGCTGACCGGGGGTTCCCGTTTGCCCCCAAATAACCGGGCCGGTGGGTATCTCTAGCGCCTGCCCTGCTAAGTCAACTGACTTGCCATTGCTCTCCATCACCAGTTGCTGAAGATAGGCCGATAACCGACCTAATCGCTCGGTGTAGGCCACCACTGCTTGGCTACGTCGGTTGAGCAAGGTGGCATTTAACACTGATAAAAGCCCAAGCCAGACCGGCATGTTGGCCTCGAGTGGGGCCTGGGCAAAGTGCCGG
>CAJXMZ010000038.1 GCA_913056315.1 uncultured Ectothiorhodospiraceae bacterium
GTGTATTCGCGGTTGAAGTTTGAATCCGGCGCCCACCGCGTCCAGCGCGTGCCCACGACTGAATCCCAAGGTCGCATTCACACCTCGGCCTGCACCGTCGCCGTACTGCCTGAGGCTGATGCCCTCGACGCTATCGACATTAATCCCGCTGATTTAAAAGTCGATACCTTTCGAGCATCGGGCGCCGGCGGTCAGCACGTTAATAAAACCGACTCCGCGGTGCGCATGACGCATCTGCCGACCGGTGTGGTGGTGGAGTGTCAGGATGAGCGCTCGCAGCACAAAAACCGCGCTAAGGCGCTGGGACTGCTGCAAGCACGGTTAATGGATGCCCAGCAAGAAGCCGCCGCCAGCGAGCGCAGTGAAACACGCAAGTTGCTGGTGGGTAGTGGCGATCGTTCGGAGCGAATTCGCACGTATAACTATCCACAAGGCCGCGTCACTGATCACCGAATCAATCTAACGCTTTATAAGCTGGAAGCCATTTTAATGGGGCAACTTGACCCGATTATTGATCCGCTGATCAGCGAATATCAGGCTGATCAGCTCGCAGCGCTCGCCGATTAGGCGACGCGCTGTTTTTCGCGGATTTCTTCCAGCGTTTTACAGTCAACGCAAAGCGTTGCCGTTGGGCGGGCCTCAAGCCGGCGTAAACCGATTTCCACCCCACATTGTTCGCAATAGCCGTAGTCTTCTTTGCGAATCAAATCCATGGTTTTATCAATTTTACGAATCAACTTGCGCTCGCGATCGCGGGTGCGCAGCTCGAGGGCGAACTCCTCCTCCTGCGTGGCCCGGTCAGCGGGGTCGGCATAGTGATTGGCATCGTCACGCATGTGGCTGACCGTGCGCTCCACCTCTTCTTGCAGCTGCTGTTTCCAAGCCTCAAGAATGGCTTGAAAGTGCGCCTGCTGACGCTCGTTCATGTACTCCTCGCCCTCACCGGGCTGGTAAGGTTCGATGCCTCGAACGGGCAGGGAAGCCTTGTCGGTCATATTGCACCTCCATTAAGTCGGAGACAGATTCAACCCTTGGTTGCCACCGGGGTCAAGTTTAAATTGCCTCAGCGGTTGTTAGCCGACTCGCGCTTTCAGCGGCTGAGCTAGACGCGTCGCCGCATCGCGCAGTAACTGATCAGTCGTTGGCCAATCGATACAGGCATCAGTAATAGACACGCCGTACTCCATTTCAGCCGGATTACTCTTGAGCTTTTGCGCACCCCAACCAATATTGCTTTCGATCATAACCGCCACAATCGAGCGGTTACCTTCAATAATTTGATTAACCAAATTCTCCATCACCAGCGGCTGCAGGGCTGGATCTTTGTTGGAATTGGCATGGCTGCAATCCACCATTAAGCGCGTTGCCAGACCGGCATCGGCTAGGGCTTTTTCGCATAACGCCAAACTCACCGAGTCATAGTTAGGCTGGCTGCCCCCGCGCAATACAACGTGACCATGCGGGTTACCCGCTGTGCGAATAATGGCTGAACGCCCCTCTTGTTGGGTAATTCCCAAAAAGCTATGCCGACTGGCCGCCGAGCGCATGGCATTAATCGCCACATCCAGGCTGCCGTCGGTGCCATTTTTAAACCCAACCGCGGTTGACAGGCCACTGGCCATTTCACGGTGAGTTTGCGATTCAGTGGTGCGCGCGCCAATGGCCGTCCAACTAATCAGATCACCCAAGTACTGCGGTGTAATCGGATCGAGTGCTTCGGTCCCCGCAGGTAGGCCAATCTCAGCAAGATAGAGCAACAATTCGCGGGCCTTGGTAAGGCCTTGCTCAATATCAAAACTATCGTCCATTGCCGGGTCGTTAATGAGGCCCTTCCAGCCCACGGTCGTTCGCGGCTTTTCAAAGTACACGCGCATGACGATAAACAACTCGCCAGCCAACTCATCATGCAGCGCCTTGAGCCGCCGCGCATAGTCTTTTGCCGCGTCGATATCGTGAATTGAACACGGCCCAATCACGACCAGCAGGCGTGAGTCAGTGCCCTGCAAAATACCCTCAACCGCTTTGCGGCCCGACTCAACCGTCGCTTGGCCAGCGCGACCCAGCGGCAAGCGCTCTTTAATCGCCGCGGGGGTGGGCAGCAGCTCTTGGGCCAGCACATTTAAGTTATCGATTGGCGCGTTGCTCATAGTGTTATCTCAATTCGTGCATTGATGATCCGTTGAATATGGTAGCCCGAGGTGACCGAAATGGCTATGTCAAAGCGGTTAACCATCATGGTCTGGTATTCTTAGCGCGTCATTCGATCAACAAGGAATCTGCATGGCAATTGATCGTAAACTGCTCGATGTTTTGTGCTGCCCGGTAACCAAACAACCGGTGCGCAGCATGAACCGCAGCGAGCTTAAAGCGCTAAACGAGCAAATTATGGCCGGCAAGGTGTATCACCAAGATGACAGTCTGGTCGAGACCCCGCTCGAGCAGGGATTAATTACCGACAACGAAGAGCGTGTTTACCGCGTCGATGATGGCATTCCCGTCATGCTCGAAACCCAAGCCATTAACTTACGCGCTGCTGGCTTGAAGTGAATCTGCCCACGACGCTCGGACAGGCGCGTCAGTATGGCGTGCAATGCCTAAAGGCAAGCAGTCCCAGCGCAACGATTGATGCGGAGTATCTGCTGGAAAAAGCCAGTGGTCAGCCGCGACTGCGGTTTCGCTCCCACCCTGAAGCCACGCTAAGCCAAAGTGCCTGGCAAGCCTACGAGGCTTTACTCAAACGCCGCGCCAGCGGCGAGCCCGTGGCCTATTGTCTAGGCCAACGCGGCTTTATGGACTTTACTTTGACGGTCAGCCCCGCGGTGTTAATCCCACGCCCCGAAACCGAACACCTGATTACCACAGCACTTCACTACCCCAGCGAGCAAATTTTAGACTTAGGCACCGGTAGTGGTTGTGTTGCCATTGCGCTGGCCCGGGCTTGGCCGCAGGCCCAAGTCGATGCAGTCGATCAATCGGCCACCGCGCTTGCCTGTGCTCAACAAAACGCCGAACAACTGGGGGTGGCACACATTACGTTTAAGCAAGGCGATTGGTATGCACCAGTGAGTGGCCATCGCTATGACTTAATTGTGGCCAACCCCCCCTACATCGCCGATTTCGAGCCCCACCCCGACCAAGGCGATGCCCGATTTGAACCACGCGGGGCATTGCGCGCTGGGCCAACGGGGCTTGAGTCAATCACCCCGATTATCGACGGGGCCCAAAGCCATCTCCACCCCCGCGGTTGGCTGTGGCTTGAGCATGGTCACGCGCAAGCTCAAGCGGTTCGTGACCAACTCGCTACAGCCGGATTTACCGCAATTGCAACGCACCATGACCTCGCCGGTCACGAGCGCATTAGCGGCGGACAACGGAATGTCTAGCGATGGATGACGATCAGTTACGCCGCTACAGCCGGCAAATTATGGTGCCCGGGCTTGACCTTGATGGGCAGGAAAAGCTGCTCGATAGTCGTGTGCTCATCGTTGGCCTAGGTGGACTGGGTTCACCGGCCGCCCTTTACCTAGCGGCAGCCGGTGTCGGCCAGCTTGATTTGGCAGATTTTGATCGAGTTGATTTAACCAATCTTCAGCGTCAAATCCTCTACTCAAGCCAAGATGTCGGCGAGCTAAAAACGCAGGCGGCTTGCCAGCGCCTTGCAGCACTCAACCCCACGATTGGTTTGCATAGCATTGATGCGCGTTTAGATAGCGCCCAACTCCACGCCCTAGCAAGCCAGGCCGATGTCGTACTGGATGGCTGCGATAATTTTGCCACCCGCTTTGCGGTGAATGCCGCTTGCGTGGCCACAAAAACTCCACTGGTATCGGCAGCGGTAATTGGCATGGACGGCCAGCTCGCGGTGTTTCGGCCTGACCAAGGTGGCCCGTGTTATCGCTGTGTATTTAACGACACGGGCGAGGAGGCATTGAGCTGCAGCGAGACGGGCGTGCTTGGCCCACTGCCCGGGGTCATGGGCAGTCTCCAGGCCGTCGAAACCATTAAGATACTCACCGGTTTGGGCACCGCGCTGAATAGCCGGCTACTGATTAACGATGCGCTGACTCAATCATGGCGGCGGTTGGACCTACGCACCGATCCGAACTGTCCGGTGTGTCAGGCTTAGTGTGAGCGTTGACTTTGGGCGGGCGGCTGAGCAGCCGGGTCAGTAAATAACGCTTCAATGTCCACCGCATCAAATCGGTAGGGTTCGTTGCAAAAGTCACAATGCACTTCGACTTGGCCTTGCTCCGCCAGCGTTTCGCGCATTTCTTGCTCACCCAATCCGTGCAACATCGCCCCCACCCGGTTGCGTGAGCACCGACAGCGAAACCAAAACGGCATCGGGTCAAAGACACGAATATCTTCTTCGTGAAATAGCCGTCGCATGACCTCAGTGGGTTCAAGCTCGCGTAATTCTTGGCCGGTGACCGTCGCGGCCAAATGCCCCGCCCGCTCCCAGGCATCCGCATCCCCCCCGTCGATGGCCGACTCATCGCCTGGCAGGCGTTGAATCAACATGCCGGCGGCTTGGTGCGCGCTTGCTGACAGCCACACATGCGTGGGTAACTGCTCGGATTCGCGAAAATAATGCTCCAGCGCTGCGGCTAAACTGCCCCCGGCCAAATCAACGACGCCCTGGTAGCGCTCGCCGCCTTGCTCAGGGTCAATGGTAATGGCCAACGTGCCGTGCTGGGCTTGCTCGGCAAGGTCAGCCGACTCGGGGAGCGCAGCGCGCGAGCGCGCCATTGCGCGCAATGCACCATCGCTGCCGGCTTGCACTAACAACAATGACAATGGGCCTTGCGACTGTAGTTGCAAGGTCAGCGAGCTTGGGTATTTCAGCGTTGCCGCCAGCAGCGCGACTGCCGCCAACCCCTCACCGACCAACCGTTGCACCGCCGGCGCATACTCGGTGCGGGCAAGGATTTCGGCATAGGCTTGATCGAGCTGCACGATCTCGCCGCGAACATCCGCATGCTCAAAGATAAACCGCTCGAGCTTATCGGCCATTAGCTACTCACCATCCAAGCGCGCTTTTAAAATGTCATTCACTTGCTGTGGATTGGCTTTACCACCGGAGGCTTTCATCACCTGACCCACAAAAAAGCCCATTAGCTTGGTTTTACCCGCGCGATATTGCTCGAGCTGTTGCGGGTTGGCAGCAATCGCCTCGTCTACCATGGCCTCGATCGCACCGGTGTCCTTAACCTGCTCAAGCCCCTGATCAGCAATGACGCGATCGGCATCGCCTTGGCCTTGCCACATGGCCTCAAATACTTCTTTGGCAATCTTGCCCGAGATTGTTTCATCGGCGATTCGCAGCAACAATCCAGCGAGTGCGTCGGCATCGACCGGGCTTTGACTAATCTCAAGACCCGCTTTATTGAGCGCAGCGGAAAACTCACCCATCACCCAATTGGCCGCGAGTTTGGCATCGGGGCTGCGGGCAACAACCGCTTCAAAGTAATCAGCCAGCTCACGGCTGCTGGTTAGGACCGCGGCGTCGTAATCACCCAATCCATACTCGCTGACGAATCGCTCGCGCTTAGCATCAGGCAGTTCGGGTAGCGCTTCGCGTACCGCTTGAATTTGCTCAACGCTAATTTCTAAGGGCAGCAAGTCGGGGTCGGGGAAATAGCGATAGTCGTTGGCTTCTTCTTTGCCACGCATCGAGCGCGTCACGCCGCGATCTGCGTCGAACAAACGCGTCTCTTGTACAACGCTGCCGCCTTCTTGAATGTGGGCGATTTGCCGCTCGACTTCATAGTGAATGGCGCGCTCAACAAAGCGAAATGAATTCAGGTTTTTTAGCTCTGCGCGAGTGCCAAACTCAAGCTGGCCCACTGGCCGGACCGACACGTTGGCATCACAACGAAAGCTACCCTCCTGCATATTGCCGTCACAAATACCCAAATAACGCACTAAAGCGTGCATTTTTTTCATGTAGGCCACCGCTTCAGCCGCGGAGCGCAAATCCGGCTCCGACACGATCTCAAGCAAGGGCGTCCCGGCACGGTTTAAGTCAATCCCGCTCATCGCGGTAAAGCCTTCATGCAGACTTTTACCCGCGTCTTCTTCCAGATGGGCGCGGGTCACACCAATGCGCTTGCGACTGCCATCGTCGAGGTCGATATCAAGATGGCCACGACCCACCACCGGAATTTCGTATTGCGATATCTGATAGCCCTTGGGCAAATCGGGATAGAAGTAATTTTTGCGCGCAAACACTGAGCGCCCAGCCACTTCGGCGTCCAGTGCCAAACCCAGACGAATCGCGTACTGAACCGCACGCTCGTTGAGCACCGGCAACATGCCCGGCATTCCTAGATCAATGGCACAAGCTTGCGTGTTGGCCGACGCACCGTAAGCGGTGGAAGCGCCAGAGAATATTTTGGTGTTGGTGGCAAGCTGCGCATGCAACTCAAGGCCAATAACGGTTTCCCACTGCATTGCTCTAGCCCTCGCCTGCCGGTCGCTGGGTGTGCCAATCGGTGCGCTGCTGATAACCATGCGCGGCACCCAAGAGCTGCGCTTCGGCAAAATGATTGCCAATGAGCTGCAATCCAACCGGCCGGCTATCGGCCAATCCAGCCGGCACGGATAACGCGGGTAGCCCGGCTAAATTCACCGCAATCGTGAAAATATCGGATAAATACATTTGCACCGGATCATCGGCCTTGGCGCCAATCGCGAACGCCGTCGATGGCGCGGTCGGCCCGGCGATAATATCGACCGACTCAAATGCCTTAGCAAAATCATCCCGAATCATGCGACGAACTTGCTGCGCTTTGAGGTAATAGGCATCAAAGTAACCCGCGGACAGCGCATAGGTCCCCACCATGATGCGGCGCTTAACCTCTTCGCCAAACCCCTCGGCGCGACTGCGCTTATACAAATCCTCTAAATCCTCGGGGTTGTCGCAGCGATGGCCGTAACGCACGCCATCAAAGCGCGACAAATTTGATGAAGCCTCTGCCGGCGCGATGACGTAATACACCGGCACCGCCAGCTCGGTATTGGGCAACGATATCTCGTGGATTTCAGCGCCGGCTTCACGCAACGTCTCAACCGCGGCCTCCACCGCTTGGGTGACAGCGCTATCCATGCCTTCAGCAGCAAAATACTCACGCGGCAACCCGATCTTAAGTCCTTTGAGATTAAAGTCTTGCAGACTGGCCTGATAATTGGGCACGGCCGTATTAACGCAAGTTGAGTCGCGCGCATCAAACCCAGCCATGGCTTCGAGCATGAGCGCTAAGTCCTCGGCGCTACGCGCCATCGGACCCGCTTGGTCAAGGCTAGAGGCAAAAGCGATCATGCCGTAACGCGAAACCCGGCCATACGTGGGCTTGAGCCCACTAATACCGGTTAGCGCCGCGGGTTGGCGAATCGACCCACCCGTATCGGTGCCGGTGGCACCGGCAACTAAACCCGCTGCAACGGCAGCAGCCGACCCACCAGAAGACCCACCCGGCACACAGCTTTTATCCCACGGGTTTTTAACCGGCCCATACCAGCTGGTCTCATTCGATGAGCCCATCGCAAACTCATCCATATTGGTTTTACCCACCATGACCGCGCCAGCGGCCCGCATTTGCTCGACCACATGGGCATCGTAAGGCGGCACAAAGGTATCGAGCATGCGGCTTGCGCAACTGGTGCGCACCCCGTTCGTACAAAAAATATCTTTGTGCGCAATGGGAATCCCGGTTAGCGCCGTCGCCTCGCCGCGGGCTCTCGCCTCGTCGGCGGCTTGGGCTTGGGCTAACGCCAAATCGGGCGTGGTTGTAATAAAGGCATTGAGCTCAGCGCCCTTATCAATGGCGCTAAGCGTTGCTTGGGTGAGCTCAACGCTGGAAAAATCACCGCGCTCCAGCGCAGCCGAGAGTTCGGCAATCGTGCGGTCATGCATGTTGGTTAGATCCTGGCGAGCCCCAAAGGGGGGAGTTACTCAATAACGCGCGGCACAAGGTAATGGCCATCTTGCGTCAACGGCGCAAGGGCTTGAAAGCGATCGCGCTGATCGATTTCGCTGACTTCATCAGGGCGCAAACGCTGGGTCATTTCGAGTGGATGCGCCATAGGCTCAACCCCAGCTGTGTCAACCGCAGACAACCGCTCCACAAAGGCCAAAATATTGCTTAAGTTGTGCGCATGATCCGCGCGTTCTTCATCGCCCACTGCCAGCCGGGCAAGATGCGCCATCTGCCCAACATCATCTTTATCCACTGACATGCACAGATTCCTTCGAAAAGCCCGGCATAAGCCAGTAAAACTACCACATCGGGTGGCTTGCCCAAACCCCCCGCTGTTGATAACTTAGCGAATCTTTACTCACCGACTGGATTTCTTCATGTTCAAGGGCATACGGGGCATTTTTTCTAACGATCTCTCCATCGATCTGGGAACAGCTAACACGCTGATCTATTCTCGAGGCCAAGAAATACTCCTCGATGAGCCCTCTGTGGTTGCCATTCGACAAGATCGTGATGGCGGCCCAAAAACCATCGCTGCGGTTGGTCGCGAAGCCAAACTCATGCTCGGGCGCACACCTGGAACCATCAAAGCGATTCGGCCGCTAAAAGATGGGGTTATCGCTGATTTCACGGTCACCGAGAAAATGCTGCAGTACTTCATTAAGAAGGTGCATGAAGCACGCTTTTTTCGGCCGAGCCCACGCGTACTCGTGTGTGTGCCCTGCGGCTCCACACAAGTTGAGCGCCGCGCGATTCGTGAATCAGCGGCAGGCGCCGGCGCCCGTGAGGTTTATTTAATCGAAGAGCCGATGGCTGCGGCTATTGGCGCCAACATGCCGGTTGATGAAGCGCGCGGTTCGATGGTGCTGGATATTGGCGGCGGCACCTCGGAAGTGGCTGTCCTGTCGCTCAACGGCATCGTCTACTCAGCATCGGTACGCATTGGTGGTGACAAGTTTGACGAAGCCATCGTTAATTACGTTCGCCGCAATTATGGCATTTTAATTGGCGAGGCCACCGCCGAGCGCATTAAGCATGAAATTGGCCAAGCCTTCCCGGGTAACGAAGTTCGCGAGCTCGAAATTAAGGGCCGCAACCTTGCCCAAGGCATTCCGCGCAGCTTTACGCTCAACTCCAACGAAATGCTCGAGGCCCTCCAAGAGCCGTTGTCCGGGATTGTGGGTGCCGTTAAAACAGCACTCGAACAAACACCCCCTGAGCTGGGCGCAGACGTAGCTGATCGCGGCATTGTTTTGACCGGCGGTGGCGCACTGTTACGCAACATCGATCGCTTGCTCATGGAAGAAACCGGATTGCCGGTGGTGATCGCCGAAGACCCGCTGACCTGTGTCGCTCGGGGCGGCGGTCGTGCCTTAGAAATGATGGATGAGCGCGGCGCCGATCTTTTCACCAGTGAATGATCGACAGCACGCGCTTGAAGCTCTGCTGCCACCATCCACTCGTCACTGGGCTTAGCCATACGCTCGCACGTGACGCGGGGAGCTAGACGATCAAACCGTTATTCACTCAAGGCCCTTCCACCAGCATGCGATTTGTCCTGCTGGTGGTGGCCTCCCTTGCGCTTATGATGACCGACTATCGCCAAGGCTTACTCGACCCCATTCGTCAAACCGTCTCCGCCCTCGCTCACCCGATTCGTTTAGTCGCTGAGCTGCCCTCACAATTCATTGAAACGGCTGACCAACAGCTTGCCAGTCGACGCCAACTCATGGCCGAGAATGAACGCCTACGCAACCGCCAGCAGGTTTTTCAAGCGCGTTTGCAGCGACTCGATGCACTCGAGGTTGAAAATATCCGCCTGCGCAGCTTGCTCGACTCATCCTATGACCTCGAACAACCGGTGTTAATCGCCGAACTAGTACAAGTCGATCTTGATCCCTTTAGTCATGTCATTGAGATCGACAAAGGTCTAGGCGCTGGCGTCGAGGTTGGCCAGGCGGTGATCGATGCCAGCGGCGTCATTGGTCAGGTTGACCATGTTGCACCATTTAGCTCAACCATTCGGCTGATTAGCGATCCAGGTCACGCCACACCTGTGCAAGTCAATCGAAACGGTCTGCGCAGCGTTGCCTTGGGCGCTGGGCGCACTGATGTATTAAATATCAATAGCCTGCCCAATAACGCGGACATACAAATTGGCGATTTAGTCGTCACCTCAGGATTAGGCGGCCGTTTTCCAACCGGCTATCCGGTAGGTGAAGTCAGCGCCATCAAAACCAACCCTGGCGATTCTTTTTCGACTATCCAAATTGCGCCGAGTGGAGCGCTTGGGCGCATTCAAGAAGTGCTGCTCATTCGCCATGAGCCCGCACCGACACCACAGGCTGAGGCTGGCGACGATGAATAGTCCACGCTCACGCGGTGGTTGGCTGATCACAGCAACGGTGCTGCTCGCGCTGGTGCTCACCATTGTCCCGTTGCCCAGCGGCTTGGGCGCATTTCGCCCGGAGTGGATTGGGCTGGTGCTCATTTATTGGAGCCTGGCACTGCCGAACCGCGTGGGCGTTGGTGTGGCTTGGCTGACCGGCATCGTCCAAGATGTACTGCAGTCAACGTTATTGGGTGCCCACGCCCTATCCTTAGCACTAACGGTGTTTATCATCATTCAATTGCATCAGCGCATTCGCAACTTGCCAATCTGGCAACAAGCGCTGAATGTGTTTGCCATCTTGCTGATTGCTCGCGTTAGTCTATTGTGGATTCGTGGCCTAGGCGGCAGTGCGGAGTTTGATTGGCAATTTTGGATGCCAGCGCTGGTCAGCGCGGCCCTTTGGCCTATTATTTTTATGCTTTTGCGCGGCCTTCGTCGATACTACCGAGTGAACTAACATGAAACTCGAGCAGCTTCGCGATCAAACCGGCGAGCGGCGCGTCGTTCGCCGACGCATTATTGCCGCCAGCGTTATCATCGGGTTGCTGTTTGTTGCGCTCATTGGGCAGTTGATTTACCTCCAAGTGGGTCAGCACGAGCAACTCAGCGCTCGATCGCAAGACAACCGCATGCGCATCGCCCCACTCACCCCAACGCGCGGCATTATCTACGATCGCAACGGTGAGGTTCTAGCTGAAAACCGCTCAGCGTTCCGGCTCAGTGTGATCCCTGAGCAAGTGAACAACATGCCGCAACTGCTCAGCGCGCTGGATACGTTAATTGGCATTAGCCCTCAGGAGCGTGTGGCCTTCGCTCGGGCCCGCACACAGGCCCGGCATTTTCAGCAAATCCCATTAAAATCACAGCTCACCGAGCAGCAAGTCGCGCGCTTGGCGGTTAATCGACATCGCTTTCCCGGCGTCGAAGTTCAAGCCTACTTAAGCCGCTACTACCCCTACGGCACCGCTGCTGCCCATGTTGTTGGCTACGTCGGCCGTATTACACGCACAGAGCTACGTGAACGCGATCAGCGCCGCTACCGAGGGACCAGCTTAATCGGAAAAACCGGTATTGAGCGTGAGTATGAAAACCAACTGCGCGGCGATATGGGCATTGAGCACATTGAAACCAATGCACTCGGTCGCTCGATTCGCGTACTCGAGCGCACGCCCCCCAAACCCGGACAGGACTTGCACTTAACGCTCGACATTGCCTTGCAGCAAGTCGCCGAGGCAGCGCTTGGGGACCACCGCGGCGCCATTGTCGCGATGGACCCCCGAGACGGGGCTGTGCTTGCGCTCGCCAGCCAACCCGGCTTTGACCCCAATACACTTGCTCGGGGCATTGACCGCGAGGCCTTTGAACAACTCAGCGCCAACCCACAACAGCCGTTGTTTAACCGGGCCCTGCGCGGACGCTACCCGCCCGGGTCGATTGTTAAACCGTTTTTAGCTCTGGCGGGGGCGGCGTCCGGCCACCTTGACCCCAATGCCAACATTTATTGCAACGGCACCTATCGGCTACCGGATGTTGAGCGGGTTTGGCGCGACTGGAAACCCGAAGGCCATGGACGCATCGATTTAATTCAATCTGTGGCGCAGTCTTGCGATATTTATTATTACGACCTTGCCCATCGCATGGGTATTGACGCGATGCATGAGTGGATGAGCGAAATGGGTTTTGGCCAATCCACCGGCCTTGATTTACCCGGTGAGCGTATCGGCGTGATGCCCTCGCGCGAATGGAAGCGCGACACATTAGGCGAGTCGTGGTTTCGGGGCGAGACCATTAACACCGGCATTGGTCAGGGATTTACGCTGGCGACCCCCGTGCAGTTAGCGACATCCACCGCCATGTTGGCTAACCGTGGCCGGCCGGTCAGACCCCATCTGCTAGCCAACGCGAGCGCATCCGCGCTAACGCCCACAACGGATCGCCTTGTGCTTGAGGACGAGCAACTCTGGCAAGTTGCTATCGACTCGATGATTGAAGTCGTGCATGGCCGCCAGGGCACAGCCAAGCAAATCGCCAACGCCAACTATCAAATCGCTGGCAAAACGGGCACCGCCCAAGTCATAGAAATTGGTCAAGACGAAGAATACGACGAAGAAGCCCTCGCAGAACGGTTTCACGACCACGCGCTATTTACCGCCTTCGCCCCGGCCGAAACACCGCGCATTGCGGTTGCCGTCGTCGTTGAGAATGGCGGCAGCGGCAGTGAGACCGCCGCGCCCATGGCGGCGGATGTCATACAATCATGGCTGAACCAATTGGATCGTAATGGCGACTTGGCTCTCCAATAACGCGCCCGGCGCGGCAAGCCACCAAAACGGCACCTTGCTACAACGCGGGTTACATATTGATGGGGTGTTGTTCACGCTGCTGTTGCTGCTCGCAGGCATCGGCGTCGTTGTACTTTATAGTGCTTTTGGTGGCCGGATTCAGCCTATTCAGGGCCATTTGATCCGCCTTGGCATTGGCTTTGTTGCCTTACTGATTGTCGCGCAAATTCCACCGTGGCGGCTGATCGGCTTTGCCCCGTGGGTGTTTGGCGGCACGGTGATTCTACTTGGCGCGGTGCTTGTTTCTGGGCAAGTGGGCGGTGGCGCGCAGCGGTGGCTTGATTTTGGCATCATCGAATTTCAACCCTCCGAGCTCATGAAATTGACCTTGCCCATGATGGTGGCCTGGCTGCTTGCCAGCGCAACCCTGCCCACGCCAATTGGTCGGTCGTTCATTGCGCTCATTTTAATTGGCTTGGCCGTTGGCATGATCGCCATACAACCTGACTTGGGCACGGCTGTGCTGGTCGGTGCAGCGGGGGCGGCTGTGCTGTTTTTGGCCGGGCTGCGTTGGCGAGTTATTAGCCTGCTCGTGGGTGCCTTGGTCGCCGCGCTGCCAATATTGTGGCTTTTTGGAATGCAGGACTATCAGCGTCAGCGCGTCCTGACCTTCCTTGACCCTGAGCGCGACCCCCTAGGCGCGGGCTATAATATTATTCAATCGCAAATTGCGATTGGCTCGGGCGGCCTTTTCGGCAAGGGTTGGCTCAATGGAACGCAAGCGCATTTACAGTTTATTCCTGAGCGCCATACCGACTTTGTGTTTGCTGTAATGGCCGAAGAATTTGGCCTGCTTGGCGTGCTCGGGCTGATTGTTTTGTATTCCGCCATTATCGGCCGAGCACTGTGGATTGCCCACGAAGCGCAGGATAATTTCTCGCGACTACTTGCCGGCGGGCTGGCCATTACTTTTTCAGTGTACTGCTTTGTCAACATCGGCATGGTTTCCGGTTTGCTGCCCGTGGTGGGTCTGCCGCTACCCCTCGTGAGCTACGGTGGCTCGGCAATGGTGACGCTTCTCGCCGGCTTCGGTATTCTTATGTCCATCCATACCCACCGACGCATGTGGCCCGCTTGAATACACTCAAACAAACCATCGGCTATGTCTTCTTACTTGGCGCTGTCGCGCTCAGCCTTGGGTGCAGCACGCAAGCGGCGCGTCAGGACCCCGCTGATCCGGTTGCGCTCAAAGCATTTGCCCAAACCATGGCCGATCAGCATGGCATGGACGCCACCGCAGTGGAGTCGCTCATTCGCGACGAGGCTATCCATCAGCAAGAAATTATTGATGCCATTAGCAACCCGGCCGAAGCCCTGCCTTGGCATCGCTACCGGGAGATTTTTTTAACCACTGATCGCATTGATGCCGGTGTCGACTACTGGGCCGAGCACCGCGAATTACTCGATGCGGTCGAGGCCCGCTATGGCGTTCCGCCGGAAATTGTCGTTGCCATTATTGGCGTAGAAACCCGCTATGGGCGGTACCGCGGGCGCCACCGAGTGATTGACGCCCTGCGCACACTGGCGTTTGCCTACCCGCCACGGGCCGATTTTTTTCGTAGCGAACTCGAAGCCTTTTTAGTGTTGGCTAACGAAGAGGGCATGAACCCCCGCACGCCACTTGGCTCTTATGCCGGGGCCATGGGCGTGCCGCAGTTTATTAGCAGCAGCTACCGCGCCTATGCCGTGGACTTTAACGGCAATGGGCGGCGTGATTTATTCTCTGAGCCCGCCGATGCCATCGGCAGTGTTGGTCACTATTTTGCCCGTCATC
>CAJXMZ010000039.1 GCA_913056315.1 uncultured Ectothiorhodospiraceae bacterium
TCGCTGAGTCAAGCACCCGATGGGCTTAGCCTGACTACCCAAAGCGCCACCGCCAACCTATCGCTGCACGCGAGCGCGTGGTTGGAGCGCGATGCAAACGGCCCGGTGCTGTGCATGCGCTACCAAGCCCGCGCGGCTGGCGGCGGGCGTTTGGCGGTGGCGTTAAGGCCGTATAACCCCGAAGGCATTAGCTTTATTGAAGGGGTGAGCGCGGGCTTGGATGAGGATGGCCAATGGGGCTGGTGGGTGGATGATGGTCAAGCGCGCACGCCGGCATCGCACCTGGTGTTCGACACCCAACCCAGCGCGCATTACAGCGCCAATTATGCCCGCGGTGATGTGGCCGCCCTGTTGGATCAGCCCAGTCAAGGGTTAACCAGCCAGCAAGCCTGCGATACGGGCTTAGTCAGCGCGGCGGCGGTGTTTGATTTGCCCGCGCAGGGCACCCAAACCATCCAATGGCGTATGCCGTTGGCGGCCGATGAGGCGCAGCCCGCGCGTCAAGACTGGGCGGATGCCCTGGCCGGGTCAGCGCGCTTAGACGTGCCCGATTCGCGTTATCAATCGCTGTACGACACGGCGATTAAGACCTTGCTGTTGCATTCGGTCGACGATATTTACCCCGGGCCCTATACCTACCGGCGCTTTTGGTTTCGGGATGCCGCGTTCATTATTCATGGTCTGCTTAATGCCGGTTTTATCGAGCGCAGCGCGCAAGCGTTAGCGCGTTTTCCCGAGCGCCAAGTGCGGGCGACGGGGTATTTTCATAGCCAAGATGGTGAGTGGGACTCAAATGGCCAAGCGCTGTGGATTATTGCGCGGTATTACACATTAACCGGGCAATTTCCTGATGGCTGCTCGCCAGCGCAGTGGGTGCGAGCGCTGCGCCGCGGCGCCCGCTGGATTGCGCGTAAGCGCCTGGATAAGGCTACCGGTAAGCCGCATGCCGGATTGCTTCCAGCCGGCTTTAGCGCCGAGCACCTTGGCCCCAATGATTATTACTACTGGGATAACGACTGGTCAGTGGCCGGGTTGCGAGCGGCCAGCCAAGCGTTGCTGGCGGTTGGTGAGGCCGATTTAGCGGCCTGGATGGAGGCGCAAGCCGAAGATTTTGCCGGCAGTATTGAAGCTGCGCATAACGCCGATGAGCGCCGGCTGGGCCAGGCTTTACTGCCCGCTTCGCCGCATCGGCGTATGGATGCTGGGGCGATTGGTTCGGTGGCGATTGGTTATCCGCTGCAAAGTGTTGGCGAGCACGACCCGCGATTATTGGCCACGGTCGAGCATTTATTGGCCGCGCACTGCGTGCACGGCGGGTTTTTTCAAGAAATGATTCACTCCGGCGTCAACGCCTATTTGACGTTGCATTTAGCGCAGATTTTATTGCGCGCAGGCGATGCGCGCGGCCTAGAACTCACCGATGCCGTGGCCGATTTGGCCAGTGCCACCGGCCAATGGCCCGAGGCGATTCACCCGGGCACTTTGGGCGGCTGTATGGGTGATGGCCAACACGTTTGGGCTGCTGCTGAGTGGGTCAACGTAATGCGCAATGCCTTTTGTCGCGAAGAGCCCGGCGGTTTGGTATTGGGCGCGGGCATTCAGCCGCGTTGGCTTGCCAGTGGCCAAGCCATGGCGTTTGGCCCAACCCCCACGCCCTATGGCCAAGTCTCGGTCACCATCGCGCCGGTGGGCCCAAGCGCGGATAATGCCGCGGGCGGGCACCAAGTGGAGTGGCAGCTCGACGGTGATAACCCCGAGTGGGTCCGAATTGCGCTACCCGGGTATGCACCGGTTGAGGTGGCCGGTGATGCGCGCAGTGCGCGAGTGGATGAGGGCAGCGCATGAATATTGTCATGATGACCAATACCTATACGCCCCATGTCGGTGGCGTTGCACGCTCGGTCTCGAGCTTTACCGAGGCGTTTCGTGACCGCGGCCATCGGGTGTTGGTGGTGGCGCCGGTGTTTCCGGATATGCCGGCGGATGAGCCGGATGTGGTGCGCATCCCGGCGATTCAAAACTTCAACGGCAGTGATTTTTCGGTGGTCTTGCCGGTGCCGGGCAAGCTTGACGAGGCGCTGGATGCCTTTGCGCCGGACATTATTCACGCCCACCACCCGTTTTTAATTGGCTCAACCGCGCTGCGGGTGGCTGCTGAGCGTGATTGTCCGCTGATTTTTACCCACCACACCTTATATGAGGCGTACACCCACTATGTGCCGGGGGATTCGCCGGCGCTCAAGCGCTTTGTCGCCGAGCTATCCACCAGTTATGCCAATAGCGCGGACCAGGTGTTTGCGCCCAGCCAAAGCATTGCCGATTTATTGGTGTCCCGGGGGGTGGAAACGCCGATTGCCGTGGTGCCCACCGGCATTGATCAGCCGGCGTTTGCCAACGGCGATGGCGCCGCCTTTCGTAAAGCCTGGGGGCTGGATGCCGACGCCCCGGTGATTGGGCATGTCGGGCGCTTGGCCGAAGAGAAAAACCTAAGCTACTTAACCCAGGCGTTGGTTGCCGCGCTGGCGCAATCACCCCAGGCGCAAGCGCTTATTGTGGGCGAGGGGGCAGCGCATGACGTCATTACCCACCAACTGGCTCAGGCCCAGTTAAGCGATCGGGTTATTTTAACCGGCGCGCTGGATTTGCCCGCGCTGGCCGATGCCTATGCCGCAATGGATGTATTTGCCTTTGCCTCGCATACCGAAACCCAAGGCATGGTGCTGGCCGAAGCCATGGCCGCCGGGGTGCCGGTGGTGGCGCTCGATGCGCCCGGCGCGCGCGAGGTGGTCGAAGCCGGTGACAATGGCAGTTTATTAGCGGCTGATGCCAGTGCTGGCGAGTTTGCGCACGCCTTGTACGAATGGTTGGGGTGGCGGCAGCACGACAGTGACCGGGTTAAAGCCGCCTTGGCGACCACCGCCGAGGCCTATTCACTGAGTCGGGCAGCCGAGCATGCGCTGGCCATTGATCGACAATGTTGGCAGGCCGAAGCCACTCAGCATGACCGCCGTGACAGCGCGCGGGCCGCCTGGCATGGCAGCTTGCGCCGGGTGCAAGCGGAGTGGTCAGTCATTCGCGGTATGGCGCGGGCAGCGGGCCGGGCGTTAAGCGGTGATAGCAAAGAAGTCGAACCGTGATAATGCCCGGTTTGGTGGCCTTGGGTTTAGCGCTTACCCTAACCGGCTAGACACGCGACAATAACGACAGACAGTTAATGAAGGAATGAAGGAGCACACAATGAGTAAAATTTTGGTTTTGTACTACAGCACCTGGGGCCATGTTGAGACGATGGCCGGTGCCATTGCCGAGGGCGCAAAAGGCGTTGCGGGGACTGAGGTAACCATTAAACGAGTGCCTGAGCTAATGCCCGATGAGGTTGTCCAAAGCATGGGCGCTAAGGTGGATCAAGCCGCGCCCCTGGCCCAGCCCGATGAGTTGGCCGATTACGACGCAATCATCTTTGGCACGCCCACGCGCTTTGGCAACATGGCCGCGCAAATGCGCAACTTTCTCGATCAAACCGGCGGTCTGTGGGCAGCGGGTAAACTCATCGGCAAAGTGGGCAGCGTGTTTGCCAGCACGGGCAGTCAGCATGGCGGCCAAGAGACCACGCTGACGTCGTTTCATACCAGCTTGTTTCATCAAGGCATGGTCGTGGTGGGTGTGCCGTATTCTTGCCCTGAGCTCACCACCATGGACGAAATCACCGGCGGTACGCCCTATGGCGCGACCACGTTGGCCGATGGCGATGGGAGCCGGCAGCCCAGCGAGAACGAATTAACGATTGCGCGGTTCCAAGGCCGACATGTTGCTGAAATTACCGCGAAGCTCGCGGGCTAGGAGTTAAAACAATGGGCTTATTGGTCGATGGCGTTTGGCATGATCAGTGGTACGACACCGAATCAACCGGGGGGCGGTTTGAGCGCCCCGAAACGGTGTTTCGGCGCTGGGTTGGCGATGCTGATGGGCAGTTTCCGGCGGTCTCCGGGCGTTACCACTTGTATGTCTCGCTGGCCTGCCCTTGGGCCCATCGCACCCTGATCGTCCGCCAGCTTAAGGGCTTAGACCGGCACATCAGTGTCTCGGTGGTGCACCCGTATATGGGCAGTGGGGGTTGGCATTTTGATGGTCAGTACCCCGGCGCTACCGATGACACGCTCTACGGGATGGACTTTTTGCATAAGATCTATCAAAAAGCCGACCCCCACTACACTGGGCGGGTGACCGTGCCGGTGCTTTGGGATCGTGAGCAAGAGACCATCGTGAGCAACGAGTCAGCCGACTTAGTGCGCATGCTCAACCAGGCCTTTAATGGGTTGGAGGGCGTTGATGACCGGTTGGATTTATATCCGGCGGCGCAGGCCGAGTTAATCGATACGCTCAACGAGCGGATTTATCACGCGGTGAACAATGGTGTGTACAAATCCGGTTTTGCGACCGCGCAAGCGCCCTACGAGCAGGCCGTTGGTGAGCTTTTTCATGCCCTTGATGAGCTTGAAGCACGGCTGGGCGAGCATCGCTATCTAACCGGCCAAGCCATTACTGAAGCTGATTGGCGTTTATTTACCACCCTAGTGCGCTTTGATGCGGTGTATGTCGGTCATTTTAAGTGCAACTTACGCCGCATTGATGATTACCCGCATTTATCTGGGTATTTGCGTGATCTATATCAGCAGCCGGGTATCGCGCAAACGGTGAGCATTGATCATATTAAGCGGCATTACTACACCAGCCATCCCATGATTAACCCCACGGGCGTGATTCCGGTGGGCCCGGCTTTGGACTTTGACGCGCCGCATCAGCGGGGCGCGTGATAATCTAGCCAGCACTATGTCAGACCTTGCAAGCCTTACTTCTATTAGCACCCGCGAGACCGGGCAAGCGCAGCTGCCCACGCGCTGGGGTGCGTTTCGCATTGTCGGTTTTGAAGACCACGATGGCAGCGAGCATGTGGCCTTGGTTATGGGCAATCCCGCGCAGGCCGATGCGCCCTTGGTGCGCGTGCACTCAGAGTGTTTAACCGGTGATGCGCTTTTTAGCCAGCGCTGTGATTGTGGCCCGCAACTCGAAGCGGCCATGCAGCGGATTGGGGAAGTCGGTGAAGGCGTGATTGTGTATTTGCGCCAAGAAGGCCGGGGCATTGGGTTGCTCAACAAAATACGCGCCTATGCGCTGCAAGACGAAGAGGGTGCCGATACGGTGGAGGCCAACGAAGCGCTTGGCTTTGCCCCGGATGCCCGGGATTACGGGGTGGCCGCGGCCATGCTTGAATCGGTTGGTGTCACACGGCTGCGGTTAATGACCAATAATCCCAGTAAAGTCGCCGGACTTGAGGCTGCCGGTATTGAGGTGGTTGAACGCCTGCCGTTATTGGCCGGTCGTAACCCGCACAACCACGCATATCTTGAGACCAAAGCGGCAAAGTTTGGCCACCGTCTCGACCAGGAGTAAGCGGCGATGAATAACAAGTCTTACCTGATTGCTGCGGCGGTGGGGTTGAGCCTTGTGCTGTGGATGCTCAGTGGGTTGTTGATTGGTTCCGGGTCTGACTCCAGCGCGCCTTCAACGCCGGCCAGTGCGGCAGCGACACCCATGCGCGTCGAAGTGGAAACTCATCGCGCCGAGCAGGTTGAGCGCTACATCGAAAACCAGGGCGACACGCAAGCCCAGCATGATATTCAGTTGCGCGCCGAGACCACCGGCCAAGTCGCCGAGGTGTTGGCGGATGAGGGCGACCGCGTTGCCGTGGGCGATGTGGTGGTGCGTTTGGCCCTGGGTGATCGCCAATCGCGCCAAGCCGAAGCCCAAGCCCGGGTTGCCCAAGCGCAAGCTGATTTTGATGCCGCCCAGCGTTTGCAGGGTGAGGGCTATCAGTCAGCCATCGCGGTGAGCGAAGCGCGCGCGGCCCTAGCTTCGGCGCAAGCCCGGCTTGAGGCCATTGAGCAAGAAATCACCGATACCCGTATTCGTGCGCCCATCGATGGCGTGTTGGAGTCACGCCCCGCCGAGGTGGGGGATTATTTAAGTGTGGGTGATGCGGTGGCGCGCATTATGGATAGCAACCCGCTGATTATCGTTGCGCATGTGGCGCAGCAAGACATTGGCCAGGTGCGCTTAGGCCGCCAAGCGCAGATTGCGTTGGCCACCGGTGATTCGCTCGAAGGCCAGGTGCGCTATATCAGCGCGGCTGCCGAACGCGGCTCGCGCACGTTTCGGGTGGAGATTGCTGCTGATAACCCCAATCGATTGCCGGCGGGGGTGAGTGCCACCATTCGCATTCCGGTTGAACCGGTGCGCGGGCATTTTTTAAGCCCGGCGTGGTTATCGCTCGAAGATAGCGGCCAGGTTGGTGTGAAAGGCGTTGATGATGAGAACAACGTGGTGTTCTACCCCGTGAATATCGTGCGCACCGAGCGCGATGGCGTCTGGGTATCCGGTCTACCAGAGCGCTTGCGGGTGATTACGGTGGGCCAGGGTTTTGTCCGCGAGGGCGAGCCGGTGACGCCCGTGAATAGCGAAGGTTAAGCGGCATGCGCGGGCTTATCGACGCGGCGTTTAGCCGCAGCCGCTCCGTGACGCTGGTCTTGTTGCTCATTATCGCGCTGGGCACCGCGGCCTATCAAAACATTCCCAAAGAAGCCGAACCCGACGTCAATATTCCGGTGATTTATGTCTCAATGGCGTACGAGGGCATTTCGCCGGAGGATGCCGAGCGCTTGCTGATCCGCCCCATGGAGCGCGAGCTGGCGAGCATTGAGGGGCTAAACGAAATTAAAGGCACCGCCACCGAGGGTTTTGCCTCGGTGTTGTTGGAATTTGACGCTGGTTTTGATGCCGACCGCGCGCTCGATGATGTGCGCGAGGGCGTCGATATTGCCCGATCTGAACTGCCCCAGGGCGCCGAAGAACCGCGCGTCAACGAAGTGAACGTAGCCTTGTTCCCGGTGCTCACCGTCGCGTTATCCGGCCCGGTGCCTGAGCGCACGCTCATTCGCACTGCCGAGGCATTGCAAGACCGCATCGAATCGCTGCCAGGGGTGCTCGAGGCCGATATTGGCGGTGATCGCGAAGAGCTGCTGGAAGTCGCGGTTGATGATCGCGTTATGCAAACCTATGACATTTCGTACGCCGATCTTTTTAACCTCGTTGACCGCAATAACCGCCTCATTGCCGCGGGCGCGTTGGATACTGGGGCAGGCCGTTTGTCGGTGAAAGTGCCTGGCGTGATTGAAACCATGGACGATGTGCTCAGCCTGCCGGTGAAGGTGGTTGACGATCGGGTCGTGACCTTTGCCGATGTGGCGCAAGTCCGGCGCACGTTTAAAGACCCCAACGAGTTTGCTCGCCTGAACGGCGAGCCGGCCATCACCCTTGAGGTGTCCAAGCGCGTGGGCGCCAATATTATTGCCGTGAACAATCAAGTCCGCGGCATTGTCGAGCAAATGCGCACCGAGTGGCCGGCCTCGATGGATGTGACCTACCTGCAAGATCGCTCTGAAGACATTCGAACGATGTTGCGCGATTTGCAAAATAACGTCATTACCGCGGTGGTGTTGGTGATGATTGTGGTGATTGCCGCCATGGGCTGGCGACCGGCGCTGCTGGTGGGGCTGGCCATTCCGGGGGCGTTTTTAACCGGCATTTTGGCCATTCACGCGATGGGCTACACCATGAATATTGTGGTGTTGTTTAGCCTGATTTTGGTGGTGGGCATGTTGGTCGATGCCGCCATAGTCGTGGTCGAGTTGGCTGAGCGGCGCTTAACCGAAGGTTGGTCTGCCACGCAGGCCTATCGCTACGGCGCTAAGCGCATGAGTTGGCCGATTATTGCCGCCACCGTGACGACGTTGGCGGTGTTTGTGCCCTTGCTGTTTTGGGGCGGCATTGTGGGGCAGTTTATGAAGTATCTGCCCATTACGGTCATTGTGACCTTGGCCGCGTCGCTGGCGATGGCGCTGATCTTTATTCCAGTACTAGGGGGCAGTTTTGCCCGTACCGACACCGCGCAAGGTTCGCATCATGAGCGCATTCAAATTGCTGAAAGCGGTGATTTGAAAACCCTGGATGGGTTTAGCGGGCGTTATGTTCAGTGGCTCAATTTTGCCCTCGACCGCCCGGGTCGGGTGCTTGCGTTGATGTTGGCCGCCGTGGTGGTGACTTACATGGCCTATGCCCGCTTTGGGGTGGGGGTGGAGTTCTTTCCGTCTACCGAGCCCGATTATGCGCGGGTGCAAGTCCAAGCCCGTGGCGATATGTCGATTGACGAAAAAGATGCCTTGGTGCGCGCGGTTGAGCAGCGATTAATTAATTTTGATGAGGTGGCGTTTGCCTATTCGCGCACCTTTGCCGACCCCACTCGCACCGGGGGGCAGTCGTTAGCGCGCGATGCCATTGGCGTGGTGCAGCTGGATTTTATCGATTGGAGCGAGCGCCGACCGGCGGCGCAAATTATTCAAGATATTCGCGCGGAGGTTGCCGATATTCCGGGCATTCGCGTGCAAATCACCCAGCAGCAAGAAGGCCCTGGGCAAGCCAAGCCGGTGGAGCTGCAAATCGCTGGGCCATCGGATCAACTGGCCAGTGGGGTTGAGGCGGTGCGCGAGCGCATGCAGCAACTGGGTGGATTTGCCGATGTGCAAGATAACCGCCCGCTGCCGGGTATCGAGTGGGCGCTGCGGGTTGATCGTGAGCAGGCCGCGCGCAATGGCGCTGATGTCCAGCTGGTGGGCAATGCCGTGCAGTTGGTGACCAACGGGGTGCTGATTGCCGATTATCGGCCCGATGATAGCGATGATGAAGTCGACATTCGGGTGCGCTTTCCAATCGAAGACCGCAGCCTCAATAGCTTGGGCCAACTGCGCGTGCCCACCCGCTATGGCCAAGTGCCGGTGAGTAATTTTGTCGAATTTGCCCCAGCGCCCAAAACCGGCACGCTCGAGCGGGTGAACGGCGAGCGCGTACTCACCATTAGTGCCGATGTGCAAGCCGGTGCCCTTGCCGATGAGCGCGTCGATGCGCTGCGCCAATCGCTGGCGCAAACCCCGTTGGCTGACGGTTTACAGGTGCAATTTAAAGGCGAAGACGAAGACCAGCGTGAAGCCCAAGCGTTTTTGTCGACCGCGTTTATTATCGCTATCGCGCTAATGAGCATTATCTTGCTGACCCAATTTAATAGCCTGTATCAAACCGGTTTGGTGCTCTCCGCCATTTTGCTCTCAACCGCTGGGGTGTTGCTGGGTCTGTTAATCACCCAACGCCCCTTTAGCATTGTTATGGGCGGGGTGGGCATGATCGCGCTGGCCGGGATTGTGGTGAATAACAATATCGTTTTAATCGACACCTTTAATGCCCTGCGCGCCGAGGGTATGGCAGTGCGCGAGGCGATTTTGCGCACCGCCGCGCAGCGCTTGCGCCCCGTGTTGCTCACCTCGGTTACCACGGTGTTGGGGCTGATGCCTATGGTGCTCAAGCTCAACGTCGATTTGGTCGGCCGGACGATTGAATTTAATGCACCCTCAACGCAGTGGTGGGCGCAGCTATCCGCCACCATTGCCGGTGGGCTGACCTTTGCCACGGTGCTCACCTTGGTGCTCACCCCCAGCTTGCTCATGCTCGGGCATAACGTGACCGAACGGGTGAGTCGCTGGCGCGGTGTGAGCGCATAGCGATCGATCGCTTGCCAGTCTGTCCTGCCGGCGTATGCTGTTAGCCAAAACGCCCAAGGGAGGGTCGATATGCAACTCTTTACCTCACCGACCTCGCCCTATGCGCGCTTGGTTCGCGTGGTGCTGGCCGAAAAGCAGTTAAGCGATCAGGTTGACTACCAATTTGTTAACCCCTGGCTAAGCCCAGACGCTTTGCTAGCGGTTAATCCCGCGTGTCGGGTGCCCACGTTTATTACCGCCGACGGGCATGCGTTATACGAAACCGGCGTGATTGTGCTGTATCTAGAGCGCCGCTACCCCGAGCCGCGGTTAATGCCGCGCGATGCCGTTGAGTTGGTTCACGCGCGATTAGGCTTGGCACTGAGTTTGCTGGATGCGGGGATTGGCGTGTTCACCGAGCGTCGCCATGGTGACGCCACCACCGAACTGGCTGAGCGCCGTGCCCACGCCATGCAGCGAGCCGCTAATAGTGTGGCCGCCGCCATTGATCAGCCTTCAAAAAATGATCCCGATCTCGGCGAAATTGCCTTGGCCGTGAGCTTGGATTGGATTGATTACCGCTTTGCCACAGAGGTGGCTTGGCGCAGTCGTTATCCGGCTGCCAGCGCGTGGTTGGATCAAATCCTCGCGCGGCCGAGTTTTGTGCAAACCGCCCCACCACCGGTGAGCTAATGCCTGCATGGTCATGAGCGAGCGTCGGATGGCGTTTCAATCCGGTTTAAAAGCAGTGGCCCCCATGGTCGCGGCGGTGACCCCGTTTGGCGTGACCGCTGGGGTGGCGGGGCTGGATGCCGGGTGGAATGCCGCGCTAACCCTTGGGATGTCAGTGATTGTGTTTGCCGGTGCCTCGCAGCTGGCGAGTATTCAATTGTTAGAAGCCGGCGCCGCCGCGCCATTAGTGGTGATTGCCGCCTTGCTCATTAATTTGCGCATGCTGATGTATAGCGCGCATTTGGCGCCGTATTTTGGGTATTTGCCGCAGCGCTGGCGGGTGCCAATGGCCTATATGCTAACGGACCAGGCGTATGCGCTGAGTGTCTCACGGCTAATGGATAACACCCCGATTGCCTACCCGCATTGGTTTTATATTGGGGCCGCGATTCCGCTGTGGGGAGTTTGGCAAATCGCCACGGCGTTTGGTTACTGGGCCGGGACAGCGGTCCCGGCGAGCTGGGAGCTTGGGTTTTTTGTGCCGCTGATTTTTCTTGCGCTGTTGGTGCCGGCCATCAATAGCCGGCCGGCTTTGTTGGCGGCACTCGTGGCCGGAACCATTTCGGTGCTTGGCGGGAGCTGGCCGGCGGGCTTGGGGTTAACCCTGGGCGCGGTAGCGGGGATTACGGCTGGGGTAGTGAGTGAACGGTGGTGGCGGCGTGATTGACCCGCTGTGGTGGATCATTTTGGTTATTGGCGCGGGCACCTTCTTTTGGCGTGGGTCGTTTTTGGTGTTTGGTGGTGGCTTGGGCTTGCCGGCGGTTGTTCGGCGCGCGCTTAACTACGTGCCGCCGGCTGTTTTTGCCGCGTTGGTCTTGCCGGGTATTGTTGAATTTGAAGCCACAGGTGTGCTTGATGGGCCGCGCTTGGCTGCGGGGGTTGTGGCTGGCTGGGTGGCTTGGCGAACGCACGGCACCATCGCCACGCTGAGCGCGGGCATGGTGGTGCTATGGAGTCTTCGGGCGTTGTGGCCTGCCGGCTAGCTCGCCGGCAGGCACACTAAAGCGAATTAAGCGGACAGGCCCTGCTGGCGGATTTCTTTGTCTGTGCGTCCGCTGCGCAGACGGCTCATCATGGCTTTGCAGGCCCCCGCCACATAAGCGCTGCGCATCACCTCGGCGTGGCGAATCGCGCGATCGATCTGATCATAAGCAATTGGCTGTGTTTTCATGGCTGACCTCTTTTCGGTAATGTTCACTATTGAAAAAGTGTAAGCTGTTCCCGAGACGAGATAATCCGTAAAATCGGAATAATATTGATGACAAAAGAGAACAAGTAGCTATGGATCGCGCCGCTGAAATGCATATGTTTGTGCGCTCGGTTGAGAAGGGCAGTTTCTCAGCAGCGGCGCGTGATCTTGATCTCACCCCATCGGCGGTGAGCAAGCAGATCCGCCGGCTCGAGGACCGGCTCGGGGTCAGGCTGTTTAACCGCACCACGCGTCGGGTGAGCCTGACCGAGGTGGGGCATGCCTATTACGAGCGCTGCTCGCGCATTATCCAAGAGATCGAAGAAGCCGAAGAGGCAGTTACCGCGCTCAATGAAAATCCCCGCGGCACCCTGCGAGTGGCCGCGACGGTCGCCTTTGGTCGGGTTGAAGTGCTACCGCGTATTAATGCGTTTTTAGAGCGTTATCCAGAATTAAACATTGAGTTTGAGCTGACTGACCGGCACGTCGACTTGATTGAAGAAGGCGTTGATGTGGCCATTCAGTGGCGCGAGCAAATGGAAGACCCATCGCTCATTGCTCGGCGACTGTGTGTTAACCGGCGCATTATTTGCGCATCCCCTGCCTATATCGAGCGGTTTGGTAAACCGCGCACACCCGAGGCCTTGCTCGAGCACAATTGCTTAACCTTGTACGAGGTGTCGCAGTTTAACGACTGGGCGTTTGAGGATGCCGAGCTGGGCCAGCGCGTGCTGCATGTCAAAGGTAGCTTCCGGGCCAACACCGCTGATGCGCTGTATGAAGCGGCATTGGCGGGCGTTGGCTTAGCCCGGCTGTCGACTTGGCTGGTGATGCCAGCGATTCGGCGTGGCGAGCTTGTGCCCGTGCTGCCGCAGTATCCGCATGAAAGCTCAGCGTTTTTCCTGCTCTACCCGCATCGCCGGCATTTATCGCGCAAGGTGCGCGCTTTTGTTGACTTCTTAGTAGAAGAATTCACGCCCATCCCGCCGTGGGAGCGCGATGGGATTGAGTTTACGCAGGCCGAATGGCAAGAGCGGATTGATCGCGGTTAACTGCTCAGCGGTGGCGCGGGGCCATTTAAAACGATCACCCCAATATTGAGATAACCGGCATAGGTCACCCACAGCCAATAGGGCACGAGTAGCCAGGCAGCGGGTGGGTGGACGCGGCCAAAGCGCAGAATGGTTAGCCCAATGAGCGCCCACAGCACGACCAAATCGACCAAGGCCAAATCGGGTCGGTGCCACTGAAAAAACAACACACTCCATAAGCCGTTGGCGCCCAGTTGCGCGATAAACGGCAGCAGGGTGCTCAGCCCAGCCAGCAGCCCGATACGTCGCCAGACCTGCCAGGCGGCGGCAATCATGGTGATGTAGAGCAACGTCCACGCCACTGGAAAGAGCCAATCCGGCGGGGTGAGCGGGGCTTTGACCAGCCCGGCATACCAGTCACCGGGCGGGCTTAAGATGCCGCCCATGGCGGTCACAACGACCAGCAGGGTCCAGCCCGCTAAGCCAACCTTATCCTGCTTGGGCGTCATTTTCGGCGCGAATGCGGCCGCCATTCGGCTACCAAGACCCGGTGTTGGTCATCGAGAGCCAAGGCTCTTGCTCGGGCAGCGGGTCGCCGCTTTGCAGCAGCTCGATGGAAATGCCATCGGGTGATTTCACAAACGCCATATGGCCATCGCGTGGGGGGCGATTAATGGTGACGCCGTTATCCATCAGACGCTGGCATACACCGTAGATGTCGTTAACGCGATAGGCTAAGTGGCCAAAGTTGCGCCCGCTGTCGTAAGTCTCTGGATCCCAGTTATAGGTGAGCTCTAACATCGGGGCGCGATCATCTGAGCGAGCCCGATCGACATCGTCGGCGGCGGCCAAAAAGATTAGCGTAAAGCGGCCTTTTTCAACCTCGCGCCGGCTAATTTCTTCCATGCCCAGTAGGCCGCAATAAAAGGCCAATGAGGCGTCGATGTCGCGAACGCGCACCATGGTGTGGAGATACTGCATACGCTCCTCCGCTAACAAAACACCATGGTAGCGCGCTGCGCCCGGTTATGGCCACGGTTGGGCTATTGCGTTGTCAACGTTCGGCGTACCGCGTCATGCCAGCCATCAACGATGTGATCTCGCGTACTGCGCGAAATCGCCGGCTCAAAGCGGCGATTGAGCGCCCATTGCGAGCTGACATCATCCAGTGAGGCGTAAAGCCCGTGTTGCAACGCCGCCAAATAAGCCGCCCCTAGGGCGGTGGTTTCAATAATTTCGGGGCGCTCAACGGCTAGCCCCGTTAAGTCGGCCAAACGCTGGAGCAGCCAATTATTGGCCACCATGCCGCCATCCACCCGTAGGGTTTCTTGGGCGGTGCCGGAGTCGCCGGCCATGGCATCGAGTAAGTCGCCGGTTTGCAGGCAAACCGAATCGAGCGCGGCGTGCACCAGTTCAGGTACGCCGGTGTTGCGGGTGAGGCCAAAGATGGCGCCGCGCGCTTGTGGGTCCCACCACGGTGCGCCCAGACCGGTAAACGCGGGCACCAAATACAGCCCTTCGGCTTCGGCGTCATTGGCCAGGCCTTCGCTTTGCGAGGCGTGCGCAATAATTCCCAGCTCGTCGCGCAGCCACTGAATGGCCGCACCGGCAATAAAAATCGCGCCTTCGAGTGCGTAGGTGGGTTGGCCGTTGAGCCGATAGGCGGTTGTGGTGAGCAAGCGATGGCTTGAGGTCACGGCTTGATCGCCAGTGTTAATCAGCGCAAAGCAGCCGGTACCGTAGGTGCTTTTAATCAT
>CAJXMZ010000040.1 GCA_913056315.1 uncultured Ectothiorhodospiraceae bacterium
GTTTGCACGGTAGCTGTAGGCGGGGAAAATGCAGCTAAACGTACTGCCTTCGTCGATCTCACTCGTGACCTCGAGATACCCACCATGGCGAGACAACACGTGTTTAACAATCGCCAGACCCAGGCCAGTCCCCCCGTCGCGGGTGGCCCGACCGCTGTCCACGCGGTAGAAACGCTCGGTCAGCCGTGGCAAATGATGGGCCGGGATTCCTCGGCCGGTATCAGCAACGGTTAAACAGGCCGCATTCGCCGTTTTAAACCACCGCACCGCGATACGCCCACCAGGCGGAGTATATTTCACCGCGTTGGCTAATAGATTGGTAAACGCGCTGCGCAGCTCTTCGGCGTCAGCCTCAATGGCAACGTCCTCATCAACCGCCAAGTCAATCGTATGCGCACCCTCGCTTAGCGCGCGCGCCTCATCCACAACCGTATTCAACAACACAGGCATATTCACTGGATCGAGCTTGGCGTCTGGGGCTTCGGTTTCTAAGCGCGAGAGAAGCAATAAATCATCAACCAACCGACTCATGCGCTCTATTTGCTGTTCCATTAGCGTGAGCGGGCGCTCGAGATCTTGGGCATTGGGTGCGGACATATCGCTCATTTGCTCGGACATACCCCGCAGCACCGTTAACGGTGTTCGCAACTCATGGCTTATGTTGCCGACAAAATCCCGCCGCATGGTCTCAAGGCGATGCAGCTCAGAGATATCTCGAGCGAGCAGCATTTGCTGCTCATCGCCATAGGGCACAATCCGGATTTCCACCACGCGAAGCGGGTCACGCGGGGCTGGAATTTTAATGGGCGCGCCCCAATCCGCGCGCTCCAAATAAGCGGCAAAGTCGGGGTGGCGAATGAGATTGGCAATGCGCTGGCCTTGATCCTGTGGCCAGCTCAACCCCAGATAGCGTGATGCCATTGGATTCCACCACTGCATTTCACCCTGACCGGATAAAATAATGGTGCCATCCGGCATGGCATTGGCGCTTTCGCGAAACCGGCGCAACAAATTGGCTAAGCGCTCGCGACGCACCTGCCGGCGCTTTTGCTGACGGTTAAACCCATCAAAAACCGCCCCCCAAAGCCCGCCGGCACGTGGTGCGTTCACCCGATTCGAGCAGCGCAGCCAGTGCTCGAGGCGATAGAGCTGCCAGAGGTTGTAAGCTAATGACGCTGTTAATGCGGCGAGTACGACTTCGGCAAACGCGCCGAGCGCAAGACCCAAGACCACCGACCCGGCAACGCCCAGCGCAATGCGCGTTACCGCCGCGGGCCAGGGATTACTCATCAACATAGGCGCAAGCCGCTATTGACCGGCGAATCGATACCCTGCCCCGCGAATGGTTTGCACCAATTCATCGTGGCCAGTGGGGGCAAGCGCTTTGCGTAATCGGCGTACATGAACATCAACCGTGCGTTCCTCAACGTACACATTAGCACCCCAGACATTATCGAGAAGCTGTGTGCGATTAAAGACGCGCTCAGTATGGGTCATAAAAAAATGCAACAACCGAAATTCCGTCGGCCCCATGGCCACCGGGTCATCGCCGGCTAGGACGCGGTGGCTGACCGGATCTAAACGTAGGCCCCGAATTTCAATCGCCGCTTCGCCGGTCGTTGGCTGCACCCGTCGCAACACAGCCTTAACCCGCGACACCAGTTCGCGCGGCGAGAAGGGCTTGGGCACATAGTCATCCGCACCGGCATCAAGACCCCGAATTCGATCGCCCTCTTCGCCCCGTGCCGTCAACATAATAATGGGTAATTCACGCGTGGCACGATCGCGCTTTAGCCGCCGGGCATAATCAATGCCGCTTTGTCCCGGCAGCATCCAGTCGAGCAAAATCAAATCCGGTTGGCTTAGTTGAATGGCGGCCTGCGCATCTTCAGCCGACTCGGCATGACGAACCCGAAAACCGGCACGCTCAAGCGCCATGGCGACCATCTCGCGAATCGCCTGTTCGTCTTCAACTAGTAAAACACTGGCCACGATAACCCCTCGTTAATGTTTGCATGACATTGTAAAGACATCGATGTTGCGCAACTGTGACAATTGCGTTTTGGCACGATCGCACTAGCAGTGCCCCGCAGACCTTGGTAAATTTCAAGCATGCGTTACTTTATTTCCCTGACCGCTATATTAGCGTTGCTTTGGCTTGGCTTGTCCGGCGTTTATAAGCCGCTCATCTTGCTGCTTGGCGCCTTGTCCGTCGGGCTGGTGGTCTGGTTAACCGAGCGCATGGAAGTCCTTGGCGCCGAGCATGACCCGGCTTCATTTGCTTGGCGCTTACCCCGTTATTGGGTGTGGCTAATCAAAGAAGTCATCGTAGCGAATTGGACAGTGGCTCGGGCGGTTATCAACCCCAGCCGAGTCCAACCGGTTCAGCTGCGCGTGCCCATTACCCAGCGCAGTCCGGTGGGTCGAGTCACTTACGCTAACTCCATTACACTGACCCCCGGCACAGTCACCACGCGACTTAAGCCCGGCGCTGCGTATCTCGAGGTGCATGCGCTGATGCCGTCCACGGCCGACGATTTACGCAGCGGCGCAATGGCCGAGCGCGTCAACCGACTAGAGGGCCCAGGCTAATGGAGGCGGTTTTACTGGGCACCATTCTCGCGGTCTTCACCACCATGGCGCTGGCATTGTGGCGCGCATTAGCCGGGCCGTCCGTGTATGACACCATCGTCGGAGTGAACGCATTTGGTACCAAAACGGTTTTATTAGTCGCGCTCATTAGCTTTTTTACCGGCCACCATGACTTAATTGATGTTGCACTGGTTTATGCGCTGATTAACTTTATCGCTGTGATTGCGGTTTTAAAGCTGGTTCGGCAACGCGACCTAGCAACCAGCGGAGCAAGCCGTGAGCGTTGAGGTAATCACCCAAGTGATCTCCGCGCTTATGCTGGGTGTTGGCGGCGTGTTTGCGATGATCGGGGGCATTGGTCTGGTGCGCTTTCCCGATGTGTTCACCCGGCTGCATGCTGGAAGCATTGCCGATACGCTCGCTCCCTTACTGATCATTGGCGGACTGATTTTGCTGGTTGGCTTTGACCTGCTGACATTTAAGCTACTGGCCATTTTGTTTTTCTTGCTTTTCACTACACCCGCAGCCTCGCATGCAACGGCACGGGCAGCGATCGCGGCCGGGCTTAAGCCACTCGGTGACGATACTCGAGCACAAGGTGATTCGTCATCGAATACCTAATTAATGTTGTTTTGCTGATGTTTTTGCTCGTCGTTGGCACCGCCGTGGTGCTAACGCGAGACTTACTCAAAGCAGCCATGCTATTTGCGATTTACTCGCTGACCATTGCCGGGCTCTTCGTCGTTTTGGATGCGGGCGATGTCGCCCTCACTGAAGCCGCCGTGGGCGCCGGTATTAGCACCATCCTTATACTGGCTGCTTTAACGCTTGTCCCCGGGCGCGAGCGCCAACAAAAAGGTCATAGCTTACCGGCCCTACTGATCGTGCTGATTACCGGCGCGGCGCTTGTCTATGCGGTGTCGGATTTGCCCGAATTTGGTAATCCCAACAACCCGGTCCACCAACATGTCGGACCGTACTACGTGGAACAGACTTATCCGGATATGGGCATCCCCAATATGGTCGCTGCCGTGCTAGCAAGTTACCGCTCGATCGATACGATGGGTGAGGCAATCGTTATCCTCACCGCGGGCATCGCGGTCTATGCATTGCTATCGGTTCCTCCCAAGCGCCGGCGCCGGCGTGCAGCTGAAAACAAGGATGAATCGCAGTGAAAGACAACGCGATCCTCGTCATTGTTGCGCGCTTTCTCATCCCACTGGTGATGCTATTTGGCCTGTATGTGCAGTTTCACGGTGAATACTCGCCTGGTGGTGGCTTTCAGGCCGGCGTGTTATTTGCCGCGGCTTGGATTTTGTTTGTACTGATTTACGGCCTTGAGACCGGGCTGCGCGTCATTCCGTTGCGCGTTATCTACAGCTTTGCCTGCCTGGGCGTGCTGCTGTATTGCAGTGTTGGGCTATTGGGCGTGATTTTAGGGGGGCGTTTTCTTGACTACCAGCCGCTACTGGCCTCGCCGCAGGCCGCCCAACAGGCTGGCATTATATTGGTTGAGTTTGGTGTCGGCGTGACCGTCGCAAGCGTTGTCATGATGGTGTTTTTGCAATTTGCTCGTCGCCGGGCGCTGTCTCAGGCAGCGGGGCTTGAGCTCGACCAAGAGCAAGATCGCTCATGAGTGCACTGAGCTTATTTAATTATTGGGCCGTCATCGGGCTGATGATGCTGGGTTATTACTGCGTCATCGTGCGCGGCAATATGATTAAAAAAATCATTGGCCTGGGCATTTTTCAAACCTCAGTTTTTATTTTGTTTATTTCAGCCGGTAAGGTCCTTGGCGGCTCAACGCCCATACTGCGCGAAGGGGTATCGGTTTACTCCAACCCCTTGCCGCACGTGCTGATATTAACCGCCATTGTGGTGGGCGTGGCGACCACCGCCGTGGGTCTTGCCATCGCGGTACGCGTTCAAGAGGCGTTTGGCAGTATTAATGATGACGACCTCGATCGACTCGGTTATGACAGCCAAGACGAGGACGCGGCATGAATCTAACCGAGCTGATGCCTTTTAGCGTTTTAATTCCGCTCATTGCCGCTCCCTTAGTTGCCTTACTACCGGGTCGCGTCGCGCCATGGCTGGTCGCTAGCGCTAGCGCCATCAGTGCGCTTGCGATTGCGGTAGCCACCTGGATTGGTGTTAGCCAAGCTGGCGTTTTGCGCTATGCATTTGGTAACTGGCCACCACCGATTGGCATTGAGTATCGTGTGGATGCCGCCAACGCATTCGTTGCCCTACTGATTACAGCGATGGCGGCAATCATGCTCATTTGGGGCCGTGCCACGGTTAACCGCGAAGTCCCTGAGCGCCAAGGCGCGTTTTATGCCCTGTTTTTACTCGCAGTTTCCGGACTGCTGGGGATCACGCTGACCGGTGATATTTTTAACGTCTTTGTCTTTTTAGAGATTTCATCGCTCGCAACCTATGCGCTGATTGCCCATGGCGGCGATCGGCGCGCGCTGCTGGCAGCCTTTCGCTATTTAATTATGGGCACGGTCGGCGCGACCTTTTTGCTCATCGGCATTGGCTTTTTGTACATCATGACCGGCACGCTCAACATGGTGGATTTGGCCGAGCGACTGCCCGCGATTGGTGAGTCAAGAGCGCTGCAAGTCGGACTGGCCTTTATCGTTGTAGGCCTTGCGCTCAAGCTCGCGCTCTTTCCGCTGCATTTGTGGCTGCCCAATGCCTATACCTACGCGCCCTCGCTCGTTAGTGCATTTATCGCCGCCACCGCGACCAAAGTGGCGCTGTACGTCATGCTGCGCTTTATCTTTACGGTCTTTGCCCCCGAGTACAGCTTTAGCGCCCTGCCGCTGGCCATGGCGTTTACTGTATTGGCCATCGGGGCGATGTTTGCTGGCTCATGGCTGGCCTTACTGCAAGACAACTTGAAGCGGTTGCTTGCCTACTCTTCTGTTGCCCAAGTGGGTTATATGGTCTTGGGTGTGAGTTTTGGCACCGTGCTCGGCCTGTCTGCCAGCTTTTTACATTTGTTTAATCACGGTTTGATGAAAGGCGCGCTGTTTGTTGCTGCTGGGATTATTTTTCATCAAACCGGCAGTGTGCGCTTAGACAGCTTGCGCGGGCTTGGTCGGGTCATGCCGTGGACACTAACCGGATTGGCGTTAGCCGGGCTTAGCCTGATTGGTATTCCGCCCACCGCGGGTTTTATCAGCAAGTGGTATCTGATTAGTGCAGCCATTGACGCGCAGCAAACGTGGCTTGTGGTGCTGATATTGCTCAGCTCGCTTATGGCGCTGGCCTACATTGCGCGGTTAGTTGAGCTGGCCTGGATGCAACCGCGTCCGGCCGATGCCCCCCAAGTAAGCGAAGCGCCGATCGGTTTGTTGGCGCCGCTTTGGCTGCTGGTGCTTGCCAACTTTTACTTTGGTATTGATACGCGCTTAACAGTAGGCGGTGCCACCGCAGCAGCTGAGGCCCTGCTGGGGATGGGTGGATGATCATGAGTGCGCTACCGATCATTCCGCCGGTTGCTATTATCGCTATTGCCTTCGCGGGCGCGATCGTGATTGCGCTAGCGGCAAGCCGACCCAGCCTTCGCGATACGTTGTGTTGGCTTTTTCCACTGCCGTTCTTTATTGCCATCCTGGGCTATATCGAACCCGTCGTCAGCGGGGCTGGACCGACCCAAACGCTGTTAACCCTGGTGCCGGGGCTGGATATCGCCTTTGCCGCTCGGCCCTTAGGCTTGGTCTTTACTCTATTGGCCTCAACGCTATGGATGCTCGCAACACCCTATGCGCTGGGCTACATGAAAAAAGGCGGGTACCAAAATATTGGCCGCTTTATGGCCTGTTATGCCATTGCCCTGGGCGCGGTTGCCGGCATTGCCTTTGCTGAAAACCTACTCACGCTTTATTTATTTTACGAAATCTTATCGATTTCGACCTATCCCCTGGTCGCCCATACCGGCACCGAAAAAGCCCGCGCGGGTGCTCGAACCTATCTGGCCATCCTATTGGTCACCAGCGTTGGATTAATGCTGCCGGCCATGGTGTGGTTATGGCAGGCCACCGGCACACTCAGCTTTAGCTCAGGCGGCATAATGGCCGGTCAAGTCAGCGACACAACCGCTGCAGTACTCTTGGTGTTATTACTGCTGGGTATCGGTAAAGCCGCACTCATGCCCGTTCATCGTTGGCTGCCCGCTGCCATGGTCGCCCCGACGCCAGTCTCAGCTTTGCTGCACGCGGTTGCCGTGGTCAAAGCGGGCGTGTTCAGCGTTTTAACGGTTGCGCTGTATATCTTTGGCCTTGATTACCTAGCAACGCTCATTACCCAACCCATCATGCTGTATTTAGCGGTGTTCACCATGCTCGCCGCATCCTTAGTTGCCTTGCATCAAGACAACTTAAAAGCACGGCTGGCTTATTCAACCGTGAGCCAATTGGCTTATATCGTGACCGGTGCCCTCTTGGCCACCGAACTCGCGGCCATTGGGGGTGGTTTGCACATGCTGATGCATGGGTTTGGCAAAATCACTTTATTCTTTTGTGCCGGTGCGATTTACGTGGCCAGTGGTATTAACACGGTGAGCGGCATGGATGGATTAGCCCGCCGTATGCCATTGACTATGCTGGCATTTTTTATCGGCGCACTGTGCGTCATTGGGCTGCCGCCCACGGGTGGATTTTGGAGTAAATGGTACTTAGTCAGTGGTGCTTGGGAAGCGGGCTACTTTGTTGTGGTGGGCGCTTTCATGCTGAGTACGCTACTGAATGTGGCCTACTTAATGCCGCCCGTCATGCGCGCTTTTTTGCGCCCGCCCCCAAGCGACGACCCAGTCAATTACCAAGTCAACGAAGCGCCGTTGCTGTGCTTAATCCCTTTGTTAATCACCGCAGCGGGAACGCTAGTCCTCTTTGTTCTCGCCGATCCCGCCTACCAATTGCTTTCTCTAGGGGTGCCCTAGTGGCTGAGGAGCGCGCTTTATGAATACGGTGAGCCTGACCGCTCGTGTGCTTGAAGCCCTAGTCAACCGCGCAAAGCTGTTGCGCCGGCTAATGATCGGGTTAATGGCGCTGGTCATCGTCATTGATATGGTCAAACCCTCGGCCTATAGCCGCTTTCCTTGGGATGGCATCCCAGGGTTCACCGCGCTGTATGCGTTTTTGGGTGCGTTGCTGTTAGTGGGCGTCTACAAAGCCATTGGATTTGGCCTGGTCTACCGGGCTAACGACTACTATGGCGGTGAAAGCCATCCGCATCGCGAGGAATCAAGCGATGAGTGATTGGCTCCATCCCGCGTTAATTCTAGCGCTCGGCGCGCTGCCGCTGGCGATACTGCCGCAGCGCGCGCGCCAAATTTGGCAGCTTGCACTCCCCATTGTGGTGCTGAGCATCGTCATGGGACTTGAGAATGGCACCCAAGTGACCATCGAGCTGGCCGGGCTTGAGCTCACCCCGCTGCGAGCGGATGGCCTGAGCTTAGTCTTTGCTTATATCTTCGCGCTCATTTTGCTGATTGGTAATATTTTTGCGCTTCAAGTCGACGATAGCGCTCAGCATGTTGCCGCCACACTGTATGCCGCCTCCGGGCTGGGCGCGGTCTTAGCGGGTGACTTAATCACGCTTTATGTTTGCTGGGAGGTGATGATGATTGCCTCGGTTTGGTTGATTTGGCGCCGACGCCGCCAAGCTGCCTATGACGCGGGCTTTCGTTATCTCATCGTTCACGCGCTGGGGGGTATGTTGCTGCTGGCGGGCATTATTGCCCATTGGCAGCAAACCGGCAGCCTAGCATTTGATGCCTTCACCACGACTGGCCCGGCGTTTTATCTGATTTTAGTGGCGTTTTTAATTAATGCCGCCGCCCCGCCATTGCATGCCTGGATGCCCGACGCCTATCCCGAGGCGAGCGTCACCGGCACAGTATTTTTAAGTGCATTCACCACCAAAACAGCCGTTTATGTGCTCGCGCGGGGCTACCCGGGTACCGAAATACTGATTTGGATTGGCGTGTTCATGACCCTCTACGGGGTGACTTATGCCTTTTTGGTCAATGATATTCGGCGCTTGTTGGCGTATCACATTATGAGCCAAGTGGGGTACATGGTAGCCGGCGTTGGCATTGGCACCGCTTTAGCCATTAGCGGCACAGCCGCGCATGCTTTCACCCACATTTTGTACAAAGCACTACTGCTCATGGGAGCGGGTGCGGTGTTACACATGACCGGGCGCAGTCGCCTGACCGATTTAGGTGGCCTTTATCGCAGCATGCCGGTGACGTTTTTGCTTTACATGGTTGGCGGGCTATCTATTTCAGCGTTCCCGCTGTTTAGCGGTTTTGTCAGCAAAACCATGATCATTGAAGCCGCTGCGGTTGACGGCCGCGGCGTGGTGTTTTTGCTCATGATGCTCGCCGGCGTGGGGACATTTATGAGCACCACGCTCAAGCTGCCCTACTACACCTTCTTGGGCCAAGACGCTGGCTTGCGCCCCACTGAAGCGCCCCTCAATATGCGCTTAGCCATGGGTATTGCCGCACTGTTGTGCTTTTTAATTGGCATTATGCCGGGCTGGCTTTATGCAATTTTGCCCTACCCAGTCGACTACAACGCCTACACCGCCAGTCATTTGCTCAAAGAAGCACAGCTGTTGTTGTTTACCGGCTTAGCATTCTTTTTGCTGGTCAACATGCTGGGCGGTAAAAATAAAATAAGTCTTGATCTGGATTGGTTTTATCGCGTGCCGGGCCGCCACGCGGTCATTGCCCTACGCGATGGCATAAGCGGTGCCGATCACCAATTCAGACAGGGGTTTATGTCACTGCTCAGGCGCGGCGAGAACTACGTCAGCCATTTGCGCTTAACGGGCTGGCCGTTGCGCAGTTGGCCAACCGGCTCAATGGCATTATGGACAGCCGTTGTGCTGGCTTTGTTGTTAGTCGCTGGTCTGCGCGGATAAGCGCTTTGAGGGGCCTGCCAAGCAGGCGGTAGGTGGTGCCGGCGCACGGAGTCGAACCGCGGACCTACGCATTACGAATGCGTTGCTCTACCAACTGAGCTACGCCGGCGACAGCGCGTCATACTAGACGAGCCGCCCCGCGCAGACAAGCGTTAGTGCCAGCATTGCCGCCGATTTTGGCTACGCCAAGCAATCGTGCCATCGGCCTCCAGCACCCCACGAACACCATTGTCACGGTAGACCAATCCCAAGCAGGGATTATTGGCGCTGGGCGGGTGTTCGCGACGCTGTGCGAGTAGCTGCCAGCGATGGGCGTTGGTACTCACAAAACCCCAATCCGCTTGGCCAGGGGCACTCATTTTAAAGACAAACGCCTCGCCTAGGGTGCGCGCGCAGCCAACCCCGGCGTTGCGAATATCTAGGCCGGCATAGCCCTGGCCTTGCCGTGCTTCACGCTCAACCCATGCCCCAAGTTGCAGCAAACACGCACCGGCTTGTGTGCGTTGGGCTCGATCAATGGGTTGACGCAAATTCGGCCACGCAAGCGTTGCAAGCACTGCAATCACACTAAGCACGACCAATAACTCAACTAAGCTAAAGCCACCAATACCGCGCCGATGCGCCACTACGGTCGGTTGAAACGTTGGTATCGCCATGCCGCTAGACTCGCCCCATCCGACGGGTGGATGCCAGCCCTAACCGATGACTGCGCTAATTTAATGGCTCCATTGGCGCTCGCCGGAGTTAAATAAATGGCCCGTGGTTTTACCCTCATTGAGTTGCTCATCGCGATTGGCCTAACGGCCTTACTGGCCGGTTTGGCCGCCCCGTCGTTTTTGCCGCTAAGCCAAACCGCACAACTCGACGCGCAAAGCCAACGGCTTATTGATGCGCTTTGGTATACCCGCAGCCAAGCCATTAGTCGAAATATCCCACTCACTATGCGCGCGGTTAACCAAGACTGGTCAAACGGCTGGCAGATTTTTACCGATGCCGATCAAAACGGCCACCCCCGTGATAACGACTCGATCCTGCGTGCCAGCGCTGCCTTACCAAACGGCTACAGCCTGAGCGCCAATCAAGGTTTAGGTAGTACTATTGGTTACCGCCCGGATGGCCGCAGCGCCCGCCCGGGCGGTGGCCTGCAGATGGGGACTTTTACTTTATGCAGCCAATCAGCCAGTGCCGGGCTGGTTGCCCGAGAGATTATAGTGATTAGCGCCGCCGGCCGACCGCGCAAAAGTCGAGCGCCCAGTGCGCTTGCTGAGCGCGAGTGCAACCCGAGTTTTTGAACCGCTGCCTGGGTTAATCAACCACCGACTTAATTTCACCGCGCCGAGGAATGGCCCGAAGCAGGTCGCGTGGCATCGAAAACACCACATCCTCGGTGTAATGCCCCCCCGCATCTGGACGCTCAGCACCCCAATCGACCAGCTGATCAATCACTGATTGCACCAGTGACTCGGGAGCCGAGGCGCCTGCGGTCACCCCGACGCTGGCAGCCGACGCGACCCATTCTCGATCAAGCTCGTCGGCTTCATCGATTTGATACGCTTTTACCTGCATGCGCTGCGCCAGTTCAGTCAGACGTCGGGTATTTGAGCTATTCGTCGAACCGACCACAATCATTACATCAACATCATCCGCAAGCTCACGAACGGCGTCTTGACGATTTTGGGTGGCATAGCAAATGTCATCCTTGCGCGGGCCTTCAATCGCAGGAAAGCGCGTTTTCAGTGCCTCAATGACTGAAACCGTGTCGTCCATAGACAGCGTAGTTTGGGTCACAAATGCCAACTTGTTTTCGTCTTTTACACTGAGGTTTTGCGCATCTTGCGCGGTTTCAACTAAGTAAATGCCCGCCTCAGCGGCATGCTCGCCAACATATTGGCCGAGTGTGCCTTCAACTTCGGGGTGCCCATCGTGACCGATTAAAACCACCTCACGGCCTTGGCGCGCGTGTTTGCGCACTTCCATATGCACCTTAGTCACCAGCGGGCAGGTCGCATCAAACACATGCAAATCCCGCTCTACGGCCTCATCGCGAACCGATTGCGGAACCCCATGGGCTGAGAAAATGAGTGTCGAGCCAGCGGGAACGCCCTCGAGGGTTTCCACAAAGATCGCGCCCTTGCCGCGCAAGTCATCGACGACGGTACGGTTGTGGACGACTTCGTGGCGGACGTAAATCGGCGTGCCAAAGGCCTCTAGGGCTTGTTCGACAATACTAATGGCCCGGTCAACGCCAGCACAAAATCCCCGTGGATTAGCGAGTTTAATTTGCTGCATAAGTTGGATTCTCCCACGAACGGTTGGCCATCACCAAAATGACCCAACGGCGAATTACGCCTGAGTACGGGCTTGGCGCCACTCCCGCCAAGCGCTCGCCAATATCGCCACAACCCCTAAAGTAATCGCGCTATCGGCAATATTAAACGCCGGCCAGTGCCACCCGGCGGCATGCAAATCGATGAAATCAATCACCACGCCATGCCAAAGCCGATCGATCAGGTTACCGATGGCACCCCCTAAAACAAAACTAACGCCCGTGGCTTGCAAGCGATCCGCTCGGCTAAGCCCACGCAACCAATGAATTAAGTAAACGCTAACAGCCAGCGCCACCGCACTGAGCAACCAGCGCTGCCAGCCGCCGCCATTGGCAAATAAACTAAATGCCGCGCCAGGGTTGAAAGCTAACCGCAAGTCAAAAAACGCCAGCACAGCAACGGGCCGATAGGGCTCGAGCAATGCCAAAGCCAAGGCCTTTGTCGCTTGGTCAGCCAGCACCACCGCCCCGGCAATACCTAGGCCAAACTTTACCGCGCTGATTGTCACGGCATTACCTTAGGCAAAGCGTCGCTGCTCGCCATCACCGGCGACGTTACTCACACAGCGTGCACACAACGCCGGATGACTGGCGTCAGCGCCGACATCGGCCCGGCGATGCCAACACCGAGCGCACTTTTCATGCGGACTCGGGGTAATGGCAAAACGAAACGACGTACCGTCCTCAAGCGCGCCCTCAAGCGCGCTACTATCAGCATTGGCCAAGGGCTGTACGCGCGCCTCAGAGGTGATCAACAAAAACCGTAGCTCATCGCCTAACGCACCCCAGCGCGCCGCGAGTGGCTCATCACAGTACAAATCGACTTCGGCCTCAAGCGTCGCGCCAATGACCTGATCGTTGCGTAGCGCCTCAATTTGTTTGGCGACAATATCGCGCAGTTGCAAAATCTCATGCCAAAAGTCACGATCCATCAACCCCGCATCGAGCGGTATCAAAGCGTCGTACCACTCCGTCTCTAGCGCCGTGCCGCTGCGTTGCCCGGGCATATGCTCCCAGATTTCATCAGCGGTAAACGATAGGACTGGCATTAACCAGCGCACCAGCGCTTCAGCGATATGGTAGAGCGCGGTCTGCGCTGAACGACGGGCAATGCTATCAGCGGGCGTGGTGTACTGACGGTCTTTAATCACGTCCAAATAAAACCCCCCCATATCCAACACGCAAAAGTGGTGAACCCGCTGGAAGAGTTGGTGGAAATCGTAGTTTTGGCTGTCTTCAATAATCTGCGCTTGCAGTTGCCGCGCCCGATCAATCGCCCAACGATCGAGCGCGAGCATCTGCTCAGGCGCTAGGGCATTGACCGCCGGGTCAAAGCCGGCCAAGTTGGCGAGCAAAAAGCGCGCGGTGTTGCGCAAGCGCCGATAGGCATCGGCTGTGCGCTTGAGAATGTCATCGGATACGGCAATTTCGCCCGCGTAGTCTGATGAAGCCACCCACAAGCGCAAAATATCAGCGCCTAGCTCGTTCATCACCGATTGGGGCGCAATGACATTGCCCTTCGACTTCGACATTTTGCGGCCATGCTCATCGACCGTGAAGCCGTGGGTCAGCACGCTCCGATAGGGTGGCTCGCCATTCATCATCATTGAGGTCAACAACGAAGATTGAAACCAGCCGCGGTATTGGTCACTACCCTCGAGATACAAATCAGCGGGGTAGGTTAGGTCTTCGCGCTCGCCGAGCACCGTTGAGTGCGTGGTACCCGAGTCAAACCAAACATCCAAA
>CAJXMZ010000041.1 GCA_913056315.1 uncultured Ectothiorhodospiraceae bacterium
TTTCCTTATAAGTGACCTCAATCGTTCCGTTGCTGCCGCTACCCGACTCGCTATCGAGAACGGTAATCTCAGAAATAATGTCGGTGCTGTAGGAGGTGCTAGTCCCTAAGCCCGCTTCAGAATTTGAAGTCGGCAGTGCGTTGTTGGCGTAGTAATAATCCGCGACGCTGGTTTTGGCTGCGCCGGCGGCGGCGATGCCTTCGGTGACTTTGGCGCGAACGGTGTAGTCCGAGTAGGCGGGAATGGCGACGCTGGCCAGAATGCCAACGATGGCCACGACGATCATTAACTCGATGAGCGTAAAGCCGCGTTGTGATTGACGCATGGTGGGAGCTCCTTATTGGTTGATGCAATGACTGGGCGGCTAACAAATCGCCAGCCCAGGCGCCCTAGTCAATCGCTTAGCCCAGTCGGTGACTGCGACGCACGTCGCAGCAGGGATTGGCGGTGGTTTTGCCACGCTAGGTGGGTGCGTGAATCGGATGATTGGAGCCGAGTGTTTATTCTGCAGTGCGACATTGTTTTGAACCGCAGGCCAGAATGGTAGACAATATGGCCAATTTTCCTGAGGAGGCGGAGCGTCCATGAACCTGCATGAGTTTCAGGCAAAGCACATCTTTAGCCAGTACGGCATTCCCATCCCTAAGGGGTTTGTGGCGCGCTCGGCAGCCGAGGCAAAAGCCGCTGCACAAAAGCTAGGCGGCCCGGTTTGGGTGGTGAAAGCCCAAGTCCACGCCGGCGGTCGGGGTAAAGCAGGCGGCGTTAAAATTGCCAAAAGCTTGGACGAGGTGGTTGAGTTCACCGAGGGCATGCTGGGCGCGCGGCTTGCGACCCACCAAACCGACGAGCATGGCCTGCCCATTGATTCGGTGATGATCGAGGAAGGCCTTGATATTGCTCGCGAGATTTATCTCGGTGCCCTAGTCGACCGCGCGAGCAAGCGTGTGGTGTTTATGGGCTCAGCGGCTGGCGGCATGGATATCGAAGAGGTGGCCGCCACCGAACCTGAAAAGATTATTACCGTGCGGGTGAACCCCGTGGCGGGTTTGCAGGCCTATCAGTGCCGGCAGATGGGCTTTGCGCTTGGGCTGACACCGGCGCAAATTAAGCAGCTCACCCAAATCATGCAGGCCTTAGCGCGCTGTTTTGAAGAGCGCGACTTAAGCCTAGTCGAGATCAACCCATTAATCGTGACCGGCGATGATGAACTGCTGGCGCTTGATGCCAAGATTAATGTCGATGACAACGCCATTGAAATTAATCGCCAAGCTGAAATCGCCGATATGCGCGATGTTAGCCAAGAAGACGAAACCGAAGTCAAAGCCGCTGAGCATGGGCTTAACTACATTACTTTGGATGGCAACATTGGTTGCATGGTCAATGGCGCAGGGCTGGCGATGGCAACAATGGACGTCATTAAGCTCCATGGCGGCGAGCCGGCCAACTTTTTAGACGTTGGCGGTGGTACCAATAAAGAGCGCGTGACTGAGGCCTTTAAGATTATCTCTGCCAGCCCCGACGTGCAGGGTATTTTGGTCAACATTTTTGGCGGCATCGTACGCTGCGACATGATCGCCGAAGGCGTGATTGAGGCGGTCAAAGAAGTGGGCGTGAATGTCCCCGTCGTGGTGCGCTTAGAGGGCACCAACGTTGAACAGGGCAAGCAGCTGCTCGCTGATAGTGGGCTCGATATTATTCCGGCGGACAATTTGACCGACGGCGCAGACAAGGTGGTCGGCGCGGTTAGCGCCTGATCCCTCAACCCGGACAGCAGACGAGGAAATCGCATGAGTATTCTGGTGGACAAAAACACCAAGGTTATCGTCCAGGGCTTCACCGGTAAGCAGGGCACCTTTCACGCCGAGCAATGCATTGCTTATGGCACCAATATCGTTGGCGGCACAACGCCGGGACGCGGCGGTGAGCAGCATCTCGATCGACCGGTCTTTAACACCGTGCGCGATGCGGTTGATGACACTGCCGCTGATGCGTCAATGATTTATGTGCCAGGGGCATTTGCCGCGGACGCCATCCTAGAAGCCGCTGAGGCGGGCATTAAGGTTATCGCGTGTATTACCGAAGGCATTCCGGTGCTCGACATGCTCAAAGTCAAAGCCGCGCTTGACTTCTACGATGCCACCTTAATCGGGCCTAACTGCCCGGGCATTATCACTCCGGGTGAGTGCAAAATTGGCATCATGCCTGGACATATCCATAAGCCTGGCTCGATTGGCATTGTCTCGCGCTCGGGCACCTTGACCTATGAGGCGGTTAAACAAACCACCGACATTGGTATGGGTCAAAGCACTTGCGTGGGCATTGGCGGTGATCCGATCCAGGGCATGAGCTTTATTGACGTCATCGAGCAGTTTGAAGCCGATCGTCAAACCAAAGGCATTGTGATGGTGGGCGAAATTGGCGGTACCGCCGAGGAAGAGGCCGCTGAGTATATCCAAGCCAACGTGCGCAAACCCGTTGTGGCCTATATTGCCGGTGTGACCGCGCCTGCGGGCAAACGCATGGGGCATGCCGGGGCGATTATTAGCGGTGGCAAAGGCACAGCTGCCGATAAATTTGGCGCGCTTGAGGCAGCCGGTGTGGCGACGGTGCGCTCACCGGCGGAGATCGGTCAGCGCGTTAGTGACTGCTTTACCGGGTAATCGGCTTACCCGATTGGCTAAGCGCCAGTCGGGCTTACCAAGAGGCATCTTTCGCCTATGAGCGAGCGGCTTCGTTTTGTCATGGCTCAGCTCAATCTTCTGGTTGGAGATGTGCGGGGCAACACCGATGCGATCATTGCCTCGGCCCAGCAGGCCCGGGATCACATGGGCGCGCAGGTGGTGTGCTTTCCTGAGCTGGCGCTAACCGGTTATCCCCCCGATGATTTGTTGCTTCGGCCGGATTTTATTGCCGCTGTTGAGCGAGGGGTTGAGCGCATCGCCGCTCAAACCCACGGTATTACCGTGATTGTTGGCGCACCCGTGCGAACCGAAGCGGCTTTGCTTAATGCCGCCTTAGTCATTCGTGATGGGTCGGTTACGCAGCGCTATGCCAAGCAACAACTGCCCACCTATGGCGTGTTTGATGATTTGCGCTATTTCGCACCCGGAACCCAGCCCTGTGTCGTCGATATTGATGGCTGCCGGGTGGGGATCACCGTGTGTGAAGACGCTTGGCACGAGGCCCCGGTTAAACGCGCCCTTGAGGCTGGCGCTGAGTTAATCGTTAATCTCAACGCCTCGCCGTTTGATCAGTACAAGTACACCGCGCGCGAGTCGGTTTTGCGCGAGCGTATCGCCGAATCAGGCCTGCCCATCCTCTACTGCAATATGGCCGGTGGTCAGGATGAAGTGGTCTATGACGGGGGCTCGTGCGCATTCGATGGCAACGGCGATTTAATGGTGCGGGCCCCGCGCTTTGACACCGGCTTGTACGCCGTTGACGTGCTGATCGATCAAGGCCGATGGATGCCGGTTGAGGGCGACATCGAGCCGGATTTATCGGCCGAGGCGGAAGTGTATGAAGCCTTGGTCTGGGGCGTTCGAGACTATATAGAAAAAAATCGCTTTCCCGGTGTTGTCATTGGTTTATCTGGTGGTATCGACTCAGCGCTCACCGCCTGTATTGCCGTGGATGCGTTAGGGGCCGATCGCGTGCACTGCCTCATGATGCCAACGCGCTATACCAGTCAAATGAGCCATACCGATGCGGGACTCATCGCCCAAGCGCTGGGGCTGCGATACGACACCGTCGCCATCGAATCGGTGTTTGAGCAGTTTCAATCGGCGCTGGCGCCGGTGTTTGCTGGCCAAGCCCCTGATGTGACCGAAGAGAATTTGCAGTCTCGCATTCGTGGGACATTGCTCATGGCGGTGTCGAACAAGTTGGGTGGGCTTGTGCTGGCCACGGGCAATAAAAGTGAGATGGCGGTGGGTTACGCGACCCTCTATGGCGATATGGTCGGTGGGTTTTCGCCGCTTAAAGATATCTTTAAAACCGAAGTTTATCGGCTTGCGCACTATCGCAACGGCATCGGCGCGGTGATTCCGGACAACGTCCTCACCCGTGCGCCCAGTGCTGAGCTGGCCCCTGATCAAAAAGACACCGATAGCCTGCCGGAATACGCCGAGCTTGATGCGATTTTGGCCGCTTATGTTGAAGAAGATGCCGCGATTGATGAGATTATTGCCGCTGGCCACGATCGAGCGGTAGTCGAGCAGGTGGTTAAGCTACTGCACCGCAATGAATACAAACGCCGCCAGGCCGCACCGGGGGTTAAGGTGACCACCAAAGCCTTTGGACGCGATCGGCGCTATCCCATTACCTCTGGGTTTGGCCGACATCAAGGCTGATACACTAGAGGCTTACTCGTAGATGGAGTACCCGAATGAAAAAGATTGAAGCGATTATTAAGCCGTTTAAGCTCGACGATGTTCGCGAAGCGATTGCTGAGGTGGGCATCACCGGCATGACCGTTACTGAGGTGAAAGGCTTTGGTCGGCAAAAAGGCCACACCGAGCTGTATCGCGGCGCGGAGTATGTGGTGGATTTCCTGCCCAAGATGCGGGTTGAGGTGGTTGTTAGCGACGAGCAGGTTGACCGCGTGGTGGAGTCCATTGTGAAAGCCGCCAACACGGGCAAAATTGGTGACGGTAAAGTGTTTGTCTCACCCATCGAGCAGGCGATTCGCATTCGCACCAGCGAGGAAGGCGAGCAAGCCCTCTAAGCGTAATGCCTTAGTAATTATCCATCATGCCGCCGCCCGGCGTGGTGCCACTTGGCCCCGATGGGGCCTGAGTGGATGGTTGGGGGGCGGGCGGAACCTCGATGGTTTCCCCCTCGTACAAAGACGGCATATCGGGAATACCCGCCGGGCGCTCGGCGGCCGTGCCCGCTTGGCTGGCGGCAACGACGCCCGCTGCCAAATCTGTCAGTCCTAATGCCTCATAAGCGCGGGTTAGCAGTTGCATGGCAGGCTCGACTGACGGCGTTCCAGCAAACTCATTAATTACCGTGATTGCGCGTTGCGCGGCGGCAACCCAAGCCTGTCGATCGGCGTAGAACTGCCCAACACTAAGTTGATAGCGCGCGCCTTCGTTAAATAGCACTGCCAATCGCGCGCGCGCATCGCCGGCGTAGTCGCTGTCGGGAAAACGCTCAACAATGGTGGTGTAGGCATCAAATGCCTGCCGGCGCGGCACCGGATCGCGCAATGTGGTATCAACGCCTACCCAGCGCTTGAGCATGTCCTCGTTTTTCTCTTCTAGCGCTAAGCCTTGCATATACCAGCTGTAAGGTACGGACTGATGGCGTGGGTTGATGCGCCGAAAGCGCTCGGCGGCCGCCACGGCCGAGGCAACATCGCCAGCTCGGTAATACACGTAGATAATGTCGAGCTGCGCCTGCGTGGCATAAGTGCCGAATGGATACTGCGCTTGTAGCGCCTCATACTCGGTGGTCGCGGTTTGCCAATCGCCGCGATCGAGCGCGCTTTTGGCCGTCTGGTAAAGCGCCGCGGCCTGAGCATTACGCAGTTCGGTACCGCTTTGGTCGGTGCTTGCACAGCCCGCGAGCAGGCCAATCGTGAGTAGAATGATGAAAAAGCGCTTCATGGCACCCTTGTCCAGCGTTAACGGTTTCGACACAGTTTAGAGAAAAGCAGGAGCAACGCCCAGCCAAATGCAGCAATCAACCGCAGATTCTAATGAACATGGCGATCATACGGCGTCGCCAGCGCGTATTGAGCGCGAAGCGACAGTACCAGAAAGCGCGGCAGGACAGCGTTTGGATGCGGTGGTGGCAGCATTATTTAGTGAGTTTTCCCGCTCGCGCCTGCAACGCTGGCTTAAAGATGGTGATTTAACCGTGGATGGGGCAAGTCCTCGTGGTCGTATGGCGGTCAAAGGCGGTGAGCAGATTCGCTTATCAGCCGCGCGCGTTGAAGACGGCCCCGTCGCAGCCGAGGCGATCGCTTTAGACATCGTTCATGAGGATGCGGCGATTTTGGTGGTCAATAAACCCGCGGGACTGGTGGTCCACCCCGGCGCAGGTAATGCCAATGGCACCTTGCAAAACGCGCTTTTGCACCACGATGCCAAACTAGCGGGGGTGCCGCGGGCGGGCATCGTGCATCGGCTAGATCGCGATACAACGGGTCTAATGGTGGTGGCCAAAACCCTTGAAGCGCACGCGCATTTGGTTGAACAGTTGCAGTCGCGCAGTGTTGGCCGCGAATATTTGGCGCTCGTTGGCGGGACGTTTACCGCTGGGAGCCAGGTGGATGCACCCATTGGCCGGCACCCGCGTGATCGGTTGCGTATGGCTGTGCGTCAAGCGGTTGATACCGAAGCTGATGAGCCAAGCAACGCCCCTGGCAAGCCCGCGCTAACGCATTACCGCATTGAGTCACGATTTAGCGCGCACACATTATTACGCTGCAAGCTTGAAACCGGGCGTACCCACCAAATTCGTGTGCACATGGCACATATCCGTCACCCCATCGTTGGCGATCAACTCTATGGCGGGCGCCTGCGCTTGCCCGCTGGGGCGGATACGGTGGTGATTGAGCCCGATGTCAGTCTGGCGGATACCCTTCGACGGCTGCACCGCCAAGCGTTGCACGCAGAAACACTTACCCTCAACCATCCGACAACGCTGGAGACATTGAGTTGGACTGTGCCCATCCCGAAAGACTTCGAGCACCTACTCAATGTGCTACGCGCGCACCAAGCCCATGTCGCCGCAGAAGACACGGATGATGGACGCTGGCGCCCCTAAGCGTGGTTGAGCGTATGGCGGGAGAGATTCAAATTCTGCGGCCTGACTGGACCATTAATGGCGTTAATGCCGGTTTTACCCTGCGAACCGGCGGTGTTAGCCAACCGCCCTACGACAGCCTAAATTTGGCCCTGCATGTCGGCGATGACCCGGACGCTGTTCGGGAAAACCGTCGTCGCTTAGTCGAGCATGCCAAGCTGCCCGAGGAGCCGCGCTGGCTTAAACAAGTCCACGGCAACCAAGTGGTCCACGCGAGCGAAGTCGAGCGTGACGTTACCCAAGCTGATGCCGTTTGGACCGATCAACCCGGTCAAGTGTGTGCCGTGATGGTGGCTGACTGCGTCCCGATATTGCTGGCCGCCAACGATGGCAGCTGCGTTGCCGCTATTCATGCCGGCTGGCGCGGGCTAGCCGCGGGGGTCATTGAGGCAACGATTGACGCGTTGCCGGTTGCCCCTAACGCCCTAAGCGCAGTGATTGGTCCATGTATTGGAAAGAACGCCTACGAAGTGGGCCCTGAGGTGATCAAGCAGTTGGACGCGGCCATGCCAGTGGCAGCGCAGTTCAGTGCCGTTGACGACGGACTAGCGTCGGATGCCTCGGGGACGGATCGCTATTGGCTTGATATGGCGGCAAGTGCTAACGCCGTGTTGCGTTATATGGGTGTTCCAGCGCCAGTGATGTTGAGAGACTGCACTCATGCGGCAACCGATCGTTATTACTCCTATCGCCGTGATGGTAGGGCGGGCCGGATTGCTGGGGTGATTGGTCAAGGTCGCTAGCTATGGCGCTAACGCACCGGCAAACTATCCATATGCGTATGTTAACGGCTTTTTTTCTTATGCTGATGCCAATGACCCTATGGGGTCAGTCAACTTCAGTAAACACTAACGCCGCGTATCTTGCCGCGGCCGTCGACTATTTAGAAGATCCACAAGCTAGACTTACGCTAAGCGAAGTCCAAGATGCCTACCGACGGGGCGAATTCACTCGTCATGATAGTCCTAGTGATATTAATTTCGGGTTAACTTCTTCAGCCTACTGGTTGCGCCTTGTTGTCAATGCACCGACGCCCCCCAAAACCTTTTCCCTACTAGAGATTGGATTTTACGCACTCACCGATGTTGCGCTATTTCACCCTGACGGGCGTGTTGACCGGACAGGTGCCTACCAACCTGCAGGGGAGCGCCCTTGGGCGCATCGTCATTTAGTTTTTCCGATTCAACCTAAAAGAAGCGGCCAGTCTGTTTACTATTTGCGCGTTACCTCTCAAGGCTCAGTAACGGTGCCGTTGACCCTCTGGGATCCAAACGCCTTTTCTAACCATACACAGCAGAGTTACTTTTGGATCGCAACTTATTTTGGATTGATTGTTGCGTTATTTGTTTTTAGTTTTTTCGTTTTCTTGACGCTCCGATCGACACGTTATTTGTATTATTGCGGATTCTTATTTTTTACTGGTTTAGGCATGTTTTTTATGAACGGTCTAGGTGGGTTTTTCTTTAATCCCCTTGGTTGGCCGAAAGCCATTGGTACCAACACTCTTTATTCTTTGTCTGGCATGTTTGCTGTTTTATTTTTACGTAGCTTTTTTGAAACTCAGGAAAACATGCCATCTATCGACAAAGTAATGCAGATATTAATCGGTGGATTTGCATTTGTTGCGCTGTTACCGCTGACCGGTGCTTCAGTGCGTGATGGTGTAAGTGCGTTAAGTATCATAGCGCTGGTTGCAGGCCCCATTCTTTTGGGCGTCACTGTGAAGAATTGGTTAAGAGGAGAACCCGGTGCGAATATTTTAATGATTGGCTGGAGGGTTTTGCTTGGTGCAGTGATGGTCCAGTCTGCGCGTAATCTTGACTGGGTGCCGACGAATTTTTTCACGCTAAATGTTTTACAGATTTTTTCATTGGTTGAGATGGGGTTGTTCGCCTTCGCGCTCGCGCAGCAGATTGCGTTTGAACGAAAAGAGCGAGCAAGGTTTCAAGCGCTAGCTAACCAAAGAAAAGAAGCCCTCATTACCCAGCTGCGTGAATCGGAGGAGAGACTTCAGCAGACGGTTGAGAAGAGAACGCGCTCTCTTAGTCGTGCCCTGGTTCGAGAGCGCAAGATGATGAATGATTACTTTGAGTTTGGATCGCTTGTCGCGCATGAATTCCGTAACCCGCTCGCGATCATCAGCACGCAAGCAGAGGTTGCAAAGCACGACAGGCGCGTTGGTGGCAAGGTATCTGCCCACCGCTACGAAGCGATTGAACGAGCGGTTGAGCGATTACGCGTATTATTCAATCGATGGTTAGACCCGGGCGTTGGAAAGCTGGGTATTAAAGAAATCAGCAAAAGCCTTATTTGGCTGGATCAATGGCTGCCGGCTGTCATTGCCCGTGATCGTCTAAACGACCAGCAACGTATTTCTTTAGAGGTCTCTCATTTAGCCGTAATCGGTGACGAGGAGATGCTCACAACCGCATTGGTCAATCTCCTTGATAATGCGCTCAAGTACTCAACGCCCGATAGTTGGGTTGAGGTCAAGACGATCATCGAAGGGGATCAGGTGGGTATTGCCGTTACCGATCAGGGTGTCGGGATTGATTCGTCCGATTTCGAGCGATTGTGCGAAAAACAATACCGTGGAGGCGCCGCAACGGATGCGGCTGGTCAGGGCCTCGGCTTATACTTTGTTAAACAGATTATGGACGCGCACAACGGCAGCCTTGTAGTGGACAGTGTAGTCGGTCAGGGAAGCCGATTTACCATGTGGATTCCCCGAGTCTCGCAGTCTTATGGTTAAGCAACTAAGCCGGTTACGCTAGCTGCTGTTCATCTCCCAGTTGAGTCTAGCGGTGAAGGCGTATCCTATGCCACGAACTGTTGTGATCGGTAGCGGATCCCCGAGCGTTTCCTCTGCTTTAGTTCGCAGTCTTTTGACCATAGTTTCCATTCGTCGCATGTCGTAAATGGCCGGTGATTCACCGAGCCTTTCTATGATGTCTTTCCGATCAACGGGGTCGCCGGGTGTGATTGCGAGGCTTTCGAGGAATGCTAATTCGGATGCTGTAACACTCATTGACCGTCCTGACGGTGCAGTTAGCTTCCAATTAACCGAAGACAACTCCCAGTCGTTATTAAATTGCAACCGGTTGCATAGGTTTTTTACGGTTATTCCAAGTTCGGCAAGGTTAACTGGCTTAATAAAATAGCCGTCTGCACCGATCGAGCGGGCTGCTATTCGATCTGCATCGCTGCCGGCTGCACTGACGATGATTACGCCGCTTTTACTGGGGTTTGCGTGGTTTCTCAGCCAATCCAGCCCTGATTCACCGGGAAGTGTGATATCCACCAACATGATATGTGCTGAATTGCTGGTGCTCCAAGCGCTCGCCTCCTCTGCCGAGCCAACCGCATGACAGGAATAGCCTGTTTGATCGAAAAACGATTGCATGGCTTCACGCAAATCTATTTCGTCTTCGATAATTAAGATATCAATCTTATCGGCTTTCATTTGTTTTACCTTTTCGTTCCCAAAAAACCTAGATTATGCGTTTCATTCCATCATTTTTGGCGTTTGTCAGTTAATGTCAGGAAGTGCGTAAAACAGTCGATAAATTTACGTATTTGTTGGTGGTTACGCTCAGCCCAATCCATACAATAGACAGTTGTCTATGTAAGTCCAATAGTAAAGATTCAGGCAGGAAAATGCTGGCGCGATTGGTTTGTAAAGTGGTCGCCTCTGCCATGGTGGGAGTGAGCACACCAACAATTTGGGCTCAAACCGGCTCCGATAACGATTCAGGGGTCGATGCGGGCGCTTTGCTGCGCCAAGAAGAGGCGTTGCAGCGCCCTGAGCCTGAGCCGCTTTTGGAGCAGGAGGCGCCGGCGCCGCTACCTGAACTCACCGGTATTGGCGATGTCACGGTCGAGGTGCAAGAGATCGAGTTCACCGGCGCGATTGATTTGGTTGAGGCGGCGGCGCTTGAAGAAGCCGTAGCTGAGGCCATTGGGCAGTCGCTGGATTTTCAGGGATTGCAGGCCATTGCCGAGCGCGTGACCCGCCGCCTGAAAGATGAGGGCTGGGTGCTGGCCCGTGCCTATTTGCCCGAGCAGGACGTCACCGATGGAGTAATTACCATTGAAATCGTCCCGGGTAAGCTCGATGTCCAGGGTCGGGCTTTCCGCATCGAGACCATCGGTGACGAGCTGCGAATCGACCCGGAATTTCTCGGGGCGATGCTAACGGCGCTTGTTGAGCCCGGTGAGCCTGTGCGCCAAGCGGATCTCGACCGGGCCATTCTGCTGATTAACGACCTGCCGGGTATCGACGCGTTGGCGCGGCTTGAGCCGGGTGAAGCGGCGGGCAGTACGCATATCCTTCTGAGTGTTCGCGAAGGGCCGCTTTGGGCGGCATCGGCGAACGTCAGCAATCATGGCAGCCGCAGCACCGGAGCAGAGCGTGCCGGTTTTACCGGCAACCTCAACGACCCGCTGGGTATTGGCGACCAGTTCTCACTCAGTCTGACGCGGGCCGAGGGACTGGAGTTGGCGCAGGCCAATTATGGCCGGCCTTTGGGTGCCACGGGGCTGCGGCTTAACCTCGGGCGCACCAACCTGCGCTATGAGGTGGTAAACGGCGACTCAGCCGAATTTGACGTTAAGGGTGATGCCTGGACAAACACTGCCGGTGTGACCTTTCCACTGCTCAGAAAGCAGTCTAGCAATATCAACATCGGCTTTGACTGGACCTATGAAGCGCTCGAGGATCGGGTGCGTGGCGCTAAGACTGACGATAAACGGGTGGAGTACTACAGCCCGCAGATCAGTGGTGATCATACAGATCAATTGTTCGGCCCAACCGGCCGTACCAACTTCTCTATCACGCCGGTCTGGGGTGATGTTGACCTCTCGCGGGTTCCCAGCTCAGTAGCGGGCGATATCTTCGGCACCCAGGGGTATTTTGAGAAGATCGACTGGAGCCTCTCTAGGCTTCAGTCACTGGGTGAAATGCCGATGACGCTTTTCACTGAACTGCGGGGGCAGTGGACCGACGATGCGCTGGATTCATCGCTGGGTTTTCAGGGCGGTGGTGTTGGCGGTGTGCGGGCATACCCGGGCGGGGAGGCCTCGGGTGATGAGGGGTATCTGTTTCGTACAGCGCTGCGTTATCAGCTGCCTGAGGATTTTACAGAACTCGGGTCATTGCGCCTGTCGGCTTTCTACGACAGCGCCTGGGTGACTACACATACCTCGTTGCCGCAGGGGGTTGAGATTGATACGGCAACGGGCGAGAACAGCTATCAGATCGAAGGTGCCGGGCTTGGCCTGACGCTCACCCGGGGGGACTGGTTGACGGTGAGCGTGAACTGGGCAGCAACGATTGGGGATAACCCCGGTCGGGATGTTGCGGGTAATAACAGTGACGGGCGCGATGATCAGCAGCGCGCCTGGCTCCAGGCAGTAATCAGGTTATGATCAGAAAATACCCCAGTGCGCTCCATCTGGCTGCAAAGGCGGCAATGGTATCCGGCTCGCTTGCCGCTGCCTTTGGCTGGCAGACAGTAAAGGCGGCACCAGACGCAGATACCCTGCCGAGCGGTGAGAATATCACCGCCGGGGATGCGACGATCGGCCGCGATGGCCGTGTGATGACGATCAACCAGCGCAGTGATCGCATCATCACCGAGTGGCAGGATTTCTCGGTGGGTAAGAATGCGCACGTTGAGTTCATTCAGCCCTCTGCCAGCAGCTCAGCGCTTAACCGCGTGGTCGGTGGCAAGCCCAGTGATATTCATGGCTCGATCAGCGCCAACGGTCAGGTGGTGCTGGTCAACCAGGCAGGCATTCACTTCGCAGGCGGCAGCAACGTTAATGTCGGTAGCCTCGTCGCCAGCACACTGGATATCGCCGATGAGGACTTCCTCGCCGGCCGCATGCACTTCTCCGGCAACAGTGATGCGGCGATTACGGCCGAAGGCAACATTAGCGTTGAAGAGGGCGGGCATGTCGCGCTGATTGCGCCGACAATTGAACACCGCGGCACGATTGAGGCCAAGGCCGGATCGGTCGATCTGGTGGCCGCCGAGTCGGTGGAGATGACCCTTGGTACCACGGGCCTTGTCACCATGAAGGTGGATCGGGGCGCGCTGGATGCCTCCATCGCTAATGGCGGGGTGATTGATGTCGGCAACGGCGCGGTGGTTCTGAATGCCGAGGGGCTGGACGAAGTCACCCGCGGGGTTGTGAACAACACCGGGCATATCGAAGCGGCCGGACTGACCGAGCAGGGCGGTCGTATTGTTCTGCAATCAGACGGTGTGATTGAGAATAGCGGCCGGATTGCGGCTGACAGCCAGTCGGGTCAGGGCGGTCATATCCAGCTCGAGGCCGATGAGATCACGCTCACCGAGAGCGCAGAGCTCACCGCCACCGGCGCCACCGGTGGTGGTGACGTGCTGGTGGGTGGTGACTGGCAGGGTGGCGCCAATGAAGAGCGCCGGGTGCTCGATGCCCCGGATGCCATGGCCGAGGCCACCACGGTCACCATGGATGCCGGGGCCAGCATCGATGCCAGCGCCACCGACAATGGTGACGGCGGCACGGTGGTGCTGTGGTCAGCAGTCTCCAACCCAGAGTCCGTTACCTCTGTCCACGGCGAGATCTACGCTAAGGGCGGCCTGAGTGGCGGCGATGGCGGGCAGATTGAAACTTCCGGGGCAACGCTCAATACCGCAGGCGTGCGCGGCTCGGCCGCCTCCATGGGGGGCAAAGCCGGGGAGGGGGTGTTTGACCCTTAC
>CAJXMZ010000042.1 GCA_913056315.1 uncultured Ectothiorhodospiraceae bacterium
CGGCCAACTTGAGCGGATGTTGCAAAGCGCAGGTTATGCCGTAGACACGGCCGATAACGGCGTTGACGGCTTGCACATCGCGCAGCACGAGCCGATTGATCTGATGGTGCTCGATTTGGGATTGCCCATGCTTGACGGGGTCAGTGTGCTTCACCGCCTTCGGGCAGCGCAACACACCGCGCCCGTTCTCATCCTCACGGCCAGAGACAGCTGGCAGGACAAGGTTGCCGGCATGGATGCCGGCGCCGACGACTATGTCAGTAAGCCGTTTCACGCCGAGGAGTTGCTCGCCCGCGTGCGTGCGTTAATTCGTCGCAGCGTCGGGCTTGCCAGTCCGGCGCTGCAGTGTGGTCAGTTGACACTAGACACCCGAAGCGCGCGAGTCACTGAAGGTGCTCGCCTGCTTAACCTCACTGCACATGAATACAAGGTGTTGTCTTATCTGATGCACCGACCGGGTGAGGTCATTTCACGTCAGGACCTGACCGAGCATATTTACGCACAGGACTTTGATCGGGACTCCAACACCATCGATGTGTTCGTGGCGCGCTTACGAAAAAAATTTGCCCGACACTACATCGAAACCGTCAGGGGTCAAGGTTACCGGTTGATTTGCTCAGGTGATGCCCATGGCGCCTGAGCTAGACCAGTCACAGTCGGGGGCTGGTTGGAGACGCTCACTGCGGGTAAGGGTTGTTTTGATATCCCTTGTGTGGATTGCCGCGGCATTGGTTACCACGGGTTACGTTCTAAACCACCTATTTGAGTCGCATGTCCATGAACAGTACCAACGTCAGTTGCAGGTATATGCCGATTATGTTCTAGCTGACATTGGCCAAGGCCCAGACGGCCAGCCCGAACTGCAGCGCCCAGCACAAAACCCCAGGCTTTTGCAGCCACTGTCAGGCCTTTACTGGCAATTAAATGACGTCTCAGGTAGTCCGGTTTTACGTTCCCGTTCCTTGTGGGACCAAATACTTCAAACGCCCCGCGACTTGCTGCAAGACGAACATAGCCATGTCCACATAGAGCCTGGACCTAGCGGTCAGCAGGTGCTACTGCTTGAGCAGGCGGTTCGGTTCGAATGGGATGGATCAACGCAGTGGCGTTTACTCGTTGCCGAAGATGCCAGCAGTTTGCGCGCCGCTGTCGCCCAATGGCAGCGATCGCTAGCGCTGTTTTTGTCGGTCTTGTTTGTTGGGCTGTTAGTCGCTTTGGTGGCTCAAGCGATATTTGGTTTTGCGCCCTTGCGAAGGCTGCAACTAGCCATTGCACAATTGCGCAATGGCAGGGCCACGCGTTTGCAAGGTGACTATCCGTCAGAGTTTGCACCTTTGGTTGAGGACTTTAACGACGTTTTGCAGGCCAACGAAAAAATCATTGAGCGTGCGCGTGCGCAGGCAGGTGATCTAGCACATGCCATCAAAACGCCGGTAACGATCATGACCAACGCTGCTGATGAAGCAAATAAAAATGTTGGTGATAAGTTAGCCTTTGTCGACCTAGTGCAGCAGCAATTGGGTGTGTTGCAGTCCACCGTCGACAGCCAGCTGCGCCGCGCCCGACTAGTGGCTCGGGGAGCGGGCGTGGCTCATCAATCGAGCTTGGTCGAGCCCGTGCTGATACCGCTCATTGATGTCATGCGCAAACTCTATGCCAGTAGCGAGCTGCACTTCGAGGTTGTGGTGCCTGACTCATCAGTGACATTTGCGGGTGACAATCAGGACCTGGTCGAGGTCCTGGGCAATTTGCTGGACAATGCCGGGAAGTGGGCCAGGCACCATGTCCGTGTCAAGGTAACTGATGATGATGGTGTGTTGCAGATCTCAGTCGAAGATGATGGCCCTGGCATCGATGCAGACCAGCGATCGGCTGTGATGGATCGTGGCACAAGATTTGATGAACAAGTGCAGGGCTCTGGACTGGGCTTGGCGATCGTGCGAGATTTGGTGCAATGGTACGGAGGCACCTTAACCTTATCGACTTCGCCTTTGGGGGGCTTAGCAGTTTGGATTCAACTGCCGCCTAAAAGATAAACTAAAACAAATTCAAATAAACTGAATCAGGGGGTTCTGCTGTTTTTTGCGATGCTTTGTTGGCTCTTATTGCAATGTTTGATGAAACAAATACGCGCAAGGCAGGACGTAAGGCCAGGCTGATCGGTTCTTGTTGATACGATGCATTGTTTTTATACGTCTTACTGCGCTCGTAATCACGCTGTCTTACAGCAATGTATTCATCCAACGCTTGAGCAAACGTCTTTGTTTGCAAAGGTAATTCTTGTTCACGCTTAAATTCAATTTCGTAATAGAACTTGATTGCTAAGCCTCTCGCATCCTCTAAGTTGCGTGTTTTGAGTGAGCGATGAATGTATTTGCGATCACCTTTGTACACACGTGCTTGAAAAATGCCATTACGTGTGTAGATGAGCAGCTTATCGTCTTCTAATGGTTTGCTGTGTTCTGTGTCAAACATTTGTCAAACAGTGTGTACAGTTTCGCCATTTTGTATAACAACTGTACAACACTTTTTGACGTTTGGAAACGATATAAGTCGTTGATTTTATTGATTAAGCTAGCTTACCATGACAGTGCTTGAATTTCTTGCCGCTGCCGCAAGGGCATGGCTCGTTTCGACCGACCTTCACATTGGCGTTACGCGCTGGTGCTTGTCTAGTTTGCGCCTCATGACCGGCGGCGGCAGTATTTGCTCGTTTGGCCGAAGCGGGTTCAGCCAATGCTTCGTCATAATCCGAATGATGGAACTGCACGTTCTGAACGTGAGCTTGTTCGGCCTCTCTTTCGGCCGCCTCTGCATCGGCACGACTTTGCACCTTAACGGTTAACAGCAATTTGGCAACATCGTCACGTACCCGTTGCAGCATGCCAGAGAAAAGTGCAATGGCCTCACGCTTGTATTCTTGCTTAGGGTTCTTCTGAGCGTAACCGCGTAGATGAATGCCTTGACGTAAATGGTCAAGAGCAGCCAGATGCTCACGCCAGTGATTATCCACGACCTGCAACATGACCGAGCGCTCAAATGGGCGCCATGTCTCTTCGCCCACCTGTGTCACTTTGCTTTCGTACGCCTCGCGGCCCGCTTCACAAATCATTTTGACAACGTCATCATCGTCAAACTCTTTGGCCGCTTCAACCGTCTCGACAACAGGCACATTGAGTAACCAATCCGCCTCTAAAACACGCTGTAGACCTGCCAGGTCCCACTGCTCTTCAACCGACCCTTCAGGCACAAAATCTCTGACCACACCGGTGAGGGCACCATCGCGTAAATCAACAACAAGACCAGACACGTCGCTGGCATCGAGCACTTCGTTGCGTTGCCCATAGATGACTTTTCTTTGGTCATTGGCCACGTCGTCATACTCAAGCAGTTGCTTTCGTATATCAAAGTTGCGACCTTCCACTTTTCTCTGGGCAGACTCGATCGATCGGTTCACCATGCGGGCTTCGATAGGCTCTCCTTCTGGGAGTTTGAGCCTTTCCATAATGGCCCGCACCTTGTCACCCGCAAAAATTCGCATCAACGAGTCTTCAAGCGACAAGTAAAACCGTGAAGAACCGGGGTCACCTTGACGACCCGCTCGACCGCGCAATTGATTGTCAATGCGCCTTGACTCGTGACGCTCTGTGCCGATGATATGCAGTCCACCGGCAGCCAACACCTGCTCGTGCAAACCAGACCATTCGGCGCGTAGCTTTTCTATTTCAGCATCACGAGTCGCCTCGTCAAGCGACGTATCGTCGCGCAACAGCGCCACTTGTTTTTCCACGCTGCCGCCCAACACAATATCGGTGCCTCGGCCGGCCATGTTGGTCGCAATTGTAATGGCGCCTGGTTTACCCGCTTGCGCGATGATCGAGGCTTCACGGGCGTGCTGCTTGGCGTTAAGCACCTCATGCTTTAACCTCGCCTGGGTCAACGCGTTTGCTAACAGTTCGGAGTTCTCAACGCTAGTCGTACCCACCAGCACGGGTTGGCCGCGTTCTTGGCATTCACGGATTTCGTTGGCAATGGCGTTGTATTTTTCTTGATCGGTTTTGTAGATCTGATCATGCAGATCCTTGCGGATCATCGGCTTGTTGGTTGGCACGATAACGGTGTCAAGACCGTAAATTTCTTTGAACTCGTACGCTTCCGTGTCTGCTGTACCCGTCATACCGGCAAGCTTTTCATACATTCGAAAATAATTTTGAAATGTAATGGCCGCAAGCGTTTGGTTTTCAAGCTGAATCGTGCAGCTCTCTTTTGCCTCGACGGCTTGATGCAGGCCATCTGACCAGCGTCGACCCGCCATCAAACGACCCGTAAACTCATCAACAATAACCACTTCGCCATCTTGAACGACATACTGCTGATCACGGTAAAATAAATGATGCGCTCGCAACGCACACATCAAGTGGTGCATCAACGAAATATTGCGTGCGTCGTAAAGAGATTGACCCTCGGGCAATAGGCCCTTTTCTGTCATCACGCGTTCGGCATTCTCATGACCGGCTTCCGACAGGTAAATCTGCTGATTCTTCTCATCCACCCAAAAGTCACCCTCGACCTCGGGCTCGTTGGGTTTGGGCTCAGAGACCATACGCTGCAGCAAGGGCGGCACGGCATTAATGGCTTGATAAAGCGCCGTATGATCTTCGGCCTGACCCGATATAATCAAAGGCGTCCGGGCTTCATCGATCAGAATTGAATCGACTTCATCAACAATCGCAAATACAAGTGATCTTTGACGCTTGTCCTCAGACTTGTATTCCATGTTGTCGCGCAAATAGTCAAAACCAAACTCGTTGTTTGTGCCGTAAGTAATATCCGCTTGGTAGGCAGCGCGCTTAGCCTCGCCATCCATTCCCGGTACGACCACGCCGACGTCTAAACCCAAAAAGCGATAAACCTGCCCCACCCACTCCGCATCACGCCGAGCGAGGTAATCGTTAACCGTCACGATGTGCACGCCCTGACCGGATAGCGCGTTCAAAAAGGCCGCTAGCGTGGCGACTAAGGTTTTGCCTTCACCGGTTTTCATCTCTGCGATGCGGCCTTGATGCAACACCATGCCGCCAATCAACTGAACGTCAAAATGGCGCAGGCCAATGGCGCGCTGGGCGGCTTCTCTGACCAACGCAAAGGCTTCGGGCAACACCGCATCAAGCGACTCACCCTGATTGACCCGGCTGCGCAGCTGCTCGGTGTAGTCTCGCAATGCCGCATCATCAAGCCCTTGGAACTGAGGCTCGAGATCATTAATTTGCGCGACTTGCCGGCCTAGGCGCTTAACCAGTCGGTCGTTGCTTGTGCCAAAAACTTTTTTTGCGATACCGCTCAGCATGAAAAATCCGATCGGGCTTGTTGAATGACGCGTTACTATAGCGCATCAACCGCGGTAAAATCAGGCGTAATGATGACCGAGCATAAGGGCAATGGCCCAAATCCGCTGAGCGGCGTTATTCATGGCGACAACAGCGCGCTGGCGAGTATTCAACAGCGCACCCGCCGTTTGAACGCCGCCACCGAACAACTCGGGCGTTGTCTACCAGCCCGACTACAAGGCCAATGGCAAGTCGCCGCGCTCTCAAGCGACGCCTTAGTGCTGTCAGTGACCGGGTCGGTTTGGGCGACACCGCTACGCGCTCATCAACAGGCCTTGCTTGAGCAAGCGGGCGAATGGCTAGGGACAGCGCCGGCAAAACTTAAGATACAAATTCACACCCCACCGGCCGAACGACCTCGCCGGGGCGGACCGCGACTGAGCAAAACTTCGGCACAGGGCCTGCGAGAAGCAGTAAAAGGAATGCAAGATCCGAAACTGGCGCAGGCACTTGCGCGCCTGGCTGCCCGACGCGACGATCAGGCTGACTAGACCACCGGCAAGGGCTGATCGTAAGCGATAGGCACTTGGGATTCGTCCTCAAAGGTAACTTCTTCCCAAGCCTCTTCAGTTCGCAGCAACTCACGCAGCAACCGATTATTCATTTCGTGGCCCGATTTGTAGCCATGAAACGCGCCAATCAAACTGCGATTGAGTTGGTACAAATCACCAATGGCATCGAGGATTTTGTGCTTGGCAAACTCATCCTGATAGCGCAAGCCATCTTCGTTGAGCACCCGGTAGTCATCCACCACAATGGCGTTGTCGAGGCTCCCGCCCAAGGCCAAATTGTTTTGCCGCAAGTGCTCGATATCGCGCATAAAACCGAAGGTACGCGCTCGACTGACCTCTTTAACAAACGAAGTCGACGAAAAATCGACCATCGCCGTTCGCTCACCGGATTTAAACACCGGGTGATCGAAATCTAGGGTATAGCTGACTTTAAAGCCTTCATAAGGCTCAAAGCTCACGCGCTTGCCATCATCATCTTCCACGCTCACAGCCCGGGTGATCCGAACAAACCGCTTCGGGGCATCCTGTTCTAGCGTGCCGGCTGAGCGAATTAGAAATACAAACGGCCCCGCGCTGCCATCCATAATCGGCACTTCGGCGGCAGACAAGTCGACATAGGCATTATCAATACCCAAGCCAGCCATAGCCGAGAGCAGATGCTCAACAGTAGCTACACGAACGCCATCCTTTAGCAGGCAAGTCGATAAAACCGTATCGCCGACATTGTCAGGGTGGGCAGCAATTTCCACCACAGGATCTAAATCGACCCGACAAAACCGAATCCCGCTGTTAACCGGTGCCGGCCTGAGGGTGAGATAAACTTTCTCACCGGTATGCAAACCGACACCGGTGGCCCGGATACTGTTTTTTAGCGTACGTTGTCGAATCATGATCGCGCGGTCCTGCGGCATCGCCCCCAATGAGTGCGATGCATGTTAACAGAAAATGTCAGCAAACGCGGTGGTTTACCAACGCCTTCTAGTCGGCTTGGCGGCGCAAAAACGCAGGAATATCGAGATACTCCATATCGCCTTCAGGCGCGGCTTCCCCACCCGCGGCCGCACGCTTACGCGCAACAGCTGGGCGCTCGAGGGCCTCGTAGTCAACCTCACCACTGGCATTACGCGTAACCAAACGCGGCGCGGCAACGGGCTCGGCTTTGCTTTGCGTTGGCGCCAGTCCCGTGGCCACCACGGTTACCCGCAACTCGCCTTCGAGCTCAGGATCGATCACCGTACCCACCACAACGGTAGCGTCGTCTGAAGCGAACTCTTTCACCGCATTACCCACTTCATCGAACTCACCAATGGACAAATCTAAGCCCGCGGTGACGTTAACCAAAATGCCATGCGCACCGGCAATGTTGGCATCCTCTAAAAGCGGGCAGGCAATCGCGCGCTCTGCGGCCTCTCGGGCACGACCCTCGCCACTGGCTTCGCCTGAGCCCATCACGGCCATGCCCATTTCGGACATCACGGTGCGCACATCCGCAAAGTCAACGTTAATCAAGCCAGGACGGGTGATCAGCTCGGCAATCCCTTTAACCGCGCCGAGCAACACATCGTTCGCCGATTTAAAGGCATTGAGCAAAGTCAGATCTTTGCCTAACACCGAGAGGAGCTTTTCGTTGGGTATGGTAATCAGCGAGTCGACTTCACGCTCGAGCTCACGAATGCCCTCTTCGGCAATGCTCATGCGCTTATTGCCTTCGAACGGGAAGGGTTTGGTCACCACTGCGACGGTCAAAACGCCCATCTCACGAGCAATTTGAGCCACCACAGGCGCTGCACCCGTACCCGTACCGCCACCCATACCGGCGGTAATAAAGACCATGTCAGCGCCTTCTAGCACTTCACTAATCCGATCACGGTCATCCTCGGCGGCGTTACGGCCCACTGAGGGGTTCGCCCCAGCGCCCAAGCCTTTTGTAATCTCTTGACCGAGTTGCAGTGCGGTACGCGCTGCGCTGTTTTTTAAGGCCTGAGCATCGGTGTTAGCGCAAATAAAATCCACGCCATCCACATCCGCTGCGACCATGTGTTGAACGGCGTTACCACCGCCGCCACCGACACCGATGACTTTAATCACCGCGTTTTGATTGAAAGAATCCATTAGCTCAAACATCGTAGAACCTCCTTAAACGAATCAGAAATTACCCTTGAACCAGTCTTTCATTCGACTCCATACCGCCGAGAACTTGTCAGTCCCGGGGGTTAAGCTCGAATGACGCTCACCACGCTGGCGATGGCCGCAATGCAGCAGCCCCACGCCGGTGGCATAAATCGGATTGCGCACAACATCAGTCAGCCCCGTCATGTGCTGCGGAAGGCCCAAACGCACCGGCGAGTGGAACACCTCTTCGGCAAGCTCAACGGCACCTTCCATTTTTGAACTCCCGCCGGTTAGCACCACGCCGGCGGCAATTAAGTCTTCAAAACCACTGCGCCGCAGCTCAGCTTGCACCAGCGTCATGAGCTCTTCGTAACGCGGCTCAACCACCTCAGCGAGCGTTTGCCGGGACAATCGGCGCGGCGGCCGATCACCCACCGAGGGCACCTCTATGGTTTCATCGGTACTGGCGAGTTGGGACAGCGCACAGGCATAGCGAATCTTGATGTCGTTGGCGTGCTGTGTGGGCGTGCGCAGGGCAACCGCAATATCGTTAGTCACCTGATCGCCGGCAATCGGAATGACCGCTGTGTGGCGAATGGCGCCATCGGTAAACACCGCGATATCCGTGGTGCCGCCACCAATATCAACCAAGCAGACACCAAGCTCTTTTTCGTCTTCGGTTAATACCGCATGACTCGAGGCCAACTGCTCGAGGACGATGTCATCGACTTCAAGCCCACAACGCCGAATGCACTTCACAATGTTTTGCGCCGCACTCACCGCCCCGGTCACCATATGAACCTTGGCCTCCAAGCGGACCCCCGACATACCAATGGGCTCGCGCACACCTTCTTGGCTATCGATAATGTATTCCTGCGGCAGAGTGTGCAGGATCTCTTGGTCGGCCGGGATTGCCACCGCGCGCGCGGCATCGAGCACCCGATCAACATCGCCTGGGGCGACTTCCTTATCTTTAATCGCCACAATGCCGTGTGAGTTAAGTGAACGGACATGGCTCCCGGCGATACCGGCGTAGACCGAATGAATTTGGCCCCCCGCCATGAGCTCGGCTTCTTCGACCGCGCGCTGAATGGATTGCACAGTCGATTCAATATTCACCACGACGCCCTTCTTTAGCCCTCGTGACGGATGCGAGCCAATACCGATGACCTCGACATCGCCATCGGCCTGCATTTCGCCAACGATCGCCACCACCTTTGAGGTGCCGATATCCAAACCGACCAGTAAATTGCGTTCCTGCTTGCGTGTCATTGCGTTAGTCCTTGTCCTGCCAGCGCAGCGAAAAACCATTGGGATAGCGCAGATCGGCCACCGCTAGGGCGCGTTGCTGCGTTGTTGTAATCTCCGGCCAGGCGGCCAGCATTCGCGCCAGGCGCGCAGCGATTGCCTCGCGCCCTAACTGAATGACTCCGCCCGCCGCCAGTGTGAGTGTCCAGGCTCGTCGCTCGTCGAGCGTCAGCTCGGTGGGCTCCAAGCCCGCGGCCATTAACATCGCGCGTAGTTCGCGGTAGCGATTGAGTACCCGCTGGGCACTGCCCGGTGGACCGCTTAGGCGCGGCAATCCGGTGGGCAATTGGCGCGGCCGAAAGACCTGCCCGGCGCCATTCATCAGTGCCTGCTCGCCCCATTGCGCCACGGGCTTTTGTTCGCTGATCGTAATTTGCAACGCATCCGGCCAGACCCGACGCACCGTGGCCGTATCCACCCATGCCAGCGCCTCCACCGAGCGGCGAATTAAACCCACATCGATACCCAGAAAGCCGCCATCCAGGGCGCCGGCCACCGCTTGACGCAGCTCGGTCTCCTGCAAACGCCCCAATTCGCCGTCGAAGCGAACGGTATCCAGCGGCATCACTTGACCACTGCGCCAATGCTCCAGACTGACCGATGCTGCTGCGCTCAGCGCCAGCCCCAGCCCAATCCAAATCAGCACGCGCGTGCCTTGCCGAAAACTCTTGATCACCTTTGATCACCATGCCTCCAGCTTGTTAACAGGATCTGCCAAACCAGTTCTTGGTTGCTAATGCCCGCCGCTAATGCCGCCGCCGGCACCAAGGAGTGGTCGGTCATTCCCGGGATCGTATTCACCTCAAGCAACCAAAACTCGCCTTGGGCATCGGCCATCACATCCACCCGACCCCAACCGCTCGCACCCAGTGCGGCAAAAGCACGTTGGCATAGGGTGTTCAGGCGCGTTTCGGCGGACTGGCTCAAACCGCTAGGAATCACCATGCGCGTAGCCTCGGAGCGATACTTGGCCTCAAAGTCATAGAATGCGTCATCGACTTCGATGCGAATCGCCGGTAAGGCCGCATCGTTGAGCAATGCCACTGTGTATTCCGGGCCATCAATACATTGCTCGACCAGCACCGCCTGGCCATAGGCGCGCGCTTGATGATAGGCACTCGCCAACGCGTCAGCCTGATCAACTCGAGTGGTCCCCAGACTCGACCCCTCGCTCAGCGGCTTAACAAATAACGGCAAGCCCAATGCGGCAAGCGCCGGTGCTAAGTCATCGTCATCGCGCAGCACACGAAAGGCCGGGGTGGGCAAGCCCATTGCCTGCCAGACCCACTTGCTGCGCAACTTATCCATCGCCAGCGCTGAACCAAGCACACCGCTGCCGGTATAGGGGATGCGCAATGTCTCAAGCGCACCCTGCACGGTGCCGTCCTCGCCACCGGGGCCGTGCAGCGCAATAAACGCCCGATCAAACGCAAGTAACGAGTCCAGCGAGTCCTCAGCGGGATCGAACCGATGCGCATCCACCCCCTTGGCATGCAACGCGGCAAGGCAAGCCGCACCGCTGGCAAGCGATATCTCGCGCTCTGCCGATGCGCCACCGCAGAGCACGGCAACCCGACCCACGTCGCTGGGTTGTGGCTTAGCATTAATGGCCACTCGCCACCTCCTCGCCAACAATGCGCACCTCGGGCGTCAGGCGCACGCCATGCGTGGTCTCAACTTGTTGTTGGATGCGTGTGATTAACGCCTCGATATCGCTCGCGCTGGCCTCGCCGCGATGGACAATGAAATTGGCGTGCTTTTCCGACACCCAAGCCCCGCCTTCGCGAACGCCCTTAAGTCCAGCCGATTCAATTAAACGCGCGGCGTGATCACCCGGCGGGTTGCGAAACACCGACCCACCACTGGCAATGCCGGTGGGCTGCGTTCGCGCGCGCTCAGCAAGTAATTCGCGCAAATGCGCTTGAAGCGCTTGCGGATCACCCCCTGATGGGAAAGCAAAGATGGCACCGGTAAACCATTCATCGGGCGCACCCGATACGTCGCGATAGCCAATGTCATAGTCGGCAGCGCTGCGTTGGTGCTGCTCGCCGTGCTGGTCGACTGTTGTCACGCTTTCAACTTGCGCCCAGGTCTCGCCACCCCACGCCCCGGCATTCATGGCAAGCGCCCCGCCGACGGTGCCTGGGATACCGGCCAAAAAGGCCGCCTCGCCATAACCGCGTTGGCCACACCAGCGCGCGAGTTTGGCGCAAGCCACTCCGGCATCAACCTGCACGCGTCCGTTGCCCAGATCGGTTATCGCGGCCAATCCGCGGTGCAGACGAATCACCGAGCCCCGCAAGCCGCCATCGCGGATCAGTAAGTTACTGCCCAGACCCAACCAAAAGAATGGTCGCGCGGCCGTATCGCTGGCAACAAATGCACCCAAATCGGCCGCATCAGCGGGCTCGTAAAGCCATTCAGCCGGGCCAACGACCCGACACGTGGTGTAGCGCGCCATCGGCACCGATTCACGCAAACGACCGCGCAATGCCGTCATGACCCACCGCCTTGCTGGGCGATTAATTGCGGCAGCGCACCGCCAATACTGCCAGCGCCCAAGGTGATTACGACGTCGTTGGCATCAAGCAACCCCGGTAATAGCTGACAAAGCTCGTCAATGCTGCCAACAAACACCGGGTCGACTTGACCGCGCAAGCGAATCGCTCGGCACAGACTGCGTGCGTCCGCTCCAGAGATGGGCGCTTCCCCAGCGGCATAAACATCGCTAACCAGCAGCACATCCGCATCACCAAGCACGCGAGCAAAGTCCTCAAACAGATCCCGCGTGCGGCTGTAGCGATGCGGTTGAAAAGCAATCACAAGACGTCGGTCAGGCCAATTGCTGCGCAACGCTTCGAGCACCGCGGCAATCTCTTTGGGGTGATGCGCATAGTCATCCATGAGCAAGGCCTCACCACCCAAGACCGGCAATGTGCCCAACTGCTGAAAGCGACGACCAATGCCCGAAAACGCAGCCAGGGCTCGATGAATCGCCGCATCAGGCACTTCAAGCGCTCGTGCCACGGCAATGGCCCCCAGGGCATTGAGAACGTTGTGTCGACCCGGCAGGTTCAGCGTAATCGCTAACGGCGCATGCCCCGCGCTTTCAACAACAAAATGGCTTTGACCCGCATCGGCAATCACATCAACGGCACGCACATCCGCCCCGGGTTCAAACCCATAGGTTCGTACCGGCCGGGCTAGCTCGCCGATGAGCGCACGCACTTCGGGGTCGTCATCGCACAACACCGCTAAGCCATAAAACGGTAAGTGGTGAATAAATTCGCTAAAGGTTCGGCGCAAGCGTTCAAAATCGCCGCCATACGTTTCTAAATGGTCGGCATCAATATTGGTGACAACCGCCAGCATGGGGCTTAGGTATAAAAATGATGCATCGCTTTCATCAGCCTCAGCGACTAAATAGCGCCCCGTGCCAAGCCGAGCATGGCTGGCGGCGCTATTGAGGCGCCCGCCAATAACAAATGTT
>CAJXMZ010000043.1 GCA_913056315.1 uncultured Ectothiorhodospiraceae bacterium
TCTTCAAAGCGCTTACCGACCAAGCGTAGTCCGTTGTAAATGGCGGCAGCTGCGGTAATCGCTGTGCCATGCTGGTCATCATGAAACACCGGGATGTTCATGCGCTCACGCAGCTTTTCTTCAACTTCAAAGCACTCGGGCGCTTTAATGTCTTCTAGGTTAATGCCGCCGAAGGTGGGCTCAAGGCGAGCAATGGTTTCAACCAGTTTGCTGGCGTCGGTTTCGTCAATTTCGATATCAAACACATCAATACCGGCGAATTTTTTAAATAAAACGCCCTTGCCTTCCATGACCGGTTTTGATGCCAGCGGGCCGATGGCACCCAAACCCAACACCGCCGTGCCATTGGTAATCACCCCAACCAAATTACCGCGCGCGGTCATATTGGCCGCCTCGCGTGAGTCTTCAACAATCGCCTCGCAGGCCGCTGCCACGCCGGGGCTATAGGCAAGCGCTAGGTCACGTTGGTTGGCCAGCGGCTTGGTCGGGACGACCTCGATTTTGCCGGGGGTGGGGTAGCGGTGATATTCCAGCGCGCTTTGTTTGAAGTCCTCTGCCATCGGTTTTTCCTTGCGTCAGGTTTTATTGTGATTCGGCTAAACAGTCAGTGAGTTGTTTAATAAATGCTGCAGGTGCTTGGGCGTGCACCCAGTGTCCTATGCCTTCAAGGCAATGATACTGCGCGGTGGGGAAATGAGCATCAATTGCTGGGTGGCTACTGGGTTCAACATAATTCGAAGCGCCGCCGTAGACAAAATACGCGCGGCCGCGCCAGCATCCGGTTAACGCGCTCGGCCAGCGCAGCAATTCGGGTAGCGAATCGGCCAGTATCTGCAGCGGAATGCGCCAAGACCAGCCGGTGGCGCTGCGTTGTAAGTTAGTTAACAAAAACTGTCGCACCAGCGGCTTAGGAATAGCGTGGGCAAGCGCGTGATCGGCGTCATCTCGGTCCTGAATGTTGTCGGTGTCGAGATTTTGTAGCGCGGCGATAATATCGCCATGTTCGCTTTTGTGGTCGTAATTAACGGGCGCAATATCCACCACCATTAAATGCGTGAGCCGCTCGGGCGCCTGCAGCGCCATGGTCATCGCCACTTTGCCGCCCATGCTGTGTCCGACCACAGCCGCGTTGGCTATGCCGTGCCGATCCATGAGCGCGAGCACATCGCCGGCCATGGATCGATACCCCATATCGCAGTGGTGGGGTGAGCGGCCATGATTGCGTAGGTCGGGCAGGATGACTTGATGGCTTTGGGCAAAGGGTTTGGCAACGCTACGCCAGTTACTGCCGCTGCCGTATAAGCCGTGCAACATAATGAGTACGGGGCCGTCGCTGCGGCCTAGACGCTGCTCGTGTAAAGCCAATGGATCGGTCATTCCGATAACTCAGTGGCGGGGGTGCCGGTGAGTTGTTGCAGCTGCTGAATGGCAACGCCCAGCATCGCCGGGTCCGGTTGAACGGCAGCGCAAACCTGATCGGTGGTTTGTCGAAACGGCTCGCTGCGCTTAGCGTAGCGTTCGCTCCAAAGGTTCAGCCGCTCGGTGGCCGATGCCTCGGTGGTGCTGTTAAGGATGGACTCGGTGAGTCGGCGCTGCTGGTCATGCAACGTCTCAAGCAGGCCATCCCGGTAGCGCGCCTGCCAGTCGTCAGTGGCAGAAAACTGATTGAGTGCATCACGCAACCCATCGAGATTGAGGGCTTGGGCTGCGGCCACATGGACTTCGGCCGTCAGCGTTAAATTGGCGTGGCTGTTTTGTGCTGCTTCGCTAATGTCGAGTGCGCTGTAGAGCGCGGGCAATTCGCTGATCTGTTGGGCGAGAGTCTCAGGCACACCAGCGGCCCGGTGTTGTTCGTAATCGGCTTGTAATCGGGCTTGATCGGCATCGGTGAGTAGCTCGGGCAGGCCGGCCTGAACGCTTTCAATGGCCGCCCGTCGAGTTGCAAAAGCGCCTGAATCGTTTTCGCTGACTGATCGCCGGCGTAATAGCCAAATGGTGGCCCGCTCCTGGGTATCACAAAGCGTATGCAACAAGTGGTATTGGTAACTGGCGTCGATTTGGTTGTCGAGCGCATCGACTTGATGCCAACGCTCGCGTAAACCAAATAACTCGCGGGCGGCTAAGAAAGCGCGCGCTGCTTCGGCAACACTTGCGCCCGTCGTTTCGGTCATGCGCATTAAAAAGGTGGCGCCCATGCGGTTGAGAATATGGTTAGCTAAATTGGTGGCGATAATTTCGCGGCGCAACGGGTGCTGATCGATGCGTTTGGCAAAGCGCTTGGGTAAGGGCCCAGGGAAATAATGGTTTAGGTCGGCTAGGTTTTCCTTGCCATCAACCAAATCCGACTCGAGCAATTGCTCAAAGCTACGAATTTTAGTGTAAGCCAATAAGATCGACAGCTCGGGTCGAGTCAGTCCTAGGCCTTGTTGCTGGCGCTCGGTGAGGGTTTCGTCATCGGGCAGTTGCTCAACCGCGCGATCAAGCTGATCGTCACGCTCAAGTGCGCGCATGCAACGGGCCTGTTCGGGTAGCTGCTTGGCAGCGCGCTCGACCATCAGGCTAAGCCCTTGGGTTTGGCGGTAGTTATTGGCTAGCACATGCTCGGCCACCGCATCGGTCATCGTGGCCAATAAGCGATTACGCTGTTTGACGGTCAGATCGCCATCATCCACCACGCCATTGAGCAAAATCTTAATATTGACCTCGTGATCTGAGCAGTCGACGCCACCGGAGTTATCAATGGCGTCGCTATTGACCTGCCCACCGCGCAGCGCAAAAGCAATCCGTCCCAGTGCGGTGACGCCTAGGTTGCCGCCTTCGCCAATCACCGCACAACGCAGGTCTTGGGCATTAACTCGCAAGCCATCATTACTCTTATCACCCACATCGGCGTGACTTTCTTCGCTGGCTTTAATGTAGGTGCCAATGCCACCGTTCCATAGCAAATCAACCGGGGCGCACAAAATGGCACTAATGAGTTCAAGCGGGGCGAGGCGCTCAGTGGTAATGCCAAGGGCGTCGCGCGCGGCCGCGGGCAGACGAATGGATTTGGCCGTGCGCGGCCAGACCCCGCCGCCTTCAGAGATTAGGGTTTCGTCATAGTCGGCCCAACTCGAGCGCTCAAGCTTAAATAAACGCTCGCGCTCGGCATAACTGCGCTCGGCATCGGGGTTGGGGTCGATAAAAATATGCCGATGATCAAAGGCCGCTATTAACCGCGTAGTGCGCGACTGCAGCATACCGTTGCCAAACACATCCCCCGACATATCCCCAATACCAATGGCAGTGAACGGCTGGCTTTGAATGTCGCGGCCTTGCTCACGAAAATGCCGCTGCACCGCGACCCAAGCACCGCGCGCGGTAATGCCCATCTTTTTGTGGTCATAGCCGGTCGATCCGCCCGAGGCGAAGGCATCGTGGAGCCAAAAGTCATAGGCCTCGGCAATGGCGTTGGCTTCGTCTGAGAAAGTTGCAGTGCCTTTATCGGCGGCTACCACCAAATACGGGTCATCGTCGTCATGGCGCACCACTCGCGGTGGCGGTGTAATCTGCCCATCAACAATATTGTCGGTGACATCGAGCAGCCCGCGAATAAACAGCCGATAGCAGGCCAACACTTCGGCATGCTGCTCGGCACGCTCGCGTGGCAGGCGTTTGCAAACAAATCCACCTTTGGCGCCCACCGGCACGATAAGCGCGTTTTTAACCATTTGTGCTTTCATTAGGCCGAGTATTTCGGTGCGATAGTCTTCGCGCCGATCCGACCAACGCAGTCCGCCACGGGCGACTTTGCCACCGCGTAGATGCACGCCTTCAAGCCGTGGTGAGCTGACAAAAATTTCATAGGCGGGCACGGGCTTGGGTACGCCGGGAATACCCTCAGGTTGTAGCTTAAACGACACAATAGCCGGGGCCTTATCGCCTTGATCGTCGCGGTAGTAGTTGGTGCGCAGCGTTGCGGTAATGGCCGCTAGCAAACGGCGTAAAATACGGTCTTCATCTAAGCTCGCCACGGCGTCGAGCTGGGTTTCAATGGTTTGTGCGCATTGCTCGGCGGCTTGCTGGCTACGGTGATCAGGGTGTAAACGCGCCTTGAATAACGCCACTAAGCCCGCGGCAATGGCCGGGTTAGCGCTTAAGGTATCTTCGATATAGGGCTGGCTATACCCACTGCCGGCTTGGCGAAGGTACTGGGCATACGCCCGCAAAATGACAATTTCACGCCAGCTAAGCCCGGCCATTAATATTAGCCGGTTAAACCCATCATCATCCGTATCGCCACGCCAAATGGCCGCGAATGCGCTTTGAAAGCTCTCGCGTAGCTGGCCGGCATCAAGGGCAAGGCTTGGGTCATGTTCCAAGCCAAAGTCATGGATCCAGCATGGCTCACCGGCGCTTGGGTGGATGGCATAGGGGCGCTCGTCGACGACTTGAACGCCCATATGCTCCAGCACGGGCAATACCGCTGATAGTGTTATGGGCTCGCCACTGTGATACAGCTTTAAGCGCAGTTGGCCGGCCATGGCTTCGAGCGGTCGGTAAAGGCTAATGACCAGCCCATCGTGGCGATCTAGGGATTCAAGCCGTTCGATGTCTTGGGCGGCGTTACGTGGGCTGGTGTCTTCGCGGTAAGCGGCGTTAAAGGCTGTGCCATAGGTTTGTTGCAGGCGGGTGCCAGCGGCTTCGCCGCTATGCTCGAGCAATGCTTGGCTTAACTCATCGCTCCACGAGCGTGTGGTGGCGGCAAGCTGTGCCTCGAGTGTGGCTTCATCCACCGTACGATCAGCGTTTTCGCCAAAGTGCACAACAAAGTGAATGCGCGCGAGCACCGCCTCAGACAGCTGCACGGTGAATTCTGAGTGCGCGCCGTCAAAGGCATCGAGCAAAATGGCCTGCATGCGCTTGCGCACCGTGGTGTCGTAGCGATCGCGCGGCGCATAAATTAAGCATGAGACAAAGCGGCCGTAGCGGTCGTGACGCATAAACAAGCGCACTTGCTGGCGCTCTTGCAGCTGCAAAATACCCAGCGCGTTGTCATACAGGGTGTCGACGTCGGTTTGAAACAGCTCATCGCGCGGATAGGTCTCGAGAATATGCGCTAGCGCTTTGCCTGCGTGGCTGTTTTTGCGCAGCCCTGCACGCGCCAGCACGGCATCGAGCTTGCGCCGCAGTAGCGGAATGCTGCGCGGGTTGCGGCTGTAGGCCGCTGAGGTAAATAACCCTAAAAAGCGATGCTCGCCGGTGACTTCACCTTGGGCGTTAAAGCTTTTAATGCCAATGCTATCCATGTAGCCACGGCGATGAACGCTGGAGCGATGACTGGATTTGGTCAATATCAGCGGGTCGGGCTCGAGGGCTTGTTCGCGAAGCCCGACCGGAAGGGATTCAAAACTGGTTGATAGCCGCGCGGGTTGATCGCCATTACGCAGCAAACCTAAGCCACTATCGCGCAGGGTTTTGACCTGAATATCGCCCTTGCTTTGATTCAGGCTATAGCGGCGATAGCCCAAAAAGGTGAAGTGGTCATCGAGCAGCCATTCGATAAACGCATCAACCTCGTCACGGTAATCGTCATCAATATGGGGTGGATGTTCGCGCAGCGCGTGCAAGGCCGTTTGCGCTTGTTGGCTCATGGCCTGCCAGTCAGCCACGGCGACTTCCACATCGTGCAGGGCATCGGTGACCGCCTGCTGTAGGGCTTTGAGTTGCGAAGGGTTGCTTTGGCGGTCAACCTCTAAATGAATCCACGCCTCGGGTTGGCCGTTATCCGCGGTGTGATCCCCCACGCCAATAATTTGATTTTTATTATCGCGATCGACTTCCAACACGGGGTGGACGATGCGGTGGATGATTAAGCCGTGTTCATTAATCGCCATCGATAGCGAGTCGACTAAAAACGGCCGATCATCGGTGACAATTTGAATCACGCTATGCGTTGACTCCCAACCGTTTTGCTCGGGGTCGGGGTTGTACACGTGAATGCCGGTCGCGCCACTTGCGCGCTGATCACCTAGCGCCCAGTGCGATAGCGCAGCGCCATACAGGTTGTTAATGTCGGCTTGGCTGAGATCGTCACTGGCTACGGCGGCGTAGTAATGGCCCAAGTAGTTAGCAATGAGCGGTGCTGAGGCGGCTGACCAGCGCGCGTGGGCTCGTTCAATGAGTGCGTTGAGTTGCCGGTTGCGACGCGGATCGGTCGATTTCATGTTGGCATCTCCTTGGCTAAGCGCAAGGCCACCCCGGCCATGTTATACCCCACACCCGAGCCAATTAGCGTGACAAGCTCGCCGCCTTTGACAAGCCCGGCCTCAAGGGCATGGTCGAGGACAATCGGCACACAGGCTGAGCCGGTGTAGCCGTACTGATCCATAAGACATGGGGCCCGTTCGCTCGGTAGCGCCAGCGTTTCGCAAACGCGCTGAATGCTTGCGGCGTTGACCTGGGTAAACACGGCCATGGCCACGTCGTTGAGTTCAAAACCACCGCTTTGGCTAAGCCGGCGCATTAGGCGTGGCCATTGCACTTCATTAATTTCGGGTGGGTAACGGGTTTCGAGCTTAACTTGGGTGCGCCCGGCTGTGACTGCAGCATGACTGGCGGGCTCGGCGGTGCCGCCTGCGCGTATGCCCCAATGGCCGGCGTAATCGCCGTCGGCGTGAAAGGCGCTGGCGCACAGACCGGCCCCAGTCGATTGGCGCTCAACAATGGCCGCCCCCGCGCCATCGCCATAGAAAAAAATCATGGGGTCATCGGCGGCGGCGAGCCGGTGCATTAGATAGGCCCCTACCACCAAGATGCGCTCAAGGCTGGGGTTACTGCCAATGAGCCCCGCGGCAATGGATAAAGCCGTGGGAAAGGCCGCGCAAGCACAACTGACATCAAACGTGCCAGCGTTTTTGGCCCCGAGTTTGGCTTGCAGCACCACGCTGGTGGCGGGGGTGATTTGATCGGGGGTGTCGGTGCCTAAAATGATCAGATCAATGTCGTCGGCGGTGTAGCCCGATCGGCTCAGTGCCTGTTGGGCGGCAGCAGCCGCTAAGTCTGAGGTGGTTTCGCTGTCATCGGCCCAGTAACGCTGCTGAATGCCGGTGTTCTCAGCAAACCGGTCAATGAGCTCGGCTTGATCTTGATTGGCAAAGTGATCACGCAGCTCCGCGTTGGTCACAAGGCGCTTTGGAAGATAGCGCCCAGTTGCAACAACGGTGGCTGTGTCGGTCATAGCGCCTCAGCGTTTTTTCTTGGGAATGTAGAGGTCGGTGAGTGTGCCAGCAGCGGCCTCGGCGGCCATTCCCACGGTCTCTGATAAAGTGGGATGCGGATGAATGGTGAGCCCGATATCGTGCATATCCGCCCCCATTTCGATAGCCAGGCCCACTTCCGCAATGAGATCACCGGCGTTGGGGCCGATAATGCCCGCGCCAATGACGCGTTCGCTGTCGCGCTCAAAGATTAATTTGGTAATGCCCTCGTCACGGTTGGTGGCCAACGATCGACCGTTTGCCGCCCAGGGGAAGCTGCCGATCTCAACATCGAGGCCTTCAGCTTTGGCTTGCTCCTGAGTGACTCCCACCCATGCCACCTCGGGGTCGGTGTAGGCCACCGAGGGAATGACGCGGGCATCGAAGGCGCTTTTCTCGCCCGCGGCCACTTCAGCGGCGACTTTGCCCTCATGAACGGCTTTGTGCGCGAGCATGGGCTGGCCGATTAAATCGCCAATCGCCAATAGATGCGGTACGCGAGTGCGCATTTGGTCGTCGGCTTGAATGCACTGGTTATCCAGCAGCTCAATGCCGGTGGCTTCAAGGTTAAGTAAGTCGGTATTCGGCCGTCGGCCGACCGAGACTAATACCCGGTCAAAGCGGTCTTTGGCGGGCGCCTTGCCGCCTTCAAATTCAACGCTAACGCCTTTGTCATCGGGGTGAATGGCCGTGACTTTAGTGTTGAGGAAGACATTGGCGTAGCGCTTGTCGATCAGCTTTTTATAGGGTTTAACAATATCAGGGTCAGCGCCAGCCATAATGCGATCACCCAGCTCGACCACAGTGATTTCGCTGCCCAGCGCGTGGTACACCGAGGCCATTTCTAGGCCAATAATGCCCCCACCTACTACGAGCAGGCGCTTGGGAATCTCTTCGAGTTTGAGCGCATCGGTGGAATCCATCACCCGCGGGTGATCAAGGTCAAACCCGGGTGGCGCGACTGGGCGTGAGCCCGCGGCAATAATGGCATGCGCAAACGAAATGTTGCGCTCGCCTTGTTCGGTTTCCACACGCAGGTTGTAGTCATCAACAAACTGCGCGGCACCGGTGACCACTTCGACTTTGCGCTGTTTGGCCAGGCCAACCAGCCCACCGGTGAGCTTGCCGACAACGCTCGACTTCCACGCTTCGAGTTTTTTTACATCAATGCTTGGCTCGCCAAAGGTAATGCCATGATCCGCAAACTCAGCGGCTTCATCGATTACCTTGGCCGCGTGCAGCAGGGCTTTGGAGGGGATGCAGCCAACATTGAGGCAAACGCCGCCTAAGTTAGAATAGCGCTCGATCATAATGGTGCGCAGGCCAAGATCAGCGGCGCGAAAGGCCGCGCTATAACCGCCTGGGCCGGCGCCAATAACAACGACATCGCAATCTGGGTTGCTGGGAGCCGTGCCTTGATTGGGCGCGGCATTAGCGGCAGCGGGCTCGCTGGCCGGCGCAGCTGCGCTGGTCGGGTTGGCAGTTGTTTCCGGGGCAGCCGGCGCAGCGGCAGGCTCGCTGGCGGGGGCGTCGCTATCGGTTGCGTCTGCGTCGTCGGCGGGAATGGCCATCGCAATGAGGTCGCCCTCGGCTACCTTATCGCCAACGTTAACGCTAATCGATTCAATGGTGCCATCAAACGGCGCGGGCACTTCCATGGTGGCCTTGTCGCTTTCAAGGGTAATGAGTGAGGCCTCGGCCTCAATGCCATCACCTGGACCGACCAGCACCTCAATAATTTCAACCGCATCAAAGTCACCAATGTCGGGGACGCGGATTTCCTTGGCCTGTGACATAAGTTGTAACCCTTTGAGCGTTATAAAATAAGGCGGCGCAGATCGCCGAGCACACCTGAGAGATAACTGCTAAAGCGCGCAGCAGAGGCGCCATCAATGACCCGGTGGTCATACGACAGGCTTAGCGGCAGCATCAGTCGTGGGATAAATTCGCTGCCATTCCACACTGGCTTCATCGATGATTTTGAAATGCCCAAAATGGCCACTTCCGGCGCGTTGACGATGGGGGTAAAGGCCGTGCCACCAATACCGCCTAAGCTTGAAATGCTAAAGGTGCCGCCCTGCATATCGCCTGGCCCCAGCTTGCCGTCACGGGCTTTGCCCGATAGCTCGCCCAAGTCGGCGGCAATGGCGTGCACGCCTTTTTGATCGGCGTTTTTAATGACGGGCACGACCAAGCCCTGCGGGGTGTCGACCGCCACGCCAATGTTGATGTAGTGCTTGCGAATGAGCGCTGCGCCATCGGGCCGCAGTGAGCTGTTAAAGTCAGGGAACGCCATCAGGGCATGGGCAGCGGCCTTAACCATAAACGCCAGCGGCGTGAGTTTGACGCCGGCCTGTTCGGCCGCAGCTTTTTGCGCTTTACGGAAATCCTCAAGCTCAGTGATATCCGCTTCATCAAACTGCGTGACATGCGGGACATTCAGCCAGCTGCGATGTAAATGCGGACCGGAGAGCTTTTTAATGCGCGGTAGGTCAACTTCCTCAACCTCACCAAAGCGGCTGAAGTCGACCTCAGGAATCGGTGGAATTCCCATGCCACCACTCGCCGGTGCTGCGCCAGCCGGTGAACCGCCGCCTGATAGCGCTGATTTAACAAACGCTTGCACGTCTTCTCGCGTAATCCGGCCTTTGGGCCCACTGCCACTCACCTGATCTAAAGCCACGCCTAATTCGCGCGCAAAACGCCGAACGGATGGACCCGCGTGGGCTAGGCGCTGTTGCTCAGCGCTTGGCGCGCTGGCGGCAGCTGGCGCTTGTGGCGCGGGCTGAGTCGGTGCCGGTGCGCTGGCCGCAGGCGGTGATTCTGGCTCAGCGGGTTTTGCCGGGGCCTGGCTTGCGTCTGCTGCAGCGGGCGCTGACTCAGGCTCAGACTCAGCCGCGGGGGCGGCGTTGTCTTCGTTACCGCTTGCTGCGCTGTCGCCACTGACCTCGACCCGAGCCACGGGGGTGCCTTCGGCGACTTGGTCACCCGCGGCAATGAGCAGCTCTTTGACCACACCGGCAAACGGTGCGGGCACTTCCATCGTAGCCTTGTCGCTCTCAAGGGTAATCAGCGAGTCTTCGGCGGCGATTTCATCGCCGGGGCTGACCAGTACTTCGATAACGTCCACGGCATCAAAGTCGCCAATGTCCGGGACGGTGATTTCTTTTACCTCTGCCACGCAAACTCCTCCTGCGCCGCCGACCTTAAACCGTGCTTGGGTTAGGGGCGTCGGGATCGATGTTGTATTTTGCGATCGCTTTGCTGACTTGGTCAGCCTTTATAGCACCCTCGTCGGCGAGCGCTTTGAGCGCCGTGACGACAACGTAGTAGCGATCGACCTCAAAAAAGCGGCGCAAGTTCTCGCGCGTGTCCGAGCGGCCATAGCCATCGGTGCCAAGCGCGGTGAACGAGCGATCGATGTAGGGTCGAATTTGATCAGGGAATGCGCGCATATAGTCAGTCGACGCAATCACCGGCCCATCATGGCCTTCCAAGCAGTCGGCTACATACGCCACCCGTGGCTTGGCCTCGGGGTGGAGTAAGTTCCAACGCTCACAGTCGATGCCATCACGCCGCAGCTCGGTAAAGCTGGTGCAGCTCCATAGATCACTATCGACGCCCCAGTCTGATTTAAGCAACTCGGCAGCGGCCATGACCTCCATGAGGATGGTGCCCGAGCCCATGAGCTGGACGCGTTTTTTGCCCCGACCGCCCTTTTGCAATAGATACATGCCGCGACGAATGCCTTCCTCGGCGCCTTTGGGCATGGCGGGCTGGTGGTAGTTCTCATTCATCATGGTGATGTAATAGAACACTGATTCTTGTTCTTGATACATCCGGCGCATGCCGTCTTGAATGATCACCGCCATCTCATAAGCAAAGGTCGGGTCATAGGAAACGCAATTGGGAATGGTGGCGCTTTGTAGATGGCTGTGGCCGTCTTCGTGCTGCAGCCCCTCACCGTTGAGGGTCGTGCGCCCGGCGGTGCCGCCCATTAAAAAGCCTTTGGCTTGCATGTCGCCTGCAGCCCAGGCCAAGTCGCCCACGCGCTGAAAGCCAAACATCGAGTAATAGGCGTAAAACGGAATCATCTCGACGCCGTGGTTGGCATAGGCGGTAGCCGCTGCAATCCAGCTCGACATCGCGCCGGCTTCGTTAATGCCTTCCTGCAAGATCTGACCTTTTTGGTCCTCGCGGTAGTACATCAGCTGATCGGAATCCTGCGGCTCATAGAGTTGGCCTTTTGGCGCGTAAATGCCGACTTGGCGGAACAAACCCTCCATGCCAAAGGTGCGTGCCTCGTCGGGCACGATCGGCACCAAGCGCGGTGCCAGGGTTTTATCGCGCGCAATAATCGACAGCGCCCGGACATAGGCCATGGTCGTCGACATTTCGCGCTCGCCGCTGTCTTTGAGCAGCACATCAAAGGCCGAGAGCTCGGGGACTTTGAGGGCCTCAGCGGTGACCTCGCGCTTTGGCAGCGAGCCACCGAGTGCTTCGCGACGCTCGTGCAGATATTTAATTTCGGGCGAGTCGTCGGCCGGTTTATAGAACGGCGCATCGGCGACTTGCTCATCAGGCACAGGAATGTGAAAGCGATCGCGAAACTCTTTTAGCGCGTTTTCGGCCATCTTCTTTTGCTGATGGGTAATGTTTTGGCCTTCACCGGCTTCACCCATGCCATAGCCTTTAACCGTTTTGGCCAAAATAACGGTGGGCTGGCCTTTGTGCTCAGTGGCCGACTTATAGGCGTTATAGACTTTATTGGAGTCGTGACCGCCACGGTTTAAGCGCCAAATATCCTCATCGGACATATTGGCCACCATGGCCTTGAGCTCGGGGTACTTGCCAAAGAAATGCTCGCGGGTATACGCCCCGCCTTTGGCTTTAAAGTTTTGGTACTCGCCATCAACGGCTTCTTCCATGCGCTGACGCAGCAGGCCGTCGCTGTCTTTGGCGAGCAGCGGATCCCAATACGATCCCCAGATCACCTTAATGGCATTCCAGCCCGCACCGCGGAACTCGCCTTCAAGCTCTTGAATGATTTTGCCGTTGCCACGAACCGGGCCATCGAGGCGCTGCAGGTTACAATTAACCACAAAAATGAGGTTATCCAGTTCTTCGCGTGCGGCCACGCCAATGGCGCCGAGGCTCTCGGGCTCGTCCATTTCGCCATCGCCACAAAACACCCAAACCTTACGGTTAGAGGTATCGGCGATGCCGCGATGGTGGAGATATTTTAAAAACCGCGCTTGGTAGACCCCCATGATTGGGCCTAAGCCCATCGACACGGTGGGTAGCTGCCAAAAATCGGGCATTAACCACGGGTGCGGGTACGAGGAGAGCGGCTTGCCGGTTTTGGCCAGATCGGCACGAAAATTGTGCAAGTCTTGTTCGTTGAGCCGGCCTTCCAGAAAGGCGCGGGCGTAAATGCCCGGCGCGGAGTGGCCTTGCATAAAGACTAAGTCGCCGCCGTGGTCTTCGGTTGGGGCATGCCAAAAGTGGTTAAAGCCAACCTCATAGAGCGTTGCCGACGAAGCAAACGAGGCAATATGCCCACCAAT
>CAJXMZ010000044.1 GCA_913056315.1 uncultured Ectothiorhodospiraceae bacterium
GTCGCAGGTGACTATGATGCTGCTCCTGTGGCCTCGGAGGTAGTTGATCGAATGGCAGACCGCGGGCTTTATGATCCAAATGAGGTTCGCATCATTTGGGAAAGCGACCCATTTCCAACTACTTCTTACACCTATGCACATGATCTGCATCCGGATCTCAAAGCCGATATCGAAGAGGCCTTCATGACTTTCAGTTTCTCCGGCACTCCACTCGGCGAAGAGTTTGTTGGCGTAGATGGATTTATCCCGATCACCTATCAAGATCAATGGGCGGTTATTCGCCAGATCCAGAAAGCCAATGGTGTTAGCTATACACCTGAGGGTCTAGCTGGCGAATAGGAAGTATCGATATCCCCCGGTAACTCTTCCGGGGGATATTTAAACTGGGGAAAACACATGCTCGAGATATCCGGACTGACAAAGCGTTACGGTGACGGAGAACCTGTTCTTTCAAACCTAGACCTTAACGTCAAAGGTCAGAACATTGTTTCCATCATTGGATCGTCAGGAGCCGGTAAAAGCACACTGCTGAGGTGCATCAACCGACTAGTCGAACCGTCAAGCGGAAGCATCAAGCTCAACAGCCTTGAGATCACCAGTCTTTCTGGGAAAGCGTTAAGGGAGGCTCGTCGTAAGACCGGCATGGTATTTCAGGGGTTTAACCTAGTAGATCGTCTTACCGTTATGGAAAACGTTCAGGCCGGCAGGCTGGGGTACATATCGACTTGGCAAGCGTTATCGCGCCGATATCCGCAGGCGGATATCCAGCGCGCCTACGAACTCATGGAGCGGGTTGGGATCGCGCACTACGCTAATCAACGCGCCGATCAGCTATCAGGTGGAGAACGCCAAAGGGTGGGAGTCGTGCGCGCACTCATGCAGGAACCCGATATTCTCCTGTGTGATGAGCCAACTGCTTCACTCGATCCGCGGACCTCAGAGCAGATTATGGTTCTTTTGCGAACGCTTGCGGAAGAATTGGCTTTGCCTGTAATTATCAATATTCACAATGTTGCCGAAGCCAAAGAGTATACCGATCGAATCGTTGGGATGCGCTTCGGAAAGATTATCTTTGATGATGTCCCAACATCGCTCGACGACAAGGCGATGAATGACATCTACTCCGGTACGCCCGCATCTGACCGACTCAGTACAGAGACAACTCAGGGTGCCGTTCACCATGCCTAGCGAAATGCGACATTGGAAAAAGCCACCTACGATCGAAAATCCGATTGTCCGCTGGGGTATTTACTCAGCCATCGTGATCTATCTCGCGGTAACGATTCCAACATTACCAATCAATTGGCCTCGAGTTATGGAAGGGATCGGTCGGGCATCTCAGATTTTTAACGGGGCATTTCCCCCCAGTTTCGAACGCAGCGAATTGCTGATTGATGGCTTCGTTGAAAGTCTGCGGATTGCAGTGCTAGCGACCGTTTTCGGAGTCGGTTTATCCGTTCCTTTGGCTTTTTTAGCTGCCCGAAATCTCTCGCCAATGCCTGTTTATATCCTAGGGCGAGGCATTATTATTCTGGCTAGGAGCTTCCATCCAGTCATCGTTGCAATTCTCTTCGTCAAGGCCGTGGGATTTGGGCCATTAGCTGGTGTGCTCACGCTAATCGTCTATTCCATTGGCTTTGTGGCAAAGATGCTCGCCGAACGTATTGAAGAGATTGATTTTGGTCAGGTTGAGGCCATGCGTGCCACTGGTGCATCCAGGATACTAATCATTTTCTACGCGGTATTTCCCCAAATAATTCCTCGGCAAGTCGGGCTAAGCATCTATCAACTGGATAGCAATCTGCGCGCATCTGCAGTCGTTGGGATTGTTGGTGCGGGTGGCATTGGATCGACACTGGCTAACGCATTCGGGCGTTACGACTATGATTTCGCGCTCGCGATAACAATGGTAATTGTCGGGGTCATCCTGATATCTGAGGGGATCAGTGGACAGATCAGGAAGCGATATGCCTAATAAAGATGCCATTAACGCGCAGTGGCACCGCTACTCACCAACTCAGCGGATGCAAAGATATGGCCTGTTCCTTCTAACCGGTCTGATCATAGGCTGGGCAACGACATCAATCGAAGTCGTATGGGAGTGGGTGTGGACCGCGCCTAATCAAATTGCCGATTTGTTCGCGCGCATGGCGCCTCCCGATCCCCGTAATCTTGATAGCATTCTTAGCGTGCTGTGGGAGACTGTAAATATCGCCACGATTGCGACTTTTCTAGCGGTGCTTCTTGCCCTGCCGGTTGCCTATATCTCAGCGCAGAACACTACACCAAATCGTGCCACTTTATGGCTAGGGCGATTTATCCTAGTCTCTTCTCGATCGATTAACACAATCATCTGGGCTCTTTTATTCGTCGCGATATTCGGACCCGGCGTAGTGGCAGGCATTGTCGCGATTACATTTCGCTCTATCGGTTTTATTGGCAAACTTCTGGGCGAAGCTATTGAAGAAATCGATCGGCGACCGGTTGAAGCGATGGAAGCAACTGGGGCGGGGCGCAGCAAGGTTGTGCTCTACGCAATAATCCCTCAAGTGGTTCCGACATTCTGGGCAGTTGCCATTCTAAGATGGGACATTAATCTGCGCGAATCCACCGTGCTCGGGCTTGTCGGTGCAGGTGGGATCGGCATGGTGTTGCAAGGCGCAATTGATACATTTAACTGGCCGGAGGCCGCGACCGTCTTACTGGCCATTCTCAGCTTGGTCATCATTGGCGAGGCCATATCGGCATTTCTGCGTCAGCGGATTATTTAATGACAGTCACAACCGCTGAAAAGAATGCATTAACTGATTACGAATCAGTTAGACACCGGCTTCCAGCTGGACGACCGCTTGAGACGCCGATTTACAAGAGGAGCCAATCATTAGCTGATATCGCATCACCGTTCACCGTGATTTTCCTAGATGCCTATGGTGTTATAAATATCGGCGATGACTTGATTCCTGGAGTCGTTGAGGTGATCTCAGACCTTCGGTCTAGAGATAAGCAGGTCATGGTGATTTCAAATTCAGCCGGCTATCCAAAGAGCACAATGCTTCAAAGGTTGGCAAGGCAAGGATTAGAGCTGTCGGCTGAACAAGTTGTTACCAGTCGTGAGGCTGTCTTGGAGCGGCTAAAGGCTGAGCCTTCGCACAAATGGGGGCTAATGATTCAAAAGGGCGCGGACTTAGAAGATTTTCAATCTATAAACTTTGGAGTGCTTGATGATGACCCGCTAGTCTACAAAACGGCAGATGCCTTTTTGTTAATTGGCAGTGAAGATTGGAGCGAACATCGACAAAACTTACTCGTTGAAGCGTCTATCGATCGACCGCGCCCGGTGCTCGTCGGTAACCCAGATCTTTATGCACCAAGAAATGGTTTTTTTTCTCGTGAACCGGGTTACTACGGCCATGATTTGGCAGATAAAACAGGCGTACAGCCTGTATTTTTAGGCAAACCATTCCCAGAAATTTTTAACTTAGCCTTCGAACGAATCGCGGGCTCACCCTCAGCCCAACAGATTTTGATGGTAGGGGATACCCTTCATACCGATATCCTTGGTGGTCAGGCCATGGGCCTATCAACGGCACTTGTGACAGAACATGGTGGGCTTAGAGGAATGAATGTTGACGAAGCAGTCAGTCGGGCAGGTGTCGTGCCAGATTTTATTATTCCTCGAATCTAACCATATCCCCAATACTTCTTGTGCACATGCTCTAAAGCCTGCTCCAGGCTGAGTTGATTCCACTTGGTTGTGGCATAACGGCATCTCAGTAACTTGCATACCAGTATCTGGCAGGGACAATAAAAAGCCGCCCTTAGGCGGCTTCATATCTTGGATGGTGGAGACGGCGGGAATCGAACCCGCGTCCGAAGGACCTCCGCCCCAGGGTCTACATGCTTAGCACCGTCTTTAGTTTTAGCGGCTGCCGACCCAACGGTCAGGGTCAGGCTTCCGCGATCCCGTTATGTTTCGCCTCGAAAGTCCGGGCGCCTTCCAGGGCTAGCCTGTGTATATGCCTGTCCGATCATCCACCACAGGCGATGAGATGGGGACAGCTCACGGGTTCTTAGGCCGCGAGTGCGTAGTTGTCGTCGTTGGCAACTATCTTTTTTGCCACATGATTAACGAGGTTGAGTGACGTCCTCGGCATGCACCTGGAGTTTTGTGACCTGCGTCGAAGCCATGTCGTCCCCAAGTTTTCGAGTAGACAGACTACACCCGCGTTGGTTCCTTGCAAAGGCGCTTATAACGCGGCCGAGGGGGTTAGGCGTTGTGTTTGAGTAACCGGGCGCGCTCGCGCTCCCAGTCGCGGTCTTTTTTGTCAGCGCGCTTGTCGTGCTGCTTTTTACCTTTGGCCAAGCCAATGCTGAGTTTGGCCTTGCCGCGCGACCAATGCAGGTTGAGCGGCACAATGGTGTAGCCGCGCTGCTCGGTGGCGCCGACCAGTTTGGCGAGCTCATTGCGGTGCAGCAGTAACTTGCGTGTGCGGGTGGGGTCAGTGCGCACATGGGTTGAGGCGGTGGGCAGCGGGGGAATGCTGCAACCAATCACATACGCCTCGCCATTGCGCAAAATCACATACGCCTCGGTCAGGTTAATGCGCCCGGCCCGCAGGCTTTTGACCTCCCAGCCGTGCAGCACCAGCCCGGCCTCGAGGGTATCTTCAATAAAAAACTCAAATCGGGCTTTGCGATTAACCGCAATGCTCGCGCTATCTGAGCTTGGCTTTTTGTGACCGGATTTTTTACTCACGTAGGCATTCTAACGACGCAAGCGCGACTAGACCAATTAGCGATGAGCAGCGACAAGGTTTTTGATACGCTAGTCGACTTTCCTCATCTTCGCAGCAATGGCTGAATAGTTGCATGACCACGGTTTCTCGCTCGGCACTGGTTCGACACTCGGCACAAGCGATGTTCGATTTGGTGGATAACGTCAATGACTACCAGACGTTTTTGCCCTGGGTGAAGCGCAGTCGCGAGCTTGAGCGCACTGAAGACGTGGTGTGCGGCGAGTTGGTGTTTGCCAAAGCGGGTATCGAGCAGGCGTTTACCACGCGCAATCGTCGCCAGCCGGGCAAAATGATTGAGATTCGCTTGGTAGACGGGCCCTTTCGGCAGTTAGAGGGGTTTTGGCGGTTTACCGAGCTGGCAGATCAAGCGTGTAAGGTCTCGGTTGATTTAGAGTTTGAGTTTTCTAACCGCTTAGTCTCGCGGGCTTTCGGCCGGGTGTTTACCCAAGTGGCCGGCACGTTGGTGGAATCATTCGTCAAGCGCGCGGATGAGCTGCATGGACGCTGATCATCGCCCACCCCGCACCCCGGGGCTTATTTCGGTGCAGGTGGTCTACGCGCTGGCCGATGAGCAAACGCTGATCACGCTTGAAGTGGCCCCGGGCAGTGATGTCGAAGCGGTGATTCGGCAGTCTGGCGTGCTTGATCGCCATCCCGACATTGATCTCACCACGGCCTCAGTCGGCATTTTTGCGCTGTTAGTTGGGCTTGATCAGCCGGTTAGTGCCGGTGATCGAGTTGAGATCTACCGGCCCTTGCAGGTTGACCCCAAAGCTCAGCGCCGGGAGCGCGCCCAGCGTCAGCGCGCAGCGGCGTCCAATGAGGGTGCAGCCTGATGCAAGGCGCTGCTGGCATCAATAAAGCTACCTCGCGCACCGCTTAGTACGCCGTTTTCAAAGAACACGCTCACCCGCCGTGAGACCGCTTCAACATCGGCACTGCGCGGCTCGACTTCGTAGATATAATCCCAGCGATTCTCGCTAAACGGATCTTCAATGCTCGGCGGCCCCAGCAAAAAACGCACTTGTGAGGGCGTCATGCCAACCTCGAGTTGGGCGACGGCTGATTCGCTAATGAGCGTACCCTGGCGAATTTCGGGTTTGTAGAGAATGGGCAGGCGCTCGACTTGGCTAGCGCAGCCGGTCAGAGCAATGATTAGCGCCATGGCTGTGAGCCCACGTTTTGCGTTGTATACTGAAATCATTCTAAACAAAGCCGTTGTCACTGTTGATTGGAGTTCGCATGGTAACTCACCCCTCGCGCAAAGGGCATATCCCTTGGGAGATTAGCCAAGAATCAGACGAATTGCGTCGTGCTGGGCTGAAGGTCACGGTACCGCGGTTAAAGATTTTGCGCATTCTTGCTGGCCGTGACCGCGAGCACCTAACCGCCGAAGCGGTCTACCAGCGTTTGCATGGCCAGGGCGAGGATATCGGCTTGGCGACAGTCTATCGGGTGCTGACGCAATTTGCGGAAGTGGGGATTGTGATTCGCCATCACTTTGATGGTGATCGGGCGGTGTTTGAGCTTAATTCAGGCATTCAGCACGATCATTTGGTGTGCGTGGACTGCGGTCGGGTCGAAGAATTTAAAGACCGGGTGATTCAGCAACGCCAAGCCGATGTCGCGGCGGTAGCCGGTTATGAGCTCATGAGTCATTCGTTAATCTTATATGGCTGCTGTCCTGACTGTGCGAAAAACCCCAAATCCCGCGATCCGTTGTTTTAACCAAGACTAGGCGTTGGCTTTGGCCAGCATTTCGCGGGCATAGGTCAGCGTTTTTTCGGTGATTTCGACGCCGCCTAGCATGCGTGCAAGCTCTTGTTCGCGCTCCTCGTGACTCAGCCCGCGCAGCGCGGTACGGGTTTGGCCATCATTGGTTTGGTGTTTTTCCACTTGTAGTTGCTGCATACCCTGAGCGGCCACTTGCGGTAAGTGGGTAATGCACAACACCTGATGGTGCCCGGCCAGTTCGCGCAGTTTGCGTCCAACCACCTCGGCGATCGCGCCGCCAATGCCGGCATCGGCTTCATCAAAAATTAAACATGGCAGCTCGGCGGTATGCGCAGTGGCCACCTCAAGGGCAAGCCCAATGCGCGAGAGCTCACCGCCCGATGCCACCCGGTTGAGCGGGCCGGGGGGCTGGTCAGGGTTGGTGCGCACCTGAAAACGAATGCGATCGGCCCCATGCGGGCTGGGGGCGGCGTCGGGATCGGTATCGACACCAATTAGCAGGGCGGCACCGGCCATGCCCAGCTCGCCCAATAGCGCGTTGACTTCGCTGGCCAGCGCTTGAGCACTTTGCTCGCGCGATGCGCTCAATGCCGCTGCGGCGTCTTGGTAGGCGGCCAACGTGTGTTGTTTGCGCTCAGCAAGCTCGATGAGCCGGCTATCGGCCGATTCTAAGCGCTCGAGCTCATTGCGCAGGGTCATCGCATGCGCTGCCAGCTGTTCCGGCTCGACGTGGTGCTTGCGCGCTAGGTCGTGCAAGGCGCTGAGTTGCTGTTCCACCGCGCTCAAGCGCGCCGGATCCATTTCTAATTGATCCGCAAACTGACGCAGCGCTTGGCAGCCTTCTTGCAGTTGTACCTGTGCGCTCATAAACAGCTCGTGGGCCTCGCCCAAGGCGCTGGCGGTGTCGAGATGGGGTTCTAGGTCGCGACTGGCACTGGCTAGCGCGCTGTGGGCGCTGGCTTCATTGTCGTAGAGCCGGTCAAGCGCGGCCTGACAGGTGGCTAAAATTTCGCCGGCGCTGGCAAGTCGGCGTTGTTCTTGTTCAAGCGCGGTGAAGGCCTCGGCGGTTAAGGCATTGGCATCGAGCTCTTCGAGTTGGTAGCGCAGCAATGCCATGCGGTCTTGGTGATCGGTGCTGCCCCCGGCTAACTCAGCCATTTGCGCATCAATGGCTTGCCAGTCGGCATGATGCGCGGCGACTTGTTGCAGCAGCTCGACGTGTCCGGCGTGATTATCCAGCGTGCGGCGTTGGACATCGGCGCGCATTAGCGCCTGATGTGCATGTTGGCCGTGCATTCCCACCAAGGTCGCGCCCAGGCTTTCGAGCTGAGCGCGCGTGGCAGCACGGCCGTTAATCCACGCCTGTGAGCGCCCGGTTTGGTAGATGACACGGCGAATTAAACATTCGTCGTCTTCGGCCAAGCTCTCGGCGTCTAGCCAGTCGCGGGCGTTTGGGCTGTCGTGGGTGCTAAAGCGCACGGTAATTTCGCTGCGCTCGGCGCGTTCGGGGACCATGGCGGTATCGGCTCGGTCGCCCAAGCACAGCCCAAGGGCATCCAACAAAATCGATTTACCCGCGCCGGTTTCGCCGGTGAGGGTGGTCAGCCCGTCATCGAGCGAAATGTCGATGCTGTCAATAATGGCAAAGTCACGAATTTGAATATCGCTTAGCATGGCGGTGTGCCGTCTCCCCAGCGCAGCTTTGCTCGCAGGATATCGAAGTAGCGATGGCCAGGGGGGTGCACAAGTCGCAAACGATGCGGTGAGGCAACAATTTCAACCCGGCCATCGGGGCCTAAACTTAAGTCGGTTTGCCCATCACAGCTTAAATGCACTTGTTCAATTTCTTCTTGCCGCATGCGCACCTCAACCCGACTGGTTGCGCTAATCACCAGCGGTCGATTGCTCAGGGTGTGCGGGCAAATCGGCACCAAAGCCATGGCATCGAGGCCGGGGTGCATTAATGGCCCGCCACCGGATAGGGCATAGGCCGTCGAACCGGTAGGGGTGCTGACAATTAGGCCATCGGAGCGATGACGATTGCAGGGCTCATCGTTAATCCACGTCTCAAATTCAATCATGCGCGAGGTGTTCCATTTCTGAAACACCACTTCGTTTAACGCCGGTGACCGGGCAATGACTTGGTCGTTTTCGATAATGCGCGCTTCGAGCATTAAGCGCTCATCGATGATCATCTCGCCGCCAATCACCGCTTCAATCTCATCAAAGCGATCGGGTGAGACATCCACTAAAAAGCCCAACCGACCCCGGTTTACCCCAAGCACTGGCACATCATGCGCGGCCACGACACGGGCGGCATGCAAAAGCGTGCCATCGCCACCCACCACAATCAGCAGGTCAATATCGCTGGCTAGCGCTGTTAAGGCCTTCGCCGGGGCGTTGGTTTGCAAGGGCGCGCTAATAATCGTATCCACAAAGACCGTGCGGCCGCCTTGCTCGAGCATGTCGACTAAGCGCTCAATGGTCTCGATAACCGCTTGGTCATCGGGTTTGCCTGTAATGGCAATGCGTTGAAATGGTTGCATGCGTCCCCCGTCCATATTATTCGGCAAATTAGCATGCCCGCCTTAAATTGACAGCTACAGGGCGCATTGATAGCTTCGTCTGGCACTCTCGGTCCCGGAGTGCTAGCACGCCGCCTTGGAGGTCGTAATGGTTCAGCCACACAGCGATGAGCCGCTCAACGAGCGCGCCCAGCACCTATTGCATCGGCTGGTGCATCGCTATATCCAAGATGGCCAGCCCGTTGGCTCGCGCGCGCTCACTCGCGATTCGGGTTTGGGATTAAGCGCGGCCAGTGTTCGCAATGTGATGGCCGATCTAGAAGACGCCGGCTATATCCAATCCCCGCATACCTCAGCCGGGCGCATTCCAACCGATCGGGGCTATCGGTTTTTTGTCGACTCGCTCATGCGCGTACAGCCTGAAAGTGGGCTTGACTCAGAAAGCCTACGGATTCGTCTTGACGCGGGTAAAGACACTGGAACGCTGGTCGATAGCGCGTCTAACCTCTTATCGGGGCTAACCCATTTAGCCGGGGTGGTCACCTTGCCCAAGCGCGATTTCAGCGCGATTCGGCATTTAGAGTTTTTGCCCCTGACCGAGCGCCGCATCTTGGCCATTTTGGTGCTCAATGATCAGGAGGTGCAAAACCGCGTCATCGAGACCGACCGCGCCTATAGCCCCGCTGAGCTACAACAAGTATCGAACTATCTTGCCTCGGCGTTTGCCGGCAAGAGTGTGAGTGCAGTTCGTCGTGGGCTGCTTGAGGCCATGCAGGCTGATCAGCAGCATATGAACGCGTTGATGACCTCAGCCATTGCCGTGGCGCGCGAGCTGTTTGCCGAACCCCAGGCCCAAGACGATGATTTTGTTATGGCGGGCGAAACCAATTTAATGACCTTTGCTGAGCTCTCCAGCGTGGAAAAGCTCAAAGAGTTATTTGAGGCCTTTGGCCAAAAGCGCGACATTTTGCATTTGCTCGATCGCTGTTTGTCGGCTGATGGGGTGCAAATTTTTATTGGCGAAGAGTCTGGCTATCGTGCGTTTGATGGCGTGAGTCTGGTGACCTCAACCTATCAAAGCGATGACGAGGTTTTAGGCGTGCTCGGGGTCATTGGGCCCACGCGCATGGAATACGATCGGGTGATTCCGATTGTCGATGTGACCGCGCGATTATTGGGCCATGCCTTGAAACCCAGTCATTAGCCCCCACATCCAGATCATCAGTAATTGCGGAGCAAGGTGATGAGCGAAAACGAAAAACCTGACGAGCCAGTGGATAAAGATCCAAACCAATCGGCCGATCAAGCACCGATTGATGCAACGACGCATGAGGCCGAGAGTGAGTTAATCGATACCACGGCTAACGAGCTTGAAGCGGCACTGGCCGCCGCGCAGGCCCAGGCCGAAGAGAATTGGAATCAGTTTTTGCGCGCTCGGGCCGAAATGGAAAACCTACGCCGGCGAGCCGAGCAAGATGTGGCCACCGCGCGGCAAAAGTCGCTCGAAAAGCTCGCCACCGAGGTGCTGGGTGTAAAAGACAGCCTAGAAATGGGGCTAGCCGCAGCGAATGAAGACGGCGCCGATGTCGCCAAGCTCACCGAAGGCTCAGAGCTGACCTTACGCATGCTCAACCAAGCCTTAGAGAAGTTCAGCATTGTTGAGCTTAATCCGCATGGCCAGCGGTTTGACCCCGAGGCGCACGAGGCCATGGCAGCCCAAGAAGCGCATGACGTTGAACCCAATACCGTGGTGAACGTGATGCAAAAGGGCTATCGCTTGGGTGATCGTTTGCTGCGTCCGGCCATGGTGATCGTGTCGAAAGCCCCGGCACAGCCATCGGGTGAGTAGCGGATTTGAGCCAAGGGTTGAAAAAACCCGCAATCGACGCCATTACCCACAGTGAAACGAATTTTGATTTTTCAGGAGTGATTTAGACATGGGCAAGATCATTGGGATTGACTTAGGTACGACCAATTCCTGTGTCGCCGTGATGGAAGGGGGATCCGCCCGCGTTATTGAAAACGCCGAGGGCGATCGCACCACTCCATCGACGGTGGCCTTTACCGACGATGGCGAGGTGTTGGTCGGCGCAGCCGCCAAGCGCCAAGCCGTTACCAACCCAGAAAACACACTGCACGCGATTAAGCGTTTAGTCGGGCGTAAGTTCGAAGAAGACGTTGTCCAGCGCGATGTCAAAGAAATGCCCTACAGCATTGTCAAAGCCGATAACGGTGATGCGTGGGTATCGGTGCAGGACAAAAAGATGGCCCCGCCTGAAATCTCGGCGCGTGTGCTGCAAAAAATGAAAAGCACCGTCGAAGATTATTTAGGCGAGGAAATTACCGAAGCGGTCATTACCGTGCCGGCCTACTTTAATGACTCACAGCGCCAAGCCACCAAAGATGCCGGGCGTATTGCGGGGCTTGAGGTCAAGCGCATTATTAACGAGCCCACCGCAGCGGCCTTGGCCTATGGCTTGGATAAAAAGGGCGCCGATCGCAAAGTGGCCGTTTATGACTTAGGCGGCGGCACGTTTGATGTCTCAATCATTGAAATCGCCGAGGTTGAAGGCGAGCATCAGTTTGAAGTGCTTGCCACCAATGGCGATACGTTCCTAGGCGGTGAAGACTTTGACCGCGCAGTGATCGATTACTTGGTGGGTGAGTTCAAAAAAGACCAAGGCATTGATATCTCAAGCGATCGCTTAGCGCTGCAGCGTCTAAAAGAAGCGGCCGAAAAAGCCAAAATTGAGCTTTCTTCAGCGCAGCAAACCGAAGTGAACCTGCCGTATATTACGGCTGATCAAACCGGGCCGAAGCATCTTAACCTCAAGCTCACGCGGGCCAAGCTTGAAAGCCTGGTTGATGCCTTGGTTAAGCGCACCATTAAGCCGTGTGAAGTCGCGCTCAAAGACGCTGGGCTCAAAGCCAGTGATGTCGATGAGGTGATTTTGGTGGGGGGGCAGACCCGCACACCGAAAGTGCAAGAGGCGGTTAAGGACTTCTTTGGTAAAGAGCCCCGGCGCGATGTGAACCCTGACGAGGCGGTTGCCATTGGTGCGGCCATTCAGGGCGGCGTGCTCGGCGGCGATGTGAAAGACGTGCTGCTGTTGGATGTCACCCCGCTGTCGCTGGGTATTGAGACCTTGGGTGGTGTGATGACTAAGCTCATCGAGAAGAACACCACCATCCCAACCAAGGCCAATCAGGTGTTCTCAACCGCTGAGGACAACCAAAGCGCGGTCACCGTGCATGTCCTGCAGGGTGAGCGGGAGATGGCTAACGATAACAAGTCGTTGGGTAAGTTTGATTTATCCGACATCCCGCCGGCACCGCGTGGCGTGCCACAAGTGGAGGTGACCTTTGATATTGATGCCAACGGCATTTTGCATGTCACCGCCAAGGACAAAGGCACCGGCAAAGAGCAGTCCATTCAAATCCGTGCCTCGAGCGGTCTGTCGGACGAAGAAATCGAGCGCATGGTTGAGGATGCTGAGTCGCATGCCGAAGAAGACGCCAAAGCCCGTGAGCTGGTGGAAAGCCGCAACCAGGCCGATAACCTGATTCACGCGGCGCGCAAGAGCTTAGAGGAAGTCGGTGATAAAGCCTCGGATGAAGAAATGCAGGCTGTTGAAACCGCTCGCTCT
>CAJXMZ010000045.1 GCA_913056315.1 uncultured Ectothiorhodospiraceae bacterium
TGAGCATGGTTCCCCGCGCTGAAATTGCGATGGTGATCGTTGATCAAGCCGGACGCTTTGGCTCAGATATCGTGCCCCCGACCCTCTATGGGGCGATGACACTGGTGACTTTGGTGACCTGCTCGGTGACACCGAGTCTGGTGCAACGCTTGCTTGCCCGAAATAGCACTCAATCAACGTCGCGGTGACGCCGCATAAGCTTGACGTAATGCGCCGCTGAATAAGGCAATTGTTCTCGCTCAGTCAATGTGAGCGGACGAACCTGGCGCGCTGGACTGCCTAAATACAAATAGCCACTAACCAAGCGTTTGCCGGGTGGAACCAAGCTATTGGCACCAATAATGACTTCATCATCGACAAGCGCGCCATCCAGCACCGTCGCCCCCATGCCCACCAGCACTCGATCACCGATCGTGCACGCATGCACGATCGCTCGATGCCCCACGGTTACGTCAGCGCCAATCAGCGCGGGGTGACCGGATTGATACGGTCCTTCGTGGGCGACATGGACGACCGCGCCGTCTTGAATATTACTACGCTCACCCACCTCAATCCGATGGACATCCCCCCGAAGCACCGCGGTTGGCCAAACCGACACCTCAGCGGCCAATTTGACATAGCCGATGACGATGCCGGCCGAATGAACCCAAGCATCATCAGCAATTTCAGGTTGGTGGTTTTCAAATGGCGCGATCATGCAGCCACCTTAAGTCATGGTGACCAGCTCTTCAGCGCTGGTCGGATGAATCGCGACGGTTTCATCAAAGTCGCGCTTGGTCGCCCCCATGCGCAAAGCAACCGCAAAGCCCTGAAGCATTTCATCGCTGCCGACGCCAAATAAGTGAATGCCAACCACGCGCTCTTCTTCGCCCACGCAAATCAACTTCATGGTCGAGCGTTGTTTCGCCTCTTTCGGCGCCAGCGCATAGTCCATTGCAACAAATTGGGTTTTATAAACACGCACCGCATCACCGTGGGCCTCGATGGCCTGCGCCTGAGTTAAGCCCACGGTGCCGATGGGTGGGTGGGTGAAGACCACGGTGGGGACATCGCGGTAATCCAAGCGCCGCTCGGTCTGACCACCCCATAGACGATCAGCCAAACGTCGGCCCGCGGCAATCGCCACGGGTGTTAAGGGATAGGGATTATCGGTGACATCACCCAGCGCAAAGATGTGATCTTGGTTAGTCGCCTGCCAGTCATCCACGGGAATCGTGCCCCGATCACTCATATTGACCCCAGCGGCAGCTAAATTCAGATCATCGGTATTGGGCACGCGACCCACTGCCCAAACAACCTGATCCAACCCCTCAAGGCTGCGGCCATCTTCAGCATGCAGGGTATACCCACCCCACGCCGCCTCTAAGCCAGTCGGCGTAAAATGATTAACGAGTGTGGGGCCATGATTAGCTAGGCTTTGTTCGTAAGCATCGGCAATTGCCTCGTCAAAATCGCGCAGCGCGCGCTCTCGGCGCACCACCAGCTGCACATCCGAGCCCAAGGCATCGAGCACCCCAGCCAATTCCACGGCAATATATCCCGCCCCCACGACCGCAACTTTTTGCGGGCGATCGGCCAAATCAAAAAACCCGTCCGAATCAATCCCAAGATCCCCACCGGGTATACCCGGGCGACCGGGCACGCCACCGGTGGCAATCACAAACCGCTCAGCGCTGTAGCGCACCCCGTCAACTTCAACGCAATGGGCATCGGTGAAGTGGGCGTAACCGGCAATAAAATCGACTTCAGCGTTATCAAGATTGCGCGCATAAATACCGTTTAGCCGCTCAATATAGGCTGCCCGGGCTTTTACCAAGGCCGCCCAATCCAGTTTGGGTGTGACCGGACTAAAACCGTAGTCTTGTGCACGCGTCATCAGCTCTGCGGTATGCGCGGCCTGCCACATCACTTTTTTGGGCACACAGCCAACATTCACGCAGGTACCGCCAAGCCGGTCCACTTCGATAACCGCACACTTTGCGCCATGGGCTGCCGCTCGCCGTGCGGTCGCGATGCCGCCACTGCCACCGCCAATGCAAATCAAATCGTAATGCTTTGCCGCCTCGCTCATGCCCATCTCCACAACAATGAATGGCTAAAGGGGCATTTTCGCAGACCTGCGCATGATTACCATAGGCAGAAACATCGCTCGAATTCCGCGGTCTGACCCACTACCCTAGAGCATCACGACTCATCACCCGCTAACCGGAGCCAATGCTTTCCATGTCTAATCCCTTACTCGCCGAGCGTTCGTTGCCAGCCTTTGCCGCTATTCGCCCCGAGCACATTCAACCGGCTGTGGAAAAGGTCATTGCCGACAACCGCGCGGCCATTGACGCCATTACCGCCGAGCCCGGGCCACATACTTGGTATAGCTTGGTTGCACCGCTTGAGCGCCTTGAAGACCGCCTCGAACAAGTCTGGGCACCGGTCTCGCACCTCAATGCCGTGATGAACAGCGAAGCGCTGCGCGAGGCCTACAACGCTTGCTTGCCCATGCTGTCGGCTTATCACACGGACATGGGCCAGAACACCGCCCTGTATGGCGCTTTTCGCGAACTCAGCGAAAGCGATGACTATGAGCGATTGGATCAAGATCAGCGCCAGAGTGTTGATAACGCGCTGCGCGACTTTCAACTTGCCGGTGTTGCACTGAACGCTGAGGCCAAGCAGCGCTATGCTCAGATTGCCGCGCGGTTGAGTGAACTAAGCGCGCGTTTTCAAGAGCATTTGCTCGATGCCACCAATGCTTGGCATCACGACATTATCGATGCGGATGCGCTCGCCGGAGTGCCCGATTCGGCCCTTGGTGTTATGGCGCAAAGCGCACGCGAAGCGGGTGTAGAGGGCTGGCGGGTGAGCCTTGATATGCCCGTGGTGCAAGCTATCTTGGCACATGCCCGCAACCGCGAGCTGCGTGCTCAGGTGTACAAAGCCTTTACCACTCGGGCATCTGACGTTGGACCGCAAGCCGGTCAGTTCGATAACTATCCAATCATGCGTGAGATTTTGGATTTGCGTGCCGAACAAGCCGAGCTGTTGGGCTACCCCAACTACGCAGCGCTATCGCTTGCACCCAAAATGGCGGACTCCGCTGAGCAGGTCATCAACTTTTTGGAGGACCTAGCAGAGCGCGCGCTGCCCACCGCGCGCAACGAGTACACCGCGCTGGCTGCCTTTGCCGCCGAACAAGATGACCTCACAACCCTTGAGGCTTGGGATGTCGGGTTTTATGCCGAGCGCATGCGCGAGGCGCAGTTTTCACTAAGCGCCGAAGACTTGCGCCCATACTTTCAGGCCGATCGGGTGATGGCCGGTCTTTTTGCCGTGGTAGAGCGCCTGTTTGGCATTCATATCGCCAAGCGTGACGACGTCGACGTTTGGCACCCGGACGCTAACTTTTATGAAATTTTTGACGCCAAGGGCGACTTGCGCGGCCAATTTTATACCGACCTCTATGCCCGAGCGCACAAACGCGGTGGGGCATGGATGGCCACTTGCCGTGGCCGCATGAACCATGGCGGCGCGGTGCAAACGCCCGTGGCGTTTTTAACCTGCAACTTCACGCCCCCAGTGGACGGCAAACCTGCGTTAATCACCCACAGCGAGGTGGAAACGCTATTCCATGAGTTTGGCCACGGCCTCCACCACATGCTGACCCAGGTGAATGCGGCCAGCGTCGCCGGTATTAATGGAGTGGCGTGGGATGCAGTGGAATTACCCAGTCAGTTTTTAGAAAACTGGTGCTGGGAGCGCGAGGCCCTTGATCTATTTGCCGCGCACTTTGAAACCGGCGAGCCCATCCCCGAGACACTGTTTGCGCGTATGACCGCGGCGCGACATTTTCAGGCGGCTATGCAAATGGTCCGGCAAATTGAGTTTTCGTTGTTTGACCTACGCTTGCATGCCGGTGACAACGCCGCCGAGCCCGAGCCGATCTTTAGCTTACTCGAGCGCGTGCGTGATCAGGTCGCCGTTGTGCGCCCACCAGCGTTTAACCGCTTTCCCAACAGCTTTGCGCATATTTTTGCAGGCGGCTATGCCGCGGGTTATTACAGCTATAAGTGGGCCGAAGTGTTATCCGCTGACGCCTTTGCGCGCTTTAGCGAAGAGGGCATCTTTAATCCAGTGACTGGCCGAGCGTTTCTTGAGCACATTCTTGAAAAAGGCGGCTCACAAGAGGCTGCCCAGCTATTCGAGCGTTTTCGCGGACGCGCCCCCAGCATTGAACCGCTGCTGCGCGCCAGCGGTTTGGCCGCCTAGTCGGCCCCAATGCCCGGCGCCGCCTCATCACAATGCCGCGATATCGTCTTAGTTGGCGGCGGGCATAGCCATGTCGGCGTATTGCGGCGGTTTGCGCAAAAACCGCTGACTAACGCTCGCTTACACCTAGTTTGCCGGGATACCCACACACCCTACTCAGGCATGTTGCCGGGTTATGTGGCTGGGCATTACACCTACGATGACGTGCATATCGATTTGCCAGCACTTGCGCAGCGCGCTGGCGCCTACTTTTACCAAAGCGAAGTCAACGGCCTTGCGCGTCAAGCACAACAGGTGCTTTGCGATAACCGTCCACCACTGCACTACGACCGGGTCGCCATTAATATTGGTTCAACGCCTCAACTCAGTGGCCGCCATGCCGACAATGAGCATGCGCTCGCGGTTAAACCGATTCAGCGTTTTAACGCCCGCTGGTTAGCCTTACTCGAGCGGGTTCAAGCCCACGCAGGCCCGCTGCATATTGCCATTGTCGGCGGCGGTGCCGGCGGCGTCGAACTCTTACTGGCAATGCAGTACCGATTGCAAAACGAGCGCAAACAGCGCGGCTATTCACCGCAGACACTGCGCTTTAGCTTATTTACCCGCGGCAATTGCCTCTTGCCCACACACAATCGGCGGGTTCAAAGGCGTTTTATGCGCGTTCTGCAATCCCGCGGCGTGGCGGTGCATCTCAACGCACCCGTAAGCGATGTTGATAAGACCGGAGTGATTGTCGAAGACACTCAACATCACAGTGCCGACGAGGTGATTTGGGTTACCCGAGCCCGGGGGGCGTCATGGCTTGAAAACACGGGGCTTGCCCTGGATGCCCATGGGTTTATTCAAGTGAATGACACGCTGGCGAGCCTGAGCGATACAAAGGTATTTGCGGCCGGTGATGTCGCTACAATCGTTAACCACCCGCGCGAGAAAGCCGGCGTATTTGCCGTGCGCCAAGCCCGGCCGCTGGCGCAAAACTTACGCCGCTCCATCGCCAATCAACCCCTGCTGCATTATCGCCCGCAACGCCACTGGCTGGCACTCATTAGCACGGGTGATCGCTACGCGGTGGCTTCACGCGGACGACTGTATGCCAGCGCGGCTTGGTTGTGGCGTTGGAAAGATGCCATCGACCGCCGCTTCATGCGCGGTACAATTTGATTTTGTCATAACGCACAGGACAAACCGGTGAAACTTGCTTCTTGGAACGTTAATTCGCTCAACGTGCGACTGCCCCATGTGCTCGCCTGGTTAGAAAGCGCGCAACCCGATGTGCTTGGATTACAAGAAACCAAGCTCACCGACGAGAAATTCCCTATCGAGGCGCTCAAACAAGCCGGCTATGAGGTCGCCTTCGCTGGCCAAAAAACCTATAACGGGGTGGCCGTTTTAGCGCGCACACCGGTGCATGAGGTGATCACCGATATTCCAGGCCTAGACGATCCGCAACGACGCGTGCTTGCCGCAACCATCAATGGGTTACGGTTTATTAACTTATACGTTCCTAATGGCAGCGCTGTGGGTTCGCAGAAATACGCCTACAAACTCAACTGGCTGGCTAAGCTGCATGACTGGCTTGCCGATGAACTCAGCCGCCATGAACACGTGGTTGTCGTGGGTGATTTTAATATTGCCCCGGCGGATGCGGATGTGCATGACCCGGCAGAATGGGCGGGGCAGATTTTATGCTCCGCACCGGAGCGCGATGCGCTAAAAACCATTACTGATCTGGGGTTTAGCGATAGCTTTCGGGCGTTTTCACAACCGCAGGCAAGCTTTTCGTGGTGGGACTACCGCATGAATAATTTCAAGCGTAACCGCGGCCTGCGGATTGATTTGATCTTAACCAGCCCCGCCGCCACCGCTGCCCTGACAGGTAGCTGGATAGAGCGCGACCCAAGAACGTGGGAGCGGCCATCGGACCACACCCCCGTGGTTGCCGAACTTAATTACTCAAAGGGTCAATAACGCCATGCAATACCGTGACCTACGTGACTTTATCGCGCAGTTGGAATCACGCGGTGAGCTCAAACGCGTTAGCCAAGCAATCGACCCCGCGCTAGAAATGACCGAAATTTGCGATCGGACATTGCGCCGCGGCGGCCCGGCGATTTTATTTGAAAACCCCAAGGGCCACGATATACCCGTCCTTGGCAACCTATTTGGTACGCCCGAGCGCGTGGCCTTGGGTATGGGCGCAGAAAACGTCGAAGCGCTGCGTGAAATTGGCGAATTACTCGCGTTTTTAAAATCGCCCGAGCCCCCCAAAGGCATGCGCGAGGCCTGGCAAAACCTCCCCATCTTTCGCAAAGTTTTGGATATGGCGCCCAAAGTCCGGCGCAGTGCTGCATGCCAAACTCACATCATCGAAGGCGAAGACGTCGATCTGGGCAAGCTGCCCATTCAAACCTGCTGGCCCGGTGATGCCGGCCCGCTGATTACCTGGGCGCTGGTCATTACTCGAGGGCCCGGACAAAAACGCCAAAACCTGGGCATTTATCGGCAACAGGTCATTGGCCGTAACCGCGTCATTATGCGTTGGCTCTCGCACCGCGGCGGTGCGCTCGATTTTAGAGACTGGAAGCAAAAACACCCCGGCGAGCCCTTCCCCATCGCCGTGGCCTTAGGCGCCGATCCAGCCACCTTGCTGGGTGCCGTCACGCCAGTGCCCGATAGCTTGTCAGAATATGCGTTTGCCGGACTCTTGCGTGGCAGCCGGACAGAACTGGTGAACTGCAAAGGCAGCGACCTGCAGGTGCCCGCATCAGCCGAAATCGTACTCGAAGGCCATATTCACCCCGATGACATGGCGCCCGAAGGACCCTTCGGCGATCACACGGGCTATTACAACGAAGTCGATGACTTCCCGGTGTTTACCATCGATCGCATCACCCATCGCGATGACCCGATTTATCACAGCACCTACACCGGCCGACCACCCGATGAGCCGGCGGTGCTCGGGGTGGCGCTTAATGAGGTCTTCGTGCCCATTTTAAAGCGCCAATTTCCAGAAATTATCGACTTCTACTTGCCCCCCGAAGGCTGTAGCTATCGCATGGCGGTGGTGAGTATGCGCAAGCAATACCCCGGCCACGCCAAGCGCGTAATGATGGGGGTGTGGTCGTTTTTACGGCAGTTTATGTACACCAAATTTATTATCGTTGTGGACGACGATGTGAACGCCCGATCTTGGGAAGATGTCATTTGGGCAATCACCACGCGCATGGACCCAGCACGCGATACCGTGATGGTCGAAAACACGCCGATTGATTATTTGGACTTTGCCTCACCGGTGGCCGGACTAGGCTCAAAGATGGGACTCGATGCAACGAGCAAGTGGCCCGGTGAAACCGATCGCGAATGGGGTCGGGCCATCAGCATGGATCCTACGGTGAGCGAACGCATTGACGCCATTTGGTCAGAACTTGGCATTGATGAGGAGAAACAATGAGCCATCAAGTTCACATTCAGGGCACTGAGCATCGCTTTGAGATTAATGACGATGAAAATGTCATTGACGCGGCAACACGGGCAGGACTAATGCTGCCGCACAGCTGTCGCAGCGGCACGTGCGGCACCTGCATGGGTCAGGTCGTCGAAGGCCAAATCCACTACCCCAATGGCCTGCCACCGGCGATTGATGCTGAGCAGGCCGCAGCCGGCCAAGCGTTGTTTTGCCAAGCCCGCGCCAGCGAAGATTTGCTGATTGCGGTTGGCGAAGTGCGCGATGCCGGTGATATTCGCCCGCAGCGGCTACCCGCTCGGGTTGCTGCGATTGAGGAGTGCGCACCCGATGTGCGTCGGGTGTTCTTAAAACTCCCGGGTGATAAACGCTTGCCGTTTCTGGCCGGGCAATATATCGACTTTTTATTGCGTGGCGGTCAGCGCCGGAGCTTTTCGCTAGCCAATGCGCCGCATGACGATGAAACCCTCGAGCTGCATATCCGCCATTTACCCGGCGGTGTTTTCTCGGGCTATGTATTTGATGACATGCAAGAAGGGGCGTTGCTGCGCTTTGAAGGCCCTATCGGCAACTTCTTTTTGCGCGAAGACAGCAACCGACCGATGATTTTAATGGGCGGTGGCACGGGGTTTGGTCCCATTAAAGGCATTGTCGAACACGCCCTGCACCTAGGTGTTCAACGGCCTATGCACATCTACTGGGGCGCCCGCGCACAGCCCGATCTGTATCTGGATTCTCTACCTCGGCAATGGGCCAGTGAGTATGCACAAATAAACTACACACCCGTGCTCTCAGCGCCGAATACTGACGATGATTGGTCAGGGGCCACCGGCTTTGTTCATCAGCAAGTTGTTAATGACCACCCAGATCTCAGCGGCTTTGACGTGTACATGAGCGGACCACCGCCTATGATTAACGCGGCTAAAACCGCGTTCGCCGATGCTGGCTTACCCGCGGACAGACTGTATTATGATTCCTTTGAGGCAGCTCCGGATTGAGCCGCCCATTGGCAAAGGACACAGCGATGCGATGGCGTAGGATTGTTGCTTCGATAGTATTGAGCGTAGTGCTCGGCGGGTGTGCGACCTCGCAGCAGGTCAGCCAACCCGAATCAGGCAATGATCCAATCGAGGGATTTAACCGCGGGGTTTATCAGTTTAACGAGGGGCTGGATACTTACGCGTTGGCGCCAGCCAGTCGGGGTTGGACACGCATCACCACCCGCGGCATGCGCCATCGCGTTGAGAATTTTTTCGATAACCTTGAATCCCCTGGGTACATCCTCAACGACCTTCTGCAAGGCAAACCCGTGCAGGCCGGCGCACAAACCGTGCGCTTTGTCGTCAATAGCACCGTAGGCATCTTCGGCTTATTTGATCCGGCGCAGGCTTGGCTCGGGCTAAAAGGCCGACCCGAAGATTTTGGGCAAACCTTAGGCGTTTGGGGGGCTGACGATGGCCCGTATGTCGTTGTGCCTTTATTTGGTCCCTCGAGCGGGCGGGATATCACACGCTATCCGGTGGCCTATTACACCAACGTTCTAACGTACGTAACGCTTGATACGCTGAGTTTTGGCACTTTAACCGCGGTGAACATCGTTAACGCACGTGCCCGCGGCGAGCGTCTTGCCCGCTTTCGCGACGAATCAGCACTCGACCCCTACGTCTTTACCCGCTCAGCGTACCGGCAGTACCGACAAAACCAGGTCTACGATGGTCGCCCGCCAGCGGATGAAGATCCGTACGGTGAGTTTTTCAATGCCATGGAGCCCGACGGCTAAACTCAGCTAATCACCGTATCGGATGATGAGCCCTCAGCAATGCGCTCAAGGCGCTCACGCAACGGGCTGCGGCGTGGAAAATGCGCCCGTAAAAAGGCCATTTGGTCAGCCAAAATACGCCGGCCTTGCAAATAAACATACTCGGCATGGGTGGGCGTAAACGGCACGGCCAATAACTGCATCCGGGCCTGCTCCGGCGTACGATTGCCTTTGTAGTTGTTGCAGGGCTTGCAAGCGGTCACCACGTTGGTCCATTGATCTTGACCACCCCGACTGATCGGTTTGACGTGATCCCGCGACAAATCTTTGGCGCGTCGTGACTCACCGCAGTAAAGACACAAATGATCATCGCGACGAAAAAGCGTGGTGTTATTCAATGGTGGCGTGTAAGACGGATTGCCTTTCAGGCTGGCCTGCATAGCACCCGCCGTGGCGATAATTGAGTTGACCTCGATCATGCTCCGCCGACCCGATTTGGCATTGGTGCCGCCGTGAACGCGATAAAGCCCTTTGCCACAGGTGTAGGCCACCTGGTCGAGGGTGTAGAGACGAACCGCATCCTGATAGGTGATCCACTCGAGTGGCATCCCCGATACATCGGTTCGTAGGATGTGGTGCTGGAGGGTTATCAAGCCTTCGCCCCCTATAACGCCTGCCGGTGTCGCGGCGACATCGATCACACTTAGATCATGTATCGCTTGATCCTAATGTGCAAGCGTGACAACCGCGTGACCAAAAGACTGCACAGCTTAGGGGGTGTTTCCGCTCTCATATGCTGTAAAATCAAAGTTTCGTCGGTCATATCGAACCGCAAAAGGACAGGAGAAAACCCGATGGGCATCACCATTGCCGTACCCAAAGAGACGGCGAGCGGCGAGCGCCGGGTCGCTATCGTTCCCAGCGTTATTAAGCTACTCGACAAACTTGGCGTCGAAGTGCGCATGCAAAAAGGCGCCGGTGTAGCTGCCGGCTTTCCCGATGACCTGTACGAAGGGGTTAGTTGGGCAGACAGCGCAGCGCAACTGTATAAAGACGCCGATATTGTACTGCGGGTTCAGCCCCCCAGTGCAGATGAAGCCGGTAAGTTGCCAGAAGGCAGCTTGCTGCTTGGGCATATGGCGCCGCACGAGGGCGACAGCCGAATCACTAACCTGAATAAGCGCAAAGTCACCAGCTTTGCCCTTGAATTAGTGCCGCGCATTACCCGCGCACAATCGATTGACGCGTTGTCATCGCAAGCCAACATCGCCGGGTATAAGTGTGCGCTATTGGCCGCGCACCTCAGCCCGAAGCTGTTTCCGATGTTAACCACCGCTGCTGGGACAGTCCGACCGGCCCGCGTTGTTGTGGTGGGTGCTGGCGTGGCTGGTCTTCAGGCAATTGCCACGGCTAAGCGCTTAGGCGCCATCGTCGAAGCCTATGACGTGCGCTCGGCCACCAAAGAACAGGTTGAGTCTTTGGGCGGCAAATTTATCGACACCGGCGTCAGCGCCGATGGCGAGGGCGGATACGCCCGTGAACTAACCGACGAGGAAAAAGCTCAGCAGGCTGAAGTGTTAGCGCAACACATCGCGCAAGCCGACGGGGTCATCACCACCGCGGCCATTCCCGGGCGACCGGCGCCAAAAATTATCGACAAGGCGACCGTTGAGCGCATGAAACCGGGTGCGGTCATTGTGGATATGGCCGCTGAAACCGGCGGTAACTGCGCGCTGACCGAGGCAGGCAAAGAAGTCACGCACAACGGCGTCACGATTGCTGGGCCCAAAAACATTCCCAGCATGGCGGCTACGCACGCCAGCGAAATGTACGCCCGCAACCTTTGCAATCTGCTGGCCTTATTGGTCAAAGAAGGCGAAATTCAGCTCGATTGGGATGATCAGGTGGTGGCTGATAGCTGCCTGACCCACGATGGCGAGACGCGTTATGCGCCCGCTAAAGAGCGCATGGAAGGAGACAAATAATGGCGATCGAAGGCTTTGTCGCGATCTATATATTTATGTTGGCGGGTTTTGCCGGCTTTGAGGTGATCAGCCGAGTCCCGGTCATCTTGCACACGCCGCTCATGTCGGGATCAAATTTTATCCACGGCATTGTTGTCGTGGGCGCCATGGTGGTGCTGGGCCATGCAGAAACGGTGGCTGAGCAAGTGGTTGGCTTTATCGCCGTGGTATTGGCTGCCGGCAACGCCGTGGGTGGCTATGTCGTCACCGAGCGCATGCTGGAGATGTTTAAAAGCAAAGATGAGCAGAAGAAGGGGGCGAAAGAATGAATTTCATCGTCCAATTTAGTTACCTTTTAGCCGCCATACTGTTCATCCTTGGCCTTAAGGCCATGAGCTCACCGCGCACGGCTCGCAAGGGCATTATGTGGGCTGGCGTGGGTATGGTGATCGCCACCTTAGTGACCTTCTTGCACCCGTCTATCCACGGCGTCACTAACTATCTATTAATTATTATTGGCATCGTTGTTGCCGGTGGTTTGGCTTGGTGGTCAGGCCGACGGGTCGGCATGACCGAAATGCCGCAAATGGTGGCGTTGTATAACGGCATGGGCGGTGGTGCGGCGGCTGCCATTGCCGCGGTAGAAATGCTGCGAGCACTGCGTAGCCTGCCCGATGACCTCATGGTCCAAGCGCAGGCCCTAGCAGCTGATGCCAATATCAGTCTTGCGGCGGCGCAGGCTGCGTTGAAAGCCGAAGGGGTCGGCAGCCCAAGTATTGCTGATGTGCTGGGTGCTGATGTCGCCGTTTTGGCTATTTTAGGTGCGCTCATTGGTACGGTCGCCTTCTCAGGCTCGTTGATCGCATGGGCAAAACTTGATGGGCGCATGAAGCGCAATCGTTTGGTCCCTGCGCAAAGCATTGTGAACGTTGTCGTGTTCGCGCTGGCGATTGTGTTTGGCATCATGACCTTCTACACCGACAGTCTCGCGGTGGTTGTAATCTTCTTTGCCCTTGGCTTGTTGCTGGGTGTATTCGTGGCGGTGCCGATTGGTGGCGCCGACATGCCTGTCATCATTTCATTGTTTAATGCGCTAACCGGTCTTGCGGTTGGCTTTGAGGGCTACGCCATCGGCAACCCGGCCATGATTATTGCCGGTGCCGTGGTGGGTGCGGCGGGCACGCTGCTAACCCAATTACTGGCTAAGGC
>CAJXMZ010000046.1 GCA_913056315.1 uncultured Ectothiorhodospiraceae bacterium
GTTTGCAACAGCAGTGGTATGCTCCAGACCAAAGTAAAGGTCGCTTACAGGTCTTGTGGTGATTGAAAAGCGTCGCGGAATCGCTCGAATGCTCCATGCCCTTCTTAACTCAAGCCGTGGGCTGGCCTATGTGTGGAAAAACGAAGCGGCTTTTCGCCAAGAGCTCATGCTCTTTGTTTTTTTGACTCCATTCGCTTTCCTAATCAGCGAGCGTGCAAGCGATGTCGTGCTGCTTTTGTTGTCGCTATGGCTGGTTTTGATTGTTGAGGTGATCAACACCTCGATTGAGGTGGTGGTCAATCGGATTGGGTTTGAGCCGCATGAGCTCTCTGGCGTTGCAAAGGATGTCGGCTCGGCCGCCGTGATGCTGTCTTTACTCGTCGCGTTCTTGGTTTGGTCGGTTTTTGTTTTTGCTTACTTACAGCAATTGTTCGCTTGGTAGCTATACCTTTCCTTTAGTTTGATCGCCGCATTCGCCAAGCCGCCCAGCGGTTATAGACAAAGTCAGCGATATGAAACACGCCCGGCAGGCCGAGTAGGGTGGTCGTCACTTTGAGCCCCGCCAGCCGCCAATAGGCCAGGGTTGCTGCAAAGCCGATGTGCATGCGCTCACCGTCAAAAAAGTGAATACGCTCCATGAGGGCGCGCAGGCTGTAGCCTTGCGGCGGCACAAAATTGTCCGCGCTAATATCAATCAGCTCAGCATGCGGCTCAAGCCGTGGGCGCAAGTGCTCAATTTCACGACGGCATAGGCCACATGAGGCGTCGTAATACAGCGCAGCGGTGCCGTTGGGCTTTTCTTCAGTCGGCTTGGCCAAGCGGCCTCCTAAGTATCGTCGCAGCCAAGAGTACAGTGTATCGCGGCATGATGGCGCGGTCTCTGCTAGCCTTCGGCTTTGAGTAAGATAAGCCTATGAGGCGAATCCCAAGATGAAACTACTCGTTACCGGTGCGGCCGGTTATATCGGCTCGCACGCGGTGCTAGAGCTGTTGGCTGCCGGGCACTCGGTGGTCGCGGTCGATAACTTGTGCAATAGCACGCGGACCTCGCTCGAGCGGGTTGAGGCACTGAGCGGGCAGACCGTGCCGTTTATCCAAGCGGATATTCGTGATCGTCAGGCAATGGAAGAGGTGCTTACTCGTCCGCCGCAGGCCGATGGGGCCACCTCGACCGCTACGCCCATCGACGCCGTCATGCACTTTGCGGGGCTAAAGGCAGTGGGCGAGAGCATGGAACAGCCACTGCGGTATTACGAAAACAATGTGGGCGGCACTATTGCTCTGCTCGAGGCCATGGAGCGCGCTGGCGTGCGGCGCATGATTTTTAGCTCGTCGGCGACGGTGTATGGCGACCCCGCCGAGGTGCCCATCCCCGAAACGGCGCCCGTTGGCGAGCCCGCAAACCCCTACGGCAAGACCAAGCTGATGATCGAGCAAATGCTGGCTGATGTCGCGGCGGCGGATGATCGCTGGGCGGTTGCGCTGCTGCGGTATTTTAATCCGGTGGGGGCCCACCCCAGCGGTCAAATCGGCGAAGATCCGCATGGCATTCCGAATAACCTCGTGCCGTTCGTTAGCCAAGTCGCGGTCGGCCGGCGCGAGGCTTTATCGATTTACGGCAATGATTACGCAACGCCCGATGGCACCGGCGTCCGCGATTATATTCATGTGGTGGATTTAGCCCTTGGTCATGTTCGGGCATTGGAGGCATTGGAGCGATTAGTTTCGTCGCAGGGCTCTGCAGCCGCGCGGCAGGGGAAGGGTGCTTCAAGGGCTGAGGCCGAAGGTATGGCAACGGCTGAGGCTCAGAGCATGGTTGCAGACGCGGCGAGCGCCACCGGCCGTTGTCGCGTGTGGAATCTCGGCACCGGCCGCGGGTATTCGGTGCGCGAGGTCGTGGCCGCATTCGAAAAGGTCAGCGGCCAGACGATTAAAACGAACAACGCGCCCCGTCGGCCAGGCGACATCGCAACCTGCTATGCCGATCCAAGCCGCGCCCAGACTGAGCTGGACTGGCAAGCCGAGTATCCCCTCGAATCCATGCTGCGCGATGCCTGGAACTGGCAGCGCCAAAATCCCAATGGCTACGATGAATAGCCAATGTCACGCATCGGAGCGGTCATCTAGTGCGTCGCGTTGTTCTTTTGATAGTCGAACAAAGGCAATGTCTTGTGACTTACACTACGATCGTCTCCCACTGTCAGCCTAGTTTCCCTAGTGGAGCTGAGTCATATGATTAAGAAAATCGTTACCCTTGCCAATGCAAGGGCGAATTTGAGCAATCTCATCGAGCGCATTACACAGGGCGAGCGCGTGGTAATTACCAAACACGGTCAACCGGTTGTGCAGTTGGTTGCAGTGGAGACAGAGCGTCAGCCGATCAATGGCCTAAGCCTTCGCTTATTGACCGATCAAATGCCGATGGCTAAAGACAGCTTGGGCGGATTCATGCGCAAGGTGCGTGAGGCGGCGCGTTACTAACCCATAGGGTTACTGACGTTGATACCCCTTAGATCCTGATTTTCAAAAAAACGCTGTCGTTGGATATCCTTCCGCAAGACGGAGGACGCAAAACGTCGCGATATTTCCGAAGAATATTGCCGTTTTTCTGGGGTTGAAGCAGGTCTTTGCCCCAAAAAAGTGCGATTTTGGCTCTCAGCCGACTACGGCTGATGTCCATCCGTATTGCATATTATGTCCAGCATTCGCACCCCCGCCAAAGACATGTGTAACAAAACGCTCTACAAATTATCCTTATCATTATTCATCCATCTGCCTAATGGCTGACGTAACCTAGCGGATACAAAACGCACGGAGGCCGAATGAAAATATTAATAACCGGGGGCGCGGGATTCATCGGTTCAGCGCTGGTGCGCTTCCTAATGGGAAGTCAGCTTGCTCGCGTCGTTAACGTTGATGCACTAACTTACGCCGGCAATCTCGAGGCACTGCCGGGGCTGGACGACGACCCGGGCTATCACTTTGAGCATGTGGATATTGGTGATCGCGCGGCCGTTGAGCGGGTGTTTCGAGTGCACAAACCCGATGCGGTGATGCATCTCGCCGCGGAAAGTCATGTCGACCGGTCCATTTTGGGACCGGAAGCCTTTGTCCAGACGAATGTCGTCGGCACGCAGAATCTACTCGAAGTCGCGCGAGAGTATTGGCAGGGCCTTGCCGACCAGCCCGACCAGCGGCAGCAAAGCCCTCGCGAGCGATTCCGTTTTCATCACATTTCCACCGACGAAGTCTTTGGCGACTTGCCGCTCGACGCGCCGGCCTTCACCGAGACCACGCCCTACGCGCCCAGCTCACCTTATGCCGCGAGTAAGGCGGCGAGCGATCACCTGGTGCGCGCTTGGCATCGGACTTATGGTTTGCCGGTGGTCATTACCAACTGCTCAAACAATTATGGGCCGTATCAGTTTCCGGAAAAGCTCATTCCGCTGATGATTTTAAATGCCGCAGCGGGTAAGCCACTGCCGGTCTATGGTGATGGCGGGCAAATTCGCGACTGGCTGCACGTCGAGGATCACGCCAAAGCGCTATGGACGGTGCTGCAGCACGGCGAGGTGGGCGAGACCTACAATATTGGCGGTGATGCTGAGCGAACTAACTTGGACGTCGTCCACACCATTTGCGATTTACTCACCGAGTTACGACCCATGGCGGAGGACGTCAGACGTCAAACGAACCTTGAAACCAACACCCCCACCCATTACCGCAATCTAATCCAATCCGTTACCGACCGCCCCGGCCACGACCGACGCTATGCGATTGACAGCCGTCGTATTCAGCGCGAGTTGGGCTGGCGCCCACGACATACCTTTGAGTCCGGCCTGCGCAAGACCGTGCAGTGGTATCTCGAGCACACCGAGTGGGTGAATCGCGTGCAGTCCGGCGAATACCGCCAGTGGCTTGAACAAAATTACGCGAGTCGTTAGTCCCTAACCCCCCAACCGTCAGCATCCACCTGCTGAACAGACGACGTCAAACGTCAGCCCCGCCACCCCTCAAGTACTCTCCTGCGCCAATAACCGAAACCCAATATTCCGGGCGCGCTGCGGCACCGATTCGCCGCGCATGCGGGCGAGCAGCATGTCGGCGGCGCGGCGGCCCATACGAAACCGCGGTGAAACGATGGTGGTCAGTCGCGGGCTGACGTGATTACCCAAATTCAGCCCGTTAAATCCCGCAATAGCCATGTCGTCGGGAATCCGAATGCCCGCGCGCTGCGCTTCTAAAATCGCACCCACCGCCAAGTCATCATTGGCAAAAAACGTCGCCTGCGCGTGCGGATGCTCAGCGATAACCGCTTTAAGCGCGCGGCCACCCAGCCCCACCGTTGACGCCTGCTCCAAACGTTTTACAAACGTAATGCCCACGCCCGCCTCATCCAGTGCCGCCTCAAATCCCGCCAGGCGCTGGGCGGCTCGATAGTCCCAATCGAGCTGCGTGCCCACAAACCCCACCCGCTGATACCCGCGCGCTAAAAAATGCGCCGCCATCGCCGCACCCGCCGCCTCGTGCGATAGCCCCACGTTCATATCAATGTTCGGGGTGCCGTATTCCATAATTTCAACGCAGGGCCCGCCCCAGCGACGCAACATTTCAATCGTGCCCTGGCTGTGGCGTAGACCTGAGACAATGGCGCCGGCAGGCGACCAACCCAGCAGGGTTTGCATCAGCTTTTGCTCACGCTCGACGTCGTAGTCGGTGTTGCCCAGCAACAGCTCATAGCCCTCGGCCTCAAGCAGACTCTGCGCCCCGCGAATCACCTCTAAAAACACCGCGTTTGATAACGACGGCACAATCAACGGCACCACCGAGCTGGTCGCAGAAGCCAGGCTGCCGGCGTGCCGATTGGGCACATAACCCAGTTCGGCCACGGCGGCTTCAATGCGCTGGCGCAAATCCGGTGAGACGGTACCGGGGTCGTTCAGCGCCCGCGAGACGGTGATGCGCGCGACGTTCGCCCGATTGGCGACATCGGTAATGGTGGCACGGCCCGAACTTCGTCGCCGTCGGGGCGAGGTGGGCGCGTTGTCAGTCAATGGCTTAGACATGGGGTGGAAGTATTACGCGGAAATGGTACCGTTACCACCAAAGTGATGGTACCGTTACCATCGAGGTTATAGGAGGAGCGTTATGAGCGGTCGGCTCGACCCCGCCACCACGGGCAATCAATCATCAGCCAAGCCCCGCATTGCCGTGATTGGTTTAGGCGCTATGGGCATGGGTACCGCCCGAGCACTCCTCGATGCAGGCTTTGCGGTCACCGGTTGTGACGTCAACGCCGAGGCGCTCAAAAGTTTTGCCGCCGCCGGTGGCGAGATCGCCGATACGCCCGCCCAAGCCGCTGAGCGCGCCAGCATTATCTTGTTAGTCGTGGTTAACGCCGATCAAGTCGAACAAGTGTTGTTTGGCGCCGATGGCGTTATTGGCCCCGAGCGTGCCAGGGCCAACGTTAGCGCACGGCTCGGCGAGCAGCCGGTGATTTTGCAAAACGCCACCGTCCCGCCGGCCTTCGCCGAAGCATTGCCTGAACAAATACCCGCCGGCATCGATATGATCGACGCGCCGATTAGTGGCGGCGCGGTGAAAGCTCGCGCCGGCGAACTCTCCGTGATGGCCTCGGGCAGCGCGCAGGCGTTTGAGCGCGCGCAGCCGGCGCTTAACGCCATGGCCGCGGTTGTGCATCGTTTGGGTGATGTCTGCGGCCCGGGCTCGAGCGTCAAGCTGGTCAACCAATTGCTCGCCGGGGTGCATATCTCCGCTGCGGCCGAGGCCATGGCCCTAGGCCTGCGCATGGGGCTGGACGCGCAAACCATTTACAACGTGATTACCGCCTCGGCCGGCAACTCATGGATGTTTGAAAACCGCATGGCGCATGTGCTCGAGGGCGATTACTCACCGCGCTCCGCGGTGGAAATTTTTGTCAAAGACCTCGGCATCGTTACCCAAACCGGCCGAGATTTGCGCTTTCCTTTGCCCTTGTCGGCCGCCGCCCAGCAGCAATTTACGGCCGCCGCCGCCGCGGGTTATGGCCGCGAAGACGATAGCGCGGTGATTAAAGTCTACGAGCGGCTTGCCGGCATTCAACTGCCCGCGGCCGCCAACGATGCGGCGGGAGGGTAGCGCGGCATGGCGTTTTTGGGCTGCATCGCCGATGACTTTACCGGCGCCACGGATTTAGCCAACAACCTGGTGCGCGAGGGCATGCGCTGCGTGCAGGTGATTGGTGTGCCCACGCTTGAAACGGTTGTGGGCCCAAACGCCAATGCCGATATCGCGCAGGCCGATGCCATTGTCGTGGCGTTAAAATCGCGCACCACCCCGGTCGCCGAAGCCGTGGCCGAATCGCGTGCGGCCTTGGCCGTGCTCCAGCAAGCCGGCTGCCAGCGATTCTTTTTTAAATATTGCTCAACCTTTGACTCCACGCCCGAGGGGAATATCGGCCCGGTTGCCGAGGCGTTGCTTGACGACTTGCAAGCGGATTTTGCGATCGCCGCACCGGCCTTTCCGGTCACCGGCCGCATTGTTGAGGACGGCATTTTATGGGTGAACGGCGTGCCGCTGAATGAATCGGGCATGCAGCATCACCCGCTCACTCCCATGACCGATGCCAATTTGGTGCGCTGGCTGGGCGCGCAAAGCCAAAGCGAAGTCGGGTTAATTGATGCCCACACCATTGATGATGGTGTTGAGGCGGTGCGCGAGCGAGCAGCTGACTTGCAAAGCATTGATGTGCGCTTAGCCATTGTCGATACGCTCAACGCCGACCACCTCGATACGCTGGGCCAAGCCTTTGCCGATGCCGCCCTCATTACCGGTGGGTCGGGCATTGCGCTGGGACTGCCCGCGGCCTATGAGCAACACGGCGATATTCAACGCCGTCCCAATGCCGGTCAGTTAGAGGCCTTTGGGGGGCATTGCGCGATTGTCTCAGGCAGTTGCTCAACCCAAACCCAAGCCCAAGTAGCGGCGTTTGCCGCTGAGCATCCGGCCCTGGCGCTTGATCCGCTGGCCCTGGCCAACGATTTTGACCAAGCCGTTGATGCCGCATTGGAATGGGCGCTACCCAAGCTGGCCGCAGGCCCGGTGTTGGTGTATTCAACCGATGCGCCCGAAGCCGTGGCCGCCGCGCAGGCGCAATTGGGTAACGCCCAAGCCGGCGAGCTGGTCGAGTCGGCGCTGGCGCGCATTAGCCAAGGCTTGGTTGATGCCGGTGTGCGGCGTTTAATGGTTGCCGGGGGCGAGACCTCGGGCGCGGTTGTCAGCGCCCTGGGCGTCGACTGGCTGCGGATTGGCCCACAAATTGACCCGGGTGTGCCGTGGACAAGTACACAAATTAGCCGTTTGAGTGATAATGAGTCCCCCGTCGCGCTTGCCTTGGCGCTAAAGTCAGGCAATTTCGGCGATACGGACTTTTTCACCCGGGCCACCTGGAGCTCATCATGAATGAAACCGCGCTGCGTGAGCAAATTTGCACCTTGGGTCAGTCGCTGTTTGATCGCGGGTTGACCATGGGCTCGAGCGGCAATATTTCGGTGCGACTGGACTCAGGTTGGTTGATGACCCCGACGAATGCCTGCCTGGGCCGGCTCGATCCTGCGCGACTGACACGCCTGGATGACCAAGGCCGCCATGTCGATGGCGATGCGCCCACCAAAGAGCAGTATTTGCACACGGCCATGTATGCTGAGCGCCCGCAGTCCGCAGCCATTGTGCATTTGCACTCGACCCATTCGGTCGCCGTGTCATGCCTGCCCGATACCGACCCGCATAACTGCCTGCCGCCGCTCACCGCGTACTACATGATGCGCGTGGGGCGTCTGCCTTTAATCCCGTATCACGAGCCCGGCGATCCGGCGGTGGGGGATGCGGTGCGAGGGCTGGCCGGTCAACACGCCGCGGTCCTGCTCGCCAACCATGGCCCGGTTGTGGCCGGGAAAAGTTTAGAAGCGGCAGTCTATGCCACCGAAGAACTCGAAGAAACGGCAAAATTGCATTTGCTGCTGCGCGGGCACAATCCGCGCACGCTGACCGAGGCGCAAATTGCCTCGCTGCATGACACGTTTGGGAGGCCGTAATGCCGCGTTTGGCCGCTAATCTTTCCATGATGTTTACCGAGCATGCCTTCTTAGACCGGTTTGCCGCGGCGGCTGAGGCGGGTTTTCGTGGCGTTGAGTATTTGTTTCCCTACGACTTTGCCGCCGAAGACATTGCCGCGGCGCTCAAAGCCAATGGGCTCACCCAAGCGTTGTTTAATCTGCCCCCGGGTGATTGGGAAGCCGGCGAGCGTGGGCTTGCCTGCGTGCCCGGGCGCGAAGCGCAAGTGCGCGAGGGCATTGATCAAGGCCTGGCCTATGCCCAAGCGCTGGGCTGCTCGCAGCTACACATGATGGCGGGCATTGTCCCGGCGCGCAGTGACCCGGCGTTGGTCGAAATGACCTACCTGTCCAACCTGCATCACGCGGCCAAAAAAGCCGCGGAGTATGGGGTGACTATTTTAATTGAACCGATTAACCCGATTGATATGCCCGGCTATTTTTTGCGTAGCGCCCGTCAGGCCGAAGATCTTATTGAGCGCTTGCGCGCGGTGGCTGGCGAGTCGCTAGTGGAATCAGTCGGCATTCAGCTGGATCTGTACCATCGGCAAATGCTCGAAGGCCGGCTGGCCGACGCGCTCGATGATCACCTAGCGCAAAGCCCGCACATTCAAATTGCCGGCGTGCCCGGGCGCAACGAACCCGATGCCAACGGCGAGGTCGATTGGTCATGGGTGCTTAATTCGCTGGACGCGCGGGGCTACATGGGCTGGGTGGGCTGTGAATACCGCCCGCGCGGCCAAACCCAAGCCGGTTTGGATTGGGCGCAGCCGTGGCTCAATCGCGCGGAGGTCTCGGCATGAAGGTTGTGATGACCGGTGCGGCCGGCTTTTTAGGGCAAAAACTCATTGCCCGAATCCTGGCCGACCCGCAGTTGCCTAGCCCGCAGGGCCCGCGCGCAGTCACACAGCTGTGCTTATTTGACGTGGTTGAACCGCCCATTCCCGCGGTCTCCTCGGCCAAGTCCCCGGCGATATCCACCCAAGTCGGCGATATTACCCGCGCCGACGACTTAACCCAGTTACTCGGCGAGCAGGCTGATGTCATTGTGCATTTGGCCGCGGTGGTCAGCTCAGCGGCTGAAGCTGACTTGGACTTGGGGCTGCGCGTTAACTTAGATGGCACCCGAACATTGCTGGAAGTCTGCCGTGGCCTGGCGCAGCCGCCCATGGTGGTGTTTGCCAGCTCGGTGGCGGTCTACGGCGGTGCGCTGCCGGCGGTGGTCACTGATAACACGGCGCTGACACCGCAAAGCAGTTATGGCGCGCAAAAGGTGATGGGCGAGCAGCTCATTAATGATTTTTCGCGACGCGGCCTGATTGACGGGCGCGTGTTGCGCCTGCCCACCATTGCGGTGCGGCCAGGCCGGCCGAATGCGGCGGCGTCGAGCTTTGCCAGCAGTATTATTCGCGAGCCCTTGCAGGGTGAGACGGCGGTGTTGCCGGTGCCCGAGACCTTGGCGCTGAATTTGCTTTCGCCACGGGCGGTGATTGCCAATATGGTGCATGCCCTGGGCATTCCGGCCGCCGATTTTGGCGCCTCGCGCAGCGTGATGTTGCCCGGGTGCTGCGTTGCAGTCAGCGACATGCTCGCCGCGCTCGAACGTGCCGGCGGCCCAGCGGCGCGTGAGCGTGTGCACGCCCAACCCGATGCCGGTATTGAGGCGATCGTCGGCGGTTGGCCCGCGCGTTTTGATACCGCCAAAGCCAACGCGCTGGGGTTTAGCGCTGATCGGGATATTGATGCCATTATTGCGGCCTTCATTGAAGAAGATCGCATCGACGCATGTTAGGGATAACAACAACGAGCATTGATGGTTCGCTAGCTAGGCGGGCTGCAAGGCAAGATCACCGGTAGGTGGTCATAAAAGTAACCTTCTGGAGGAGACTATGAAGTTCAAAAATCTAAGCGCAGCTGCCTGTGGGCTGCTTATTCTGGGTGGTGTGGCTGAAGCGCGTGAGATTCAGCTCGGTCATACCTTGTCTGATGATTCGCATTACAGTGTTGGCGCTGATGCTTTTAAAGAAACCCTGGAGCGGGTCAGTGGCGGTGAGTTCACCGTGCGCGAGCACGTTGCCGGTTCGCTTGGCGGCGAGCGTGACATGATCGAGGGCTTGCAGATTGGAACGGTCGATGTGGTTATCACTTCGACGGGCCCACTCGGCAACTTCGTCCCTGAGACGTATGTGCTCGACCTGCCGTTTTTGTTTACCGACTACGATCACGCCCGTTCGGTGCTGGATAGTGAGATCGGTCAAGACCTGCTCGATAAAATGGAGCCACACGGCATTGTGGGCTTGGCTTGGTCCGAGAATGGCTTTCGCCATATGACCAACTCCCGCAACGAAGTCCATGAGCCAAGCGATGTCGACGGCATTAAGATTCGGACCATGGAAAACCAGGTGCACATGAATGCCTTCCGCGAGCTGGGTGCAAGCCCCACGCCAATGGCCTTTCCTGAGCTGTTTACCGCCCTGCAACAGGGTACGGTCGACGCCCAAGAAAACCCGGTGACCGTGATTGTGGCCACCAAGTTCTGGGAAGTGCAGGACCATGTCTCGCTAACCGGTCACGTTTACTCACCAGCCGCTGTGCTGGGCTCTTCGGTGTTGATGAGCGAGTTGAGTGAGCAAGAAAAAGACTGGTTTAACCAAGCCGCTCAGGCTTCAGCCAACGCCACCCGTGATGAGGTGCTGCGGTTAGAGACCGAAGGTTTGGATTTGCTGCGTGAAAACGGCATGACCGTGATTGAAGAGGTCAACAAGGCCCCCTTCCAGAGCGCGATTGAGCCGGTGTACGAGTCATTTAAAGACGAGTACGGCAGCGAAATGCTGGATCGCATCCAGCGCTTCGAGGGCTAAGGCCACTCGATGAACAGCGCCGGGGCCCTCGTGCCCCGGCCGTCTGTTTGGGTTTATGACGGAGAGTTGTTAATGAGCGCAGTCACACGGCATCCGGTACAACGCGCCGTTTTGGCCATTGAACGGGTCACAACACGCAGCGCGCTAATTTTGTCAGTGACCATGCTGGCCCTAGCGTCTGTTGCCGCGTTCTACCAAGTCATCACCCGCTTTGTGTTTAACGACCCCTCACACTTTTCTGAAGTGGCCTCGCGCTCGCTAATTGTTTGGTGCGTTTTTTTAGGCGCGGCCAATGCGTTTCGGCGCAATGAAATGATGCGCGTGGAGTTAATTTTCACCTTGCTACCCCGGCGTGTGCATATTGCGCTGGAGTATTTTATTACCCTGCTTTGTTTATTATTTTTTGTCCTAATGGCGTATTTTAGCTATCAAATGGGGCTGCGCGTGCAGCCACAGCGTATGGCCGGGATGGATATCTCCATTGCCTGGGCCTATTCCGCGCTACCCGTGGGCAGTGCCTTTGCGGTGATTGCGTTGGTGGGCCGACTGCTCGATCCGGCGATGCGCGAATTACCGAATAACGATCACCATTCGGACTCGATCGAGCCGGCCGATTCGGCTGCAGACCACCCCACTACCGGAGCGCAGCGCTCATGAATGCCGCGATTGCGCTGGCCTTAGTGGTCTTTTTTGCCCTGGGTGTGCCGATTGCCGTATCGATTGCGCTTGCGTCGATGTTTGGGGTGCATTTCTTCTCACCCCTGCCGTTAATTGTGACCGCGCAACGCATGTTTGTGAGCATTGATCACTATCCGCTCATGGCCATTCCGTTTTTTATTTTGGCCGGTAATTTAATGGCCCAAGGCGGTATTTCTAAGCGCTTGGTGGAGCTGGCTAAGTCCATTATTGGCGGCATTCAAGGCGGGCTTGCCTGCTCGTGTGTGCTCACCTGCATGTTTTTTGCCTCGGTCTCAGGCTCGAGTGTGGCCACCACCTATGCCATTGGCGCGATATTAATTCCGGCCATGGTCCGGCATCACTACCCCCGTCCCCTGGCCGCCTCGATTCAGGCCTCATCGGCTGAGCTGGGTGTATTGCTGCCGCCGTCTATCCCGCTCATTTTGTATGGCGTGAGTACCGACACCTCGATTGGCCAGCTATTTATTGCCGGCATCGGCCCCGGGCTGTTGTTTGGCACGGCGATGATTTTGTTTATTTATGCGATCTGCAAAATTAAAGGCTTTGGTAAAGAAGACGGCGCCGAGCGTGATTCGTTGCTTAAGGCCATTCGTCAGGCGTGGGCGGCCATTCTCATGCCGGTGGTGGTGATTGGGGGTATTTATGGCGGGGTGTTCACCCCGACCGAAGCCGCGGCGGTGGCGGTTTTTTATGCCTTGTTTGTCGGCATGGTGGTGTATCGAGAGCTTAGCTGGCGCGATCTATGGCCTATTTT
>CAJXMZ010000047.1 GCA_913056315.1 uncultured Ectothiorhodospiraceae bacterium
GTTTCAGTCAGACCATCCCATTCGAGTCGCTGACCGGGTGCTCAATGAGCATTTTGCGGGTACGTACAGCGCCTATTTGAGACTTGAATCGGCTCCCAATGCGACAGCTGAGCGCCAATTTGAAAATACGGCGCGGGATTTGATTACCCAAGCATCCGGTGTTGATCAAGCCTTTCGCGCACGCTGGCAGTCCATCCAAAATCAAGCCAACGAGCAAACTCAGGATTTTGCCGCAAAGCTCGAACAAATGAGCTTGGCTGTTGATGACGAATTATTTGCCACCAATAACGCCAACGCAGCCGATGCCTGGCAAGCGTTACTCGAGCATATTGATGAGACGCGCGGTGCATTGAATGTTTTCCAAAAGCCTGAGGTACTTCGCTATGTCAGCGACTTCCAGGCCCATTTGAGCGGCAGTGACGACGTGGGCAAAGTCAATAGCATCGCCGATTTAGTCCGCACGGTTTACCGCGAATTACGCAGCGGCGATCAAGCCGACTATCGCATTCCCGATAGCCGTCAGGCCGTTGCGCAAACGCTGCTCAGCTTTCAAGGCTCACATCGCCCGCATGACCTGTGGCGAATGGTGACACCGGACTATCAGTCCGCCAATTTATGGCTACAACTGAGCAGCGGTGATAATCAAGACATGCAACAGGTCGTCGAGCGCGCCCAAGCGTATGTTGCTGAAAATCCACTGCCTGAGGATATTGCGATGAGTTGGGGTGGTCTGAACTACATCAACGTTGTTTGGCAGGATGCGATGGTTAAAGGCATGGCACAAAGTTTGGCCGTTGCTTGGGTCATGGTGGCGGCTATGATGTTATTGCTGTTTCGTTCGGTGGTATTTGGCTTGCTCGCCATGGTGCCGCTCAGCGTTAGCATCACCCTGATTTACGGCGTGGTTGGGCTCATAGGCAAACCCTATGACATGCCCATTGCAGTACTTTCATCGCTAACACTTGGGTTGTCAGTCGACTTCGCAATTCACTTTATTGAGCGCAGTCGCGAAGCCTATCGGCGCACCGGCGACTTCGGCCAGAGCATGCAATTGATGTTCAGAGAACCCGCGCGCGCGATTAGTCGCAATGCCATTGTGATTGCGGTGGGCTTTTTGCCACTGCTCGCCGCCCCGCTGGTGCCCTACAACACCGTAGGTGTTTTTCTGGCCAGCATAATGGCCGCCTCAGCGCTGGCATCGATCGTGCTTTTGCCCGCCATCATGGCGGTAAGCCGACGCCGCATTATGCCCGAGCGCACCCCAAGCCAATCTGAGGAGACATCATCATGAGCTTGTCACGTCTAATGCTAATCACACTGGCCAGCAGTTTGGCGCTCACCACACAAAGCGCATGGAGCGAACCACTGACACAAGCAAGCGAGATTGTTGAGCGTGCCAATATTGCTTCGTATTACGCCGGCGATGATGGCCGATCGGCCGCCCGCATGATGATTGTTGATGGCGATAACCGTCAGCGCCGGCAATTTACTTTGCTGCGTAAAGACATTAATGACGGCGGCGAGCAACGCTATCTAGTGGTTTTTAGCCGCCCGGCTGATATTCGCGGAACGGTCTTTCGGGTGGAAAAACGCATTGGTGAGGGCGACGATCGCTGGCTTTACTTGCCCGCCTTAGATCTTGTTAAACGCATTGCCGCCGGCGATAAACGCACAAGCTTTGTTGGCTCGCACTTTTATTACGAAGATATCTCTGGGCGCAGCATTGATTTGGACGATCACCAGCTGGTTGAAACAACGGACGAGCACTATCGCATCGAAAGTACGCCCAAAGACCCCAGCAACGTTGAATTCGCTCGCTATCTAACCTGGGTAGACCGCGAGACGCTGTTGCCCATGCGAACCGATTATCAACGCGATTCAGGTGAGGTGTTTCGACGCATGGAGGTCACTCGCGTTGAAACCATCGACGGCTATCCCACAGGCACCGAAATGCGCATGAGCGATTTAGATAGCGGCGGCTACACTGTGACGCAATTTCGCTTCTCCGAATATAACGTCGGCCTGCCCGATGACATCTTTAGTGAGCGCTCATTGCGCAACCCACCGCGCGATTGGCTGCAGCGAAACTAAACCATGATGCGTTCAAGTCGCTTAACCGCTACCCGCTTCGGTCGCTGGAGTGCGTGGTTGCTCGGGCTCTTGCTCAGCGCAAGCGTAGGCGCACAAACCAGCGATTCGCTCGACTGGGGCAAAGATGATAGCTGGGGCGATGACCCCTGGGCTGCCGACAGCCAAGGTTGGCAGTGGTTTGGTTTTATCGAAGGGGCTTGGGCTGAGCGAATTAACAACGACCCCTTGTTGGACGATGATCAAACCGTTGCCGAAATCCGAGCACAACTTGAAACCGAGCGGGTGTTCGAAGACTACACCGTTGTTGCCAAAGCCGACGTCTGGGGCGATGCGCTCGAAGACAACACGCAGGCGGACCTCAGGGAATTGCATTTCGACACCACGCTGGGTGAGCAAATTGATATTCGCGCCGGCCGACAGGTGCTCACTTGGGGCACGGGCGATTTGGTCTTTTTAAATGACCTCTTCCCAAAGGACTACCCGGCGTTCTTTGGGGGGCGCGATAACGAGTACTTAAAAGCGCCAACCGATGCCATCAAACTGTCTTGGTACGGCGACCTCAGCATTGATTTTGTGTGGCTCCCCCGCGCGAACCCAAATCGCTTTATCGCCGGCGAGCGGCTGTCGTGTTTTTCGCCACGCCAGGGCACGCACGTTGCCGCGCCGCCAAAACTCGACCCCATCGAGCGTGATGCGCTCATCGACGATAGCGAATTGGCACTGCGAATTTATCAAACGGTGAACGGCGTGGAGTATGCCGGCTACGCCTACAAAGGCTATGACAAACAACCCAGCGGCTTTAACACACAACAAAACAAGGCGTATTTCCCACGTCTTGAGGTGTTCGGCGCGAGTATTCGGCGCTCGGCATTCGACGGTATTGTGAATGCCGAAACGGCCTACCACGGGGCAGCTGACAGCAATGGCGATGACCCGAATCAGCCCAACTCGCAGTGGCGCTTCCTTGCCGGTTACGAACATGAACCGGTGAGTAATTTGACCTTAGGCTGGCAGTATTATTTGGAGTGGACGCAGGATCATGCGGCGCTAATTCGCAGCCTACCCCAAGACCAAACGGCATTCGCGACTGACGAATACCGGCATGTTTTAACCAATCGACTAACCTGGCAGCTGCTGCGCCAAGACTTAACTTTGTCGATGTTTACCTTCTTCTCGCCATCGGATGCCGATTATTACCTACGTCCACGAGCGGAATATCGCATTAGCGACCAGCTCACCGGTACGTTAGGCGGCAATGTATTTGGCGGTGAAGACGACTGGACGTTCTATTCGCAGCTAGAGAACAACAGCAATGTGTACGCGCGACTGCGCTATCAATTTTAACGAACCGCCAAACCGCTTAATGATTGCGGTTAGCTAAATAGTCGGCAAACGCCGGACCAAGCTCTGGGTGTTTGAGGCCGTATTCAACCGTGGCCTGCAAATACCCAAGCTTGTCGCCGCAATCATAGCGGTGGCCCAAAAACTCGTAGGCAAAGACCGGCTCATCGCGCATGAGCGCATCAATGGCATCAGTCAGCTGTATCTCGCCGCCACTGCCTGGGCGGGTTTGGCGAAGTTTGTTGAAAATGCTGCCATTGAGAATGTAACGACCTACCACGCCTAAATTAGATGGGGCATTGGCTGGGTCAGGCTTTTCAACGATCCCCTTAAGCCGCCCAATGCGCTCGCCAACGGGATCAACATCGACCACACCATAGCGATCGGTATGGGCATTGGGTATGCGCTGGACGCCTAAAATGCTGGCGACTTGTTGATCATATTGCTCGACCATTTGCGCTAAGCAACCACCTTGATCGCCATCATCGATTAAATCATCAGCCAAGATCACTGCAAACGGCTCATCGCCCACGACAGGCTCAGCACAAAGCACCGCATGGCCTAGGCCTAACGCCTCTGACTGACGAATATAAATACAGGCAACATGCGCAGGAATAATATCGCGCACAGCCTTTAGCCGATCGAGCTTATTTTGCTCTTCGAGCTCGGTCTCGAGCTCATAGGCTTTGTCGAAGTGATCGGGAATGCTGCGCTTATTACGGCCGTTCACAAACACCAGGGTTTCGATGCCGGCTTTCACCGCCTCTTCAGCGGCGTACTGAATGAGTGGTTTATCCACCACGGGGAGCATTTCTTTGGGGTTGGCCTTAGTCGCGGGTAGAAACCGAGTGCCAAGGCCTGCAACCGGGAAAACTGCCTTGCGAATTCGTCGTGCCATTGCCGCCACACTCCCTGAACGGTTAATGCATTAGCCGTTCAGATTAACGCAAGGCAGAGCCCCTGTCAGGTACTCTGCCCTGCCCGTTGCATCAGCCAACTTATTCGATGACGATCTGCTCTTTAAGCGATTCCAATGTGGCATCACCAATTCCATTAACGCGGGTCAGTGACTCAATGCGCTCGTAGGGGCCATTGGCTTGTCGGTCTTCAATAATGGCCTCAGCCGTGGCCGGCCCGACACCGTTGAGTGCCTGTAAGGCCGCAGCATTGGCCTCGTTAACATTAATCGCTTGCGTGTTGGCGTAGGCAAAGCCAGCGGTTAGCGCCAGCGTGAGCAAGGCCAGTGGGGTTTTAGACATCGCCATGGAGAAACTCCTTTCCTAAGTGAATCGGAGTGTTGAGGCTAGTCGCTTCCATCCGTTGGGGTTGTGAGACGAATCTCAGAATCAATCGATTGCAGTGCCGCAGCCGGATCATCGGCACGCGTAATCGGACGGCCAATCACCAAATCGCTAGCGCCGGCCTGCAATGCCATGGCGGGGGTGACAATACGATGCTGATCATCCGCTGCCGCACCATGAGGACGAATCCCTGGGGTGACCAACCGAAAAGCGGGTCCAAACTGCGCACGTAATTCAGGGGCTTCTTGTGCAGAGCAGACAACTCCATCAACGCCGGCATCGGCACTTAATTGTGCGAGTCGGTTTACCGCCTGCGCCGGAGTGTCATTCAGGCCAATGGCTCGCAAGCTCGCCGCATCGTGACTGGTCAACACGGTCACGGCCGTTAGCAGTGGCTGAGTACCCACGCCTTGATCAATGGCATTGCGCGCAGCGGCTAACATCGCGCGACCACCCAAGGCATGGACGTTGACCATCCATACGCCCAAATCGGCCGCAGCCCGGCAGGCCGCCGCCACCGTATTGGGAATGTCATGAAATTTTAGATCCAAAAAGACATCCCAGCCTTGATCAACCAGCTGGGTGACAAATTGCGGACCGCCGCGCACGAACAGCTCTTTGCCCACTTTGAGCCGGCAGCTCCGTAGCGGCAGTCGCTCAACAAACGCATGCGCGGTTTGTGGCGAAGGAAAATCCAAGGCAATAATCACGCTAGTCATTGTGTCTGCGTTACTCCCCCTGTAAACCACGCTGGGGCTTGATGGTTGCCCAAGTCCGACACCCCGGACACTGCCAATGTAGCTGACGGCCCTCAAAACCGCACTCAACACATCGATAGGGCATCCGATCAGCCAATAGCGCGCCAAACAGCTCGCGCAGCACCTTGAGATCCCGTTGCCGCCGCGGATCGGCGTCGTCTTCGGTAATATTCAGGGCAATCAATTGATCCAAACCCCGTACCGACGGCCGCTCTCGTAGCTGTGTTGCAAGAAACTCAATAGCGGCCTTGCGGCCTTGTTGCTCGTCAATGAGCTCACCAAGCTTCATCAGCACGGGAACACCGGGGTAGCGGTTGAGTAGGCGATAGAGTTCGGCCATAAACGCTGCGCGCTCGCCTAACGCTTGATAGCTCGACTCTAGCCGCTCCAACACCTCGGGTATGTATTCAATATCTTGTTTTTCGACTTGCTGACAGGCCTTAATCGCCGCGCGCCATCGCCCCTGTGAGCGCTCCAGATCAGCGAGCAGCAGCGAGGCCCGAACGCAGTTGCCATCAAAGCGCAACGCGCGCCGAACGGCATGGCGCACTGACGCTGGTTCGGCATGATCACGCCCATACCGATCGGCCTGTTCACAAGCAAACTGCGCTATGATCGGGCCATAATCTTGCCCGCTGGCTTTTTGTAATTGCTGTGCGGTGCTAATGGCCGATTCCCATTCCTTTTCCTGCTGATATATATCCACTAGCGTGCGCAGCGCTTCGGTACGGTAATCGGACAATTCAAGCGCTTCAGTGAACAGCGCCTCGGCACGATCAAACAAGCCCGCTGCCATATAGTCACGGGCGAGTTCCATAAGCGCTGCCGCGCGCTGGGCGGGCGCCAAAGACGGCCGTGCCATTAGATTTTGATGAATGCGCACCGCCCGTTCGGCTTCACCGCGGCGGCGGAACAAGTTACCCAGCGTGAGGTGAGTTTCGACGGTGTCTTCATCGGTTTCCGCCATTCGAGTAAACACCTCGATGGCGCGATCTGGCTGCTCATTGAGCAAGTAATTAAGGCCTTGAAAATACTCCCGCGACAGCGCAGATCCGGATTGACTCGTGCGTTTATTGGCCGAGCGGTAACCGCCCCACCAGCCTGACAAGGCCGCTATTGGGAGTAGCAGCCAAAGCAGGTGCCACATCCTAGAGCGTGTCTCGAATCGGCAGTTTGCGTAACTCAGAGAGTTCTTCGCGATGGCGAGCGGCTTCTCGGCGCAGACGCGCTAGTTGCCAGCGTTGGCGCATCAACATGCCGGCGGCAGCGAGCAAACCCATCACGCTACCCAGCGCCAAGCTGATAACCAGCCACAATGAAACGGGGAGCGTGAGCGCACCAAAATAAAAATCAAGCGCCACCGGCTTGGGATTGAGCATGGCAAAGCTCAGCCCGATCGCCACCACGATCACGGCGACGAACAGACCGAGGAGGCGCTTCATTCAAGCGCTCCGTTGTTTTGCCGACCTTCGTCAACGCGCTCGCGCATTTGTTTGCCTGGCTTGAAATGCGGGACATGCTTGCCGGGCAACGAGACCGGCTCACCGGTTTTGGGATTACGCCCAATGCGCGGTGGCCGGTGATGAAGCGAAAAACTACCAAAGCCGCGTATCTCAATGCGCTCACCGCTGGCAAGCGCCTCGCTCATCTGTTCGATGAGCGTTTTGACGGCAATTTCCACGTCGCGTTGGGCGAGATGCTGCTCACTACTGGCAATTAATTCGATGAGTTCAGACTTGGTCATAACCGGTCATCCATCGCCGTTGTATGCCTTGCGGACTCAGTTATCGTCGCCACGCTCGCTCATTTGCTCTTTGAGCAAGTCGCCCAAGGTGGTGTTACCCGCGCTGCCTTCCGAACTACCGAAATCTTCCATGACTTCGCGCTCATCCTGCTGGTCTTTTGCCCGAACAGATAGCGAAATCATGCGGTTACGTCGATCAACCGCCATAAACTTGGCTTCGACCGTATCCCCTTCTTTAACCACGGTACGGGCATCTTCAACCCGTTCGCGGTCAAGATCAGCGGCCCGCACATACCCTTGGACGTCGTCACCTAAATCAACCACCACGCCTTTGGCGTCAACTTCGGTGGCGGTACCAGTAATGATCGTGCCCTTGGGATTGGCAGCAACCCAATTGGAGACTGGGTCTTGCGCTAATTGCTTAACGCCCAGGCTGATGCGCTCGCGCTCCGGGTCAACCGACAGCACCACGGCTTCCACTTCTTCGCCTTTTTGGAAGTCGCGAATCGACTCTTCGCCCGCATCGCTCCATGACAGGTCGGACAGATGCACAAGCCCGTCAATACCGCCCTCAAGGCCAACAAAGATGCCGAAATCAGTGATCGACTTAATCGCACCGGTGACGCGGTCACCCTTGTTGTACTGCGCAGCAAACTCATCCCACGGGTTGGGCTGGCACTGCTTCATACCTAAGGAAATCCGGCGACGCTCTTCATCAATATCAAGAATCATCACTTCGGCTTCATCACCGACCGAGACCAACTTAGCCGGGTTGACGTTTTTATTGGTCCAATCCATCTCAGAGACGTGAACCAGCCCCTCAACACCCTCTTCGATCTCAACAAAGGAGCCGTAATCGGTGATGTTGGTGACTTTACCCATCACGCGGGCACCCTCTGGGTAGCGACGCGCGATCGCCTCCCACGGATCCTCACCCAACTGCTTGAGACCAAGCGAAACGCGGTTACGCTCGCGATCAAACTTCAGCACTTTCACGTCAATCTCTTGGCCGACTTCAACGACCTCAGACGGATGCTTGACGCGGCGCCAGGCCATATCGGTGATGTGCAACAGACCATCGATACCGCCGAGGTCGACGAATGCACCGTAGTCGGTGAGGTTTTTGACAATGCCCTTGAGCATTTGGCCTTCTTGGAGCTTTTCCAGCAGCGCTTCACGCTCGGCGCTGTATTCTTCTTCAACCACGGCGCGCCGGGAGACCACCACGTTATTACGGCGGGCATCGAGTTTAATGACTTTAAACTCAAGCTCCTTGCCTTCGAGGTAGGTGGTGTCGCGCACGGGTCGGATATCAACCAAGGACCCAGGCAGGAATGCCCGAATGTCGCCCAAATCAACCGTAAATCCGCCTTTGACCTTACCGCTAATTTGCCCGTTAACCGTTTCCGCACCCTCATAGGCTGCTTCGAGTACGCGCCAGGCGCGGGCTCGTTTGGCCTTTTCACGGGATAGACGCGTTTCACCCGAGCCGTCTTCAACGGCATCGAGTGCGACTTCGACCTCATCACCCACGCTTACCTCGACATTGCCTTGTTCATCGGTGAACTGGCTTAGCGAGATAACCGCTTCTGATTTAAGGCCGGCGTTGACGATAACGTCGTCGCCGTCAATGGCCACCACTTGGGCGGTAACGATCGAACCTGGGCGCATATCGGTTTGCGCGAGGCTTTGTTCAAAGAGTTCTGCGAAACTTTCGCTCATGGGCTGACTAAATCCGGGACCGTGATGGGTCCTTTGGTTGCTTAAAAAAATGATGCCTTATTCAGACATCCCCGTTTGTCGATGCGCTGGATTGCACCCGCGTCATCACGGTTTGTATAACCGTGTCTATCGCCATTGCCGTGGTATCGATTATCACGGCATCTTCAGCGGGCTTTAGCGGTGCGCTTGCGCGTTGTGTATCGCGCTCGTCTCGCGCCTGCATATCCTGCAAAAGATCGTGGAGACTAGCACTGACACCCTGCTCCATCAACTGTTTATGCCGCCTAAGCGCGCGTTCTTCGACGCTGGCGGTGAGAAAAATCTTCACTTCAGCATCAAAAAACACCACCGTTCCCATATCGCGACCATCAGCGACCAGCCCCGGAGGCTGGCGAAAGCCGCGCTGACGCTCGAGCAACGCTTGGCGCACATCACCATGGGCAGCAAGCTGTGATGCGCGTTGACCACAGGTCTCGGCGCGAATCGCCTGTGAGACGACTTGATCATCGAGCACGACCTCACCGGCATGGGGGCCTTGGGTGGGGAACGCGATATCAAGGCTTGCGGCCAGATCCACTAACGCCTGGCTGTCATCGGCATCAATGTCTTGCTGCAGCGAGGCAAGCGCCAGCAGTCGGTAAATCGCGCCGCTATCTAGCAAGTGAAAGCCCAAGCGTTGGGCGACCTCGCGCGCAATTGTGCCTTTACCCGCACCGCCAGGGCCATCAATCGCAACCACCATGGGTTGAGCCATGTTAAGCCGCATCCTCGATGCGAATGGTTAAGCCGGCAGCAGCGGCCAGCTCAACAAACTCTGGAAACGAGGTGTCGACCTCGGCGCAGCCATCGATGCGCACCGGGCCTGAAGCCACGAGGCCAGCCATGGCAAAGGCCATGGCAATCCGATGGTCGCCCTGTGCCTGCACGTGGCCGCCGGTGAGTTGTCCACCGCGAATGCGTATCCCGTCGGGCCGTGGCTCGACCTCGATACCCAGGGCGCTCAAGCCATCCGCCATGACCGCAATGCGATCGCTTTCTTTAACCCGCAACTCTTCAGCACCTTGCAAAATGGTCTCGCCTTGAGCGCAAGCCGCGGCAATGAAAATGGCGGGAAATTCATCAATCGCAAGCGGCACTAAATCAGCGGGAATATGAATGCCCTGCAAGCTTGCAGCCCGCACGGTGAGGTTGCCAATGGGCTCACCCGCCCCATCGGACTGAGCTTCAACCGTAATATCCGCGCCCATTCGTCGCAAAATATCAATCACCCCCGTGCGGGTTGGGTTCAAACCCACGCCGGTTAGGGTCAAAGCCGAGCCCGTCGCAATGGATGCACCCACTAAAAAAAATGCCGCTGATGAGATATCCGCAGGCACGCGCACTAACCCGCCCGTTAACTCGCCACCGCCGGTGAGTTGCACTGTTGCCTTGTCACAAACAACGCGGTAACCAAAGGCCTTGAGCATTCGCTCGGTGTGGTCGCGGGTGACCCCGGGCTCATGCACGCGGGTTTGCCCCTCGGCATACAGACCTGCCAGTAGCAATGCTGACTTAACCTGCGCGCTGGCAACCGGCATGGCATAGTCAATGCCCTCAAGCCGACTCACCGGATGAATCTGCAAAGGCGCCGTGCCCGCGGCGCTCGTGTCGATGTGCGCGCCCATGCGCGCCAGCGGCTCGGTCACTCGCCGCATCGGCCGGCGCATGAGTGAGGCATCGCCCACGAGCTCACTGACGAATGCTTGGCCGGCGAGCAATCCACTCAATAACCGCATCGAGGTGCCCGAGTTACCTAAATCAAGCGCGGCACCCGCCGGACGCAGCCCCTGTGGGCCAACTCCTTCAATTTCCACCACGCCGTCGCTGGGCCCTCGAATGACCACACCCAGCGAGCGCATCGCTTGTAGGGTGGCCATGGCGTCATCGCCCTGCAAAAACCCTTCCACACGGGTGATGCCCGTGGCGATGGCACCCAACAAAATCGCCCGATGCGAGATGGACTTATCACCAGGCACTTGGCATTGGCCGGTTAGCGCGCCACCCGGATTGACCACAAACCGTCGATTGTTACCCAAAGCCATGCTCATACCCCGGATTGCTTAGGTTTCAAACCAATGCCGATAGGCATCACGGGTATTTTTAGCACGCGTAAAAATCGCTTCAAGCGCTTGGCCGTCGGCTTGCGCAACCGCCTCGCTAAGGACTTCTAAGTCGGCACGATAAGCCGCCAGCGCTTCGAGCAACGCGGCTTGATTGCCCAAGCAGATATCCCGCCACATCACCGGGTCGCTTGAGGCAATTCGGGTAAAGTCACGAAAGCCACCCGCGGCATAGCGCAACATTTCTTCGTGATCTGTCGCACCCGCCAACAAATCGACCAGCCCAAAAGCCAGCATATGCGGGAGATGCGAGGTCATGGCCAGCATGCGGTCATGGTTGTCTACCGACATTTCAACCACACTGGCTCCAGCGAGCGCCCAGAGTTGATGAACGATGGCCGTTGCTTTTTCACTGGTGGCCGCCGTGGGTGTCAAGATCACGCGACGATTGACGAATAAGTCAGCCACCGCCGCATCGATCCCGCTATGTTCAGTCCCAGCGATCGGATGGGCGGGCACAAAGGTCGAGAGCATTTGGCCAAACACCGCGGTGACATCATTAACAACGCAGCCTTTCGCACTACCCACGTCAGTGACAATGGCGTTATCGGGCAAGTGGGGGGCGATCCAGCGCAGCACCTCAGCGATCGCGCCTAAGGGCACACCCAACACAACCACATCAATCTCAGCCAGTGCTTTACTCGGATCCAGATGCCAGTCATCGAGCGCGCCTATGTCAACTCCCCGCTTGAGCGGCTCAGCGCGACGGCCCAGCCCAACAACTGACTCAATCGATTGATGCCCGCGCAGGGCCAGCCCCAAAGAACCGCCGATTAAACCAGCGCCCACCACGCAAACGCGCATGCTCTAGACCACCGAGCGCGGATAAGCGCCGAGTATTTTCAACAAGCTGGCAAGCTGCTCCATCTCACCCAGCGCGCGCTTGAGGTTGGGATCATCGGCATGGCCGATTAGGTCGATAAAGAACACATACGCCCACATGCCCTCAGGCGATGGGCGCGACTCTAGGCGCGTCATGTTAATGCCATAGCGCGCTAGTGGCGCCAGTAGCCCGGCCAGCCCACCCGGGCGATCATCGCGGGCGATGACCACCGATGTTTTATCCTCGCCTGTGGGCTCGGGACTTTCTTTACCCAAAACCAAAAAGCGCGTGTTATTGGCCGCGCCATCTTGTATCGACGGATGTCGAATCGGCAGCGCATAGCGCTCAGCAGCCGCATCGGATGCAATCGCGGCCGCGGTGGGTTGAGTGCTGGCCAAGCGCGCCGCCTCAGCGGTACTCGAAACAGCCACCCGCTCGGCTTGCGGTACCTGCCGATCAAGCC
>CAJXMZ010000048.1 GCA_913056315.1 uncultured Ectothiorhodospiraceae bacterium
ACCATTTCCGCAACTTGCACGTGCCGGTTGGCCGGCTCATCAAACGTCGATGACACCACTTCACCGCGCACAGTGCGCTCCATTTCGGTGACCTCTTCAGGCCGCTCGTCGATGAGCAGCACAATGACGTAGGACTCCGGATTATTGGCGGTAATCGACTGCGCAATGTTTTGCAGCAGCATCGTCTTACCGGCCTTGGGTGGCGAGACGATGAGCGCGCGCTGGCCTTTGCCAATCGGCGCGGTCAGGTCGATCACCCGTGCGGTGAGGTCTTCGGTCGAACCATTACCGCGCTCGAGCACCAAGCGCTCTTTCGGGAACAGCGGCGTGAGGTTTTCGAATAAGACTTTATGCTTGGCCGCCTCAGGGCTTTCGAAATTAATTTCGTCGACTTTGAGCAGCGCAAAATACCGCTCACCTTCTTTGGGCGGGCGAATTTTTCCCGAAATGGTATCGCCGGTGCGCAGGCTAAAGCGGCGAATTTGGCTTGGCGAGACGTAGATATCGTCAGGCCCTGCCATATACGAGCTAGAGGCCGAGCGTAAAAAGCCAAATCCATCTTGAAGAATTTCTAAAACGCCATCGCCCCAAATATCCTCGCCTTTTTTGGCGTGGGCTTTGAGCAGTGAAAAGATGACGTCTTGTTTGCGCGAGCGGGCCATGTTTTCAATCCCAAGGGACTGGGCTAGCTCGACGAGTTCGGCGGCGGGTTTTTGTTTGAGTTCGCTGAGATTCATTATCGCTTCTGGGCCGCCCAACGGACGGCCATAACTCTGGTAGGGAAGGGGCTTAGCCCCGGATTATGCAACGCTTTAGCGTCCTGTTTTTCTTTTGCTTAGAGGTTGCTGTCGATAAACGCAGAGAGTTGCGCTTTTGACAGGGCCCCAACCTTGGTCGCTTCAACGCCGCCTTGCTTAAACAGCATCAGCGTTGGGATACCACGAATGCCAAACTTAGGTGGCGTTTCGGGGTTTTCGTCAATGTTGAGCTTGGCAATTTTTAGCTTGCCTGCGTACTGATCGGCCACCTCTTCGAGGATTGGGGCAATCATTTTGCAGGGGCCGCACCATTCGGCCCAATAATCGACAAGGACGGGTTGATCGGAATTAATGACTTCAGATTCAAAATCAGAGTCGGAGACGTGGACGATGCTGTCGCTCACGAAGAGACCTCCAAGGCGTAAACACATTGATAATTGAGAACGGGTGGACCGATAACAGCGATCCGTTGGTTTGTGAAGCTAAAGGGGGATGCGCCTTCGTGGGCACGATGGGCGAAGATTATCCCCCCTAGATTGGCTCTGTCAACTCAAGCCAACTCCAGTGTATATTCGCGCCCTTAACTAGCCTGGGTTCTGGACACCCACCCATCACACAACTGGACAGCCATGAACGACGCCACCATCGACGCGCTCGCCGAGCAGATTATCCCGATTGCCGAGGCGGCCGGCCGCCAAATTCTCTCGATCTATGCCGCGGGGTTTGAGGTTGAAACCAAAGCCGACGATTCGCCACTAACCGCTGCGGATAGTGCCGCGCATACGCTCATTGCCGAGCAGTTGGCTGCGCTCACCCCGTCCATTCCGATCATCTCAGAAGAAGGCGGTTTGGCCGAGTACAGCGAGCGCCAGACTTGGTCGCGTTATTGGCTGGTTGACCCGCTGGATGGCACGCGCGAGTTCATCAAGCGCAACGGGGAGTTCACGGTGAACATCGCGCTCATCGAGAACCACCAACCCATTCTCGGCGTGGTCCACGCCCCGGTTTTATCGCGCACTTATGTGGGTGTCTCCAATCAGCACTCTAATTTCGGCGCACAACGTCGGGACACCGAGGGCACGCGGGCAATTGCCACCCGCACGGTCGATCCCGCGCGATTGATGTTGGTGGTCAGCCGCTCGCATCGAAGCCCCGCAGTAGAGGGGTTTTTACAGGGGCTGCCGCCGTTTGATACGACGTCGATGGGCAGTTCGCTGAAGTTTTGCCTCATTGCCGAGGGCGCAGCCGATTGCTATCCGCGCTTTGGACCAACCAGCGAGTGGGATAGCGCCGCGGCGCAGTGCGTGGTTGAAGCAGCCGGCGGTGCGGTGATTCGGCCGGATGGCCAGGCACTGCGCTATAACGCCAAAGCCTCGATCCTCAACCCCAACTTTGTGGTGATTGGCGACCCCGCTTGGCCATGGGCACAGTACCTTGCCGACCAGCCAGTCGAGCCACGCTAAGCAGCCGGCTATTTCATCAGCACGTATTCACCCGGCGCGTCATATAAGGGTGGGTAGCCTGACTGCGCCGCCCCCATCGACGGTGGGGCGACAGCCTGACCCGAGCGCTTAGCCAACCACTGTTGCCAAGCCGGCCACCATGAGCCCTCTTGCGCTTGCACTTCACGCTCAAAACGCGAGGCCGGATAGGTGGGACCCAACGCTTCGAAATGCCGCATTTGATAATGCCGACGTGGGTGTCCCGGTTCGCTAACGATGCCGGCGTTGTGACCGCCTTTGGTCAGCAAAAAGGTCACGTCAGTCCGGGCCAGCCGAATAATTTTATACACCGAATGCCATGGGGCGATGTGGTCTTTTTGCGTCGCCACCGAAAAGATCGGCGCGCTAATGTCGCCCACCGACACCGGGCGACCATCAATGTCATAACGGCCTTCAACCAAGTCATTATGCAAAAACAAATCGCGCAGATATTGACTGTGCATTCGATACGGCAGCCGTGTGGCATCGGCGTTCCAAGCCATTAAGTCGAACATCGACTCGCGCTCACCCATGAGGTAATTGCGCACCAGCTGCGACCACACCAAATCTTGCGAGCGCAGCAGCTGAAAGGCGCCAGCCATATGGTCATGGCTTAAATAGCCGCGCGACCACATCACATCCTCTAAAAACGACACCTGCGACTCGTCTATAAACAAATCAAGCTCGCCAGGCTCGGTAAAGTCGGTTTGTGCGGCAAGCAAGGAAATGCTGGCAAAGCGATCGTCGCCATCTCGGGCCATTGCCGAGGCGGCCAACGTGAGCAACGTCCCGCCAAGGCAATAACCCACGCCATGGACTTTTTGCTCGGGCACGATGGCATTCACCGCTTTAAGGGCATCATCCACGCCCAAGCGCCGGTAATCAGCCATGCCTTGCTCGCGATCCTGCGGGCCGGGGTTTTTCCACGACACCACAAACACCGTATGGCCTTGGCCGACCAAGTACTCAATTAACGATCGCCCCGGACGCAGGTCCAAAATGTAGTACTTCATGATCCACGCCGGCACGATTAACAAGGGCTCAGGATGGACGGTTTCAGTGGTTGGGCTGTACTGAATGAGCTCCATGAGCGCGTTGCGATGGACGACTTTACCGGGTGTAAGCGCAAGGTCTTCGCCCACTTTAAAGTCCTCGGTACCCGGCTGCGGGCGACCGGCGATTTCGCGCTGGGTGTCTTCAAGCCAATTGGAAGCCCCACGCATCAAATTAAAGCCCGCCTCGTCGATGGTTTGCTTAAGCACCTCGGGGTTGGTGGGCAAAAAATTCGAGGGTGAAAACACGTCTAACATTTGCCTAACGGTGAAATTAACCACTTCTTCGTGATGCGGGTCGACGCCCGGCACGCCGGTGGTCGCGACATGCCACCACTGCTGCTGGAGCAAAAAGCTTTGATGGATGAGCGAAAATGGCCATTCGCCCCACGCTTTGGCGTCAAACCGATGGTCATTGGCGAGCGGCTCGATACAACGCGATTGTTGATCGCCAGCGGCGCAATGCCCTGCGAACGCTGCCAAGCGCAGTGCTTTGCGCAGACCCTTTTCTTGCAGTGCGACTTGGCGGCCAGGATTAAGCGCGAGATGACCCATCCAATCGGCAAACGCCAGCTGCAGGGCGGTTGGCGAAATACCGCCCGTCATCCGACCCAAACTCGCGTGCAATAGCCGATCCCACGGAATCGCCTCCGCGACATTCTCCTCAAACGCATGCTCAAGCCGGGTCATATCGCCTCCTTCGTGCCTGTCCACGATCGATGTGTGCGATCGATGTGTGCCTGTCCACAACTGATTACAGCGTTGGGCTACACACAGCGGCGCAGGGTTCCGACAGGCGGCAAAATCGGCGGCGGGTGGGGCGTGTGGCTTGGGCTTAGCCTTCGCGCAGTAGACGCATCGGTGAGGCGCGGTAGTAGCGTCGGGCGCCAAGTGCGCCGGCAACCCAAACGGTAACCAACCCCACACCCGCGCCGGCGATAATCGTCATCGGGCGGAAGGGGTAGTCCAGGTTGAACAGCGTCTCGGCAACCACCATGCCGGCGGCGGTGGCAGCAAGCCCGGCGAGCGCACCGGCAATCGCGCCGACCAGCCAAAACTCTAAACGCGCCATGGCTCGGATACGTCGCCCCCGGGCGCCCAGTGCGCGCAGCAGTGCGCTTTCAAACCGACGCTCCTCGCCAGTAATTTGCAACGCAGCAAGCAACACCAACACCCCGGCGGCGAGCGTGAGCAATGACATCAGCTCAACCACGCTAGAGCCCTGATCGATAATCGTGCGCACGATGCGCAGAACACTGCTGACATCGATGGGCGTAACGCTGGGAAATTCGCGAATGAGCGTATTGAGCACAGCGGTCTCATTTTCGGGCAAATAAAAGCTAGTCAGCCACGTTTGCGGCAGGTCGTTAAAGGTCTCGGGCGAGGCCAGCACAAAGAAGTTGACGTTAAAGCTCTCCCAACGCACTTCGCGCAAACTGGTGACGGCCGCGCTCACTTGCCCACCGCCCGAGGCAAACGTCAGCTCATCGCCTAAGCCCACCCCAATTTCTTCGGCGAAATCGGTTTCTAGCGACAGCTGTGGTGGCGGGTTGCTTTCATCACCCCACCAATCACCGGCCAAAATCTCGTTATCGGCCTGAAGTGTGCCTGTCCACGATAAGTTAAATTCGCGGCGCGTTAAGCGTCGGGCCTGAGGGCTGTCGTAGTTGTCAGCTTGGATGGGCTCGCCGTTAAGCGCGGTGAGTCGGGCCCGAACCATGGGATAGAAGTTGGTATCGATACCGGCTTCGGCCAGGGTGTTGCGCACGCCATCGACTTCGTCGGGCTGAATATTAATCAGGAATTGGTTGGGGGCATCGGGCGGAATTTCGGCCTGCCAGGCGCTGAGCAAATCGTTTCGCACCACAGCCAATAAAAACAGGCTCATTAAGCCAACGCCAACGGCAACAATTTGAATCACTGCCGTTACCGGCCGGCGTGTAAAACCAGACAGCCACAATAAACGTGCCTGTCCTAAATGGCGGGCGTACGCCCGGGCGCCGTAGACAACGGCTGCGGCCACAGCGGCGAGCAGGGCGAGCGTGGCGCCGACCGCGGCAAAAACGCTCAAGGTGACGCGAGCATCGCCTGCTTGCCAGGCCATGAGGGCGAGGATGACCAGCGCGGCGACCAACAACGGCATTCCCGCGCGCAACAGCCCGCTGCCTAAATCAGCGCGAAGCACCCGCATGGGCGGCGCATCGCGCAGTCGCACCAGCGTGGGTAGCGCAAACCCAAGCAGCGCGGCCCCGGCGGTCAGCCAACCCGTAGCCAAGGGTTGCCAACCTGCGGCCGGCAACGCCGTGCCAAGCAAATCGGCCACAATTAACAGCATGCCGTAGTGCAATAAGTAACCCAGGCCCGCGCCGATCCCGCCGGCAAAGAGCGCAAGCCACAGTAGCTTGCCCACAAACAATCCGAGCACGCGCTGCCGAGTCGCGCCCATCGCGCGCATCACCGCCACGCCGGTGATTTGGCGCTCAGCGTAGTGGCGCACGGTAAGCAAAACCGCCACCCCGGCCACAATCACGGTCAACAGCGCGGCTAGGCCCAAAAAGCGTTTGGCCTGATCGATAACTTCTGATGCCCCACGACCCTGTTCGCTGGGTGTCTCAATTTCGACCGCGTTGCCCTGCTCATTGGCTAGCGCCCGCGTAAACGCCACAGCTTCGCTGGCCGGCCCGGCAAGCAGCAGCTTATGCCGCGCCCGACTGCCGGGCCCAAGCAATTCGGTGGAAGCCAAATCAGCATGATTAAACATCACCCGCGGCGCCAGCGAGCTAAAGCCCTGCCCCCGATCGGGTTCAAAACTCAAAATTGCGCTAATGGTGAAGGTGCGCGCGCCCAAGGTAAGACTGTCCCCAACCTCAACATCGAGCAGACCTAATAGACGGGATTCAAGCCAAACATTGCCGGGTTGCGGGATGCCCTCTGGGGTTTGTTCTGCCGCGCCCAGCGTTGGTTGGGTGCGTAAGCTACCGCGCAGCGGATAGCCGTTATTGACCGCTTTGGCCGACACCAACCGATTGGCCGTATCGGTCAAGACAACCGTTGGAAAGACTGCCGTCAGCGCGGTATCAAGACCGCGTGCTTGGGCGCGCTCAATCCACTCGGTCGGGATCGACTCGGTGTATTCAACCGCTCGATCGGCCGCCAGCAAATCCGCCGCCCGCGCTTCGGTCGCGCCGGCAACCCGATCGGCCAGCCAGGACACGCCGGTCACGGCGGCCACGGCAATCACCACCGCCAAAGCCAACAAGCGCAGCTCACCGCCACGCCAGTCGCGATACAACAAGCGCAACGACAACATCATTGGCTGTCCGCCATTAACCGCCCCTCACGCAAATAGGTTACTCGTGCGCAACGCGCCGCGACCGCTTGGTCATGGGTGACCAAAATTAGCGTGGTGCCGTGGTCGCGGTTTAGGTCAAACAAAAGATCGATAATTTGCTCGCCCGTGGTGTGGTCGAGGTTTCCGGTCGGCTCATCGGCAAACAAAATGCGCGGGGCGGTGATAAACGCCCGCGCTAAGGCCACGCGTTGCTGCTCGCCGCCAGAGAGTTGAGCGGGATAGTGCCCCAGCCGCGGCGTGAGTCCGACTTGATCAAGCGCGCTGGCGGCATGCTCACGCGCGCGGCTATCGCCTGCCAGCTCAGCGGGCAGCATGACGTTTTCAAGCGCGGTGAGCCCTGGCAACAAGTGGAAGGACTGAAACACAAAGCCAACGCGCCCAGCGCGCAACTGCGCGCGCGCATCCTCGTCTAAGCGGTTGAGATCATGGCTGTCCATAACCACCGAACCGGCGGTGGGCAGATCCAACCCGGCCAGCAAACCAAGCAACGTTGATTTGCCCGAGCCCGAGGTGCCCAGAATGGCAAGGGAGTCGCCCGCATCAATGCTAAAATCAAGGTTTTCGAACAGGCTGATTGGGCCTTCTGGCGCGTTAAAGCGCATCCCCAGCCCACGCGCTTGCAAAATGGGTGAACCTGCGGAGGACGAATCGTTGACTGAATCTCTCGCTGTTGCCAAAGCCGATGCCATGCGTTGTCGCCTCCTAATGGCGGTGCTATTAAGTCTAAGCCTGTTCTTTCCGGCCATCGCCCTTGGCGCGGCCAACCCCAGCCCGCGTGTGCTGGTACTCGGTGATAGCCTCTCCGCGGCCTACAACATGCCAACCGAAAGCGGCTGGGTGGCGCTGCTGCGCGAGCGCTTAGGCGATGACGCCCGCGTGATCAATGCCGCCATTTCTGGCGATACCACCGCGGGCGCTCGTGCCCGGCTTGGCCAAGCGCTGGACACCCACCAACCCAACCTGGTCATTATTGCCTTGGGCGGTAATGACGGCTTGCGTGGCATCGCGCTTGAGGCCTTTCGCGCTAATCTCAACGCTATGATAACCGCTGCCCGACAAGCGGGGGCAAACGTTGTGCTCGCCGGTGTGCGATTGCCTGCTAATTATGGCAGCGCTTTTATCGAACGGTTCCTTGGGGTCTATGCGCAGGTGGCCGATGCGCGCGATGTCGCCTTTGTTCCGCGGCTTTTACAGGGCGTGGCGACAAACCCCGACCTCATGCAAGCCGACGGTATTCACCCCAATGCCAAAGCCCAGCCCATTATTTTGGATAACCTCTGGCCAGTGCTCGCGCCATTGCTTAACCACCCGCGTGCGGCTGGCTAAGTACCGTCGGTAGCCCCACCGTCATGGTCATGGGTAGATGATCGGATAGGGGTGCATCGAGCACTTGCGCCGACTCCACGGTCAGGCTGGGCGAAACTAAAATATGGTCGATGTTATGCGCAGGGCGCCAACTGGGATAGGTTGGCAAATCGTGTAAAGGCTCGCGCAGGTCGCTTTGGGCACACAAGCTGGCAAGCTCTGGGCTACGCGAGTGACAGTTAAAATCTCCCATCATAATCACATGCTCGCGCGGGCTGATTTGCTCGCCAATATAAGCCAGCTGATTGAGCCGAGCGCGCTTACTCAGCGCCAGATGCACTAACACCACCAGCAGCGTGGCTTGGGCATGACCAAAGCGCACCATTAGTGCACCGCGGCCGGGAATACGACCGGGCAGCCGATGCTCGCTGACCGAATAAGCCGGCAGGCGACTTAACAGCCCATTGCTATGCTGGGCTAAGCGGCCCAGCGGCCGATTGGTTTGTTGGTAGCGATAGGCAAACTCAGCGCGATCGGCCAAAAACGCGGTTTGATCGACAAAGCCGCTGCGCAGGCTGCCGGCATCAAGCTCTTGTAGCCCCACCAAATCAAACTCACCGATTAACCCAGCAATGCGGCGTAAGTTGGGCAAGCGCTGCGCATCGGGGAGCACATGGCGCCAGCCGCGAGTGAAATATTGATGGTAGTAGCGGGTTTGGATGCCAACCTGAATGTTATAGCTCATCAACCGCAATCGCGCGGGCAGAGCCGTTGGCTGCGGGGTTAGCGATTGAACGCTGGACGCGCTCGCGTTAACCGCCACGCTCCTCGCTGACGAGTTGTTCGGCCACATTGAGCATGCCTTGCTGACCACCGGCTGCGCGCACGTCAATGAGGTATTTTCCGGCCACGCCAATCGACGGCGTGCCTGGCACCTGATAGGCACTAACTAAGCGCTCGGCGCGATTAATTTGAGCATTCACCGAAAACGAATTCATCACATTGAGCACATCGGTTTCGCTGACATCGGCTACGCTGGCATAGAAACCGGCGATATCGCTGGGCTCACGAAAGGTCCGGCCATTGACGTGGATGGCTTGAAACAGCGCGCTGTGCGTTTGGTCCAAAATTTCCAAGCCCTCAGCGGCGTAATAAGCCCGGGCCAGCAGCGTCCAACTGTCGCGGCCAAAGGTCACTGGCGTGTGCACCACCTGAGCGCGATCGCCCATTTGCTGGGTCCATGCGACCAGCTGCGGTTCAAAATCAAAGCAATGCGAGCAGGCATACGAAAAGAACTCACGTACCTCAACGCCATCGACATCCGTTGCCTGCGGGGTCTCAAGCACCCGGTAGGCCTGATTTTGCGCCATGGCGGCGGTGCTCAGTAGCACCAGCGCAAGCGCCGTACCAGCCAGCCATTTCGATGAGTTCAACCACATAGTCGGATTCCTTTAAAAAGTCGCCGTAACGGCTTAGAGCTCGCCGTACGAGTGCAAACCGGAGAGAAACATATTGACGCCCAAAAAGGCAAAAGTCGTGACAAACAGCCCGGCAATGGCCCACCAGGCCATCGGCTTACCCCGCAGGCCTTTGGTGTAGCGCAAGTGCAGCCAGCCCGCGTAGTTCAGCCACACAATGAGCGCCCAGCTTTCTTTCGGATCCCATGACCAATAGCGACCCCACGCTTCGGCCGCCCACAACGCGCCCAAAATGGTGGCGACGGTAAAAAATGCAAAGCCCAACGCAATGGTGCGATAGCTCACTTCGTCGATTTGCTTCAGCGTGGGTAAGCGCGCTGCCCAGGGGCTGTCATCAGCAACCCGAGCGCGAATTAAATAGGCCACTCCCAACATCGCCGCAATCGCAAAACAGCCATACCCCACAAAGTTCGTGGGCACATGAATCTTCATCCAATAACTATTGAGCGCAGGCACCAAGGGCTCGATTTGATAGGCCTCGCGCTCGAAGTGATACCACAGCAAAAAGCCAATCGACGCGGAAATAATCAACAACACGAAAAAGCCCATCGTGCGCGTGTTTTGCGCGGCCTCGTAATAGAGGTAGATGAGCGCGGTCATTAGCGCAAACAGCACAAAGACTTCGTATAAGTTGCTGACGGGGATATAGCCAATGCCACCGGCGTAGAGATGCGTTTCGTGCCAGCGCACCAGCAAGCCCACCAGTCCAGCAATGGCGCCAGCCCAGGTTAAAACGGAGGCCACACGCGCGGTAAAGGCATTGCCGGTGACTAGCGCGACGCCATAAGCCAGCGTGGCGGCCGGGAAAATCGCGCTCATCCACATAATCGCCGATTGGCTGGAGAGTAAATAGCGCAAGAAAAAGTCGGCCTGCCCCGCGGCCAAATCAGGATATCGGCTGATCGCAAATAAGCTCAGCGAACAAACCAACGCCATATAATATTTTGACGCGCTCCAATGCCAGCCTAGCCCAACCATGGTGGCGGCGGTGCCGATGGTAATCACCACCTCATAGCGATTCATCGCCTCCCACAAAATCACGCATGTCGCGATGGTGGCCACCACCACCAGCGCTAACCACGCCCAATCACCCACACTAAGCCGCTGCAAAAGCGAGGGTTGGCGCATTTCACGGAGCAATTCTTCGCGAGAGGTTGCCATTATTTAGGCCCTTGGTTGTGCTGCCGCAGATGTCGCCCAAGCGCATCGGTCAGCGTGTTGAATTCGGCTTCAAACAATTCAGGACGGCGTTGATTGGTGCCCGCGACGAGTAGATCGGTCCCCCCATCCTCACGCGGTGTAATCATGGCCCAAACCCGGCGTTGCGAGACATAGAACAACAAGAATACCCCGAGCACGAGCAACGCGCAGCCGGCATAAACCACATTTTTACCCGGCGCGCGGGTAATTTGTAACCCCGTGGCCTGGCGGTGGTTGAAGTGATCGATCTCGAAAATGATCGGTGATCCGTACTCGGCCACCGCCGAGACAGCATTCATCGCATCCTCGAAAAAAGCCCGCTGACCGGCGTCGGGCTGAACCATCGACAGCTCCACGCCCTGCCGGGCCGCCAGCTGTTCGCGGTAGATCTCGAACAGCGTGCGCTGCAGCACGGAACGTGAAAACTCAAGCAGCATTTCGGGCCGATTGGAACCGGCAACACGCTCTTCAAGCTGGACATTGACCGCACCGAACCCCCCCTGGGTCAACGTCGCAATCATGTCGTGCGCGGTCCCCGCCACGCGTGCCCCGAGCGCCGGATTGGCCACGCCCATCTGGGCCAGCAGCACGTCGGAAGCCCGCCGCGCGGCCTGCTCCACCCGGGCCCGGTCATGCAAAGCCGCATGGAAGTCCATGAACGTATCCATCGAGGCATTGCTGTCAGCGGGGATGTGCAGATAACGGAATCGCGGGCTGGCGCTATCGCGCATGCCATGCAGGTAGTACCAGCGGTCCTCGATTTCCACGGGCGCCATGTAGGTGTGGAACTCACGGGCCTGACCGGCCTCGTCGCGCATGGTGAAGTTGAACGAGGGCCCAACGTTGCGGAATTCGTCGCGCGAGCCTGTGCGCTCCACCGCCCGGGGATCACGGTCAACATTGAAAAGCTGGAAATCATCGATCTCCATGGTGCGCTGCATGCCGCCCAACTGCAGGCGCAGGTTCTCGAAGACCCGACCGGCGATGGGCATGGTCTGGCCAGAGCCGTCCAGCAGATGGCCGCTGAGTTCCAGTTCCGTGCCACCGTCGGTGAAGGACGCCTGATAAATGGTATGGCCGCGGTAGGTGAGCGGGTGATTGACCGAAATCGTCTCGCGAATGGGCTCATCAAGCGCTGGGTCGCGAATCACCAAATCGCTGGAGTAGGATTTGGGCATGCCATTGGGGTAGTGATCGATATGAAAGTCTTCAACATCAATCCGAAATGGCAATGATTGGACTAAATAGCCATCGCGAACCTGCAAAAACGCCACATTGGTGAAACTGCCTTCGGGAATGGTGACGTTGGCCCGAAACGAGCCACTTTCAGCCGGTAGCCAGCTTTGCTGGGGGATTTGCGAGACCGGCAAGTCACGGGTTTCGATGACAAATTCACCGAGCATCTCTTTAATTTTTAAATTGATATTGCCATCAGCGAGCGCA
>CAJXMZ010000049.1 GCA_913056315.1 uncultured Ectothiorhodospiraceae bacterium
CCTTTTTTGCCGGCGAAAATGGTTGTCGATATCGGCCTTGCTAACGCCGATATGAACGCTGCCGTTCATGCTGGGGACGATAATTTCGCTGGGTTGATCGGCATCCACCGCGCCGTGAATTTGATCTAGCCAATGCGAGTGTTTGCGGCGTTTATTCATTCGCTACCTCGGCCTGCGCAATCAATGGCGCTTCAGGTGGGTGCTTGCGCGAGAGCTGCGCATCAATTTGCGCGCCCAGTTCAGCCGTTAAATTAGCGTATTCAACTTTTCCGCTAACGCGGGCTCCATCGCGCAAAGTCAGCAGAGTGGCTTTAAGCTCGGTGCTGACCTCGCCCTTAATGTCAGCTTCATTGGCCACTAATCGCCCTTTAACGAGGCCGGTTGGGCCGATGTGAATTTGCTCGCAGGCAATATTGCCGTGAATTTCGCCATGCAATTCAATGCGACCATTGACGGCTAGCTCATCCGACAGGCTAACCACAACACCTTCGCTAACCAGCAGCGCAGGCTCTTTCGACTCATCCATAACGTTATTCGTTAGCGGGCAATAGCTCAGTACCTTAATTGAAGCACTGAGCGCGACGAAGGGCTATACCAAATCAAAGGGATTTTTCTGCTGTAAGCAGCCGTCTCTCGAGTGCTCGTTCACGCGAGTGCACGCCGATGCCCAGCGAAACGCGATCCGGCTGCATGAGTCACCACTTCCCCAAGCTTGTTGGGCCCACCGTCGCATACGCTTTCACGTAAGCAGAAGTGTGTAACGACTGTGCTACGCCTTTTGGGGGGATGAAACCACGATAAGTGGTTGAAAAATGGTGGCCGAGGACAGAATCGAACTGCCGACACGACGATTTTCAGTCGTCTGCTCTACCGACTGAGCTACTCGGCCGCCAAGCCATGCATTCAACCCCAAGTTAGCCGATGGGTCAAGCAAGCCCATGGCCTCTGCAAACCATCTGATCCCCCGTTTTAAGGTATACATATCCCCATTAGTTTGTAATACCTTGCTTTTCCTATTCTTGTCGGAGGTTGCGTGGCAGACGTTTTAGATGCGGGCACGCTGGTGGTGTTGTTGTGCGCAGGCTGCTTTTGCTTTGGCCTGATTGCGCTGAGTGGTCAGGGTTGGCGCGACCACTCAATTCGGCACTGGGGTGTGGGCTATTTGCTGGCTGGGTTTGGCTTGGTCCTCTACGTCCTGAGAGGGGTCGCTCCGGATTTATTGAGTATTCAAGGCGCCAACAGCCTGATGTTGCTAGGCATTGGTTTAATGCTCAGCGCGATTATGCTTTATACCCAACAAACCCAATTTAAGCCGGTCGTTGTCGCGTGGGTGGTTGTTAGCATCGTGGGGTTTAACCTCATCTCCTCGCCGCCAATTGAAGCGGTGAGGTTAGACCGGGTGCTATTTCTGTCAGCCGTCGTTGCGCTCAGCCAAGGCCTCGCGATCTTTATGCTGCTGCGCTCAACGCTAGATCGAACATCGTTGATGCGTATTTTAATCGCAACGCATGTTGCGTTGATGGCAGTTTTTGGTTTTCGCGCGGTCTATCTAGTAATAAAAAGATTTGATACAGGCGGGTTTTTGCTTGGTGATCGCATGCCCGAAGTGGGGACGGTTATCTTCTTTTTCATCGCGTTAACATTCGTTTTTTTACAAGGCCCCACCTACATGCTCATCCGTAAAGAGGACTCGGATCGGCAGGCGGCGGCTGCTAAGGGCAATCTTAAAGCGCAACTGACTGAGCGTTCATTAGAGCAGCGTTTTTATGAATCACGTTTGCGCACTGAGCGTGCTGAGACCATTGAGCACTTTGCCCGCGGGGTAGCGCATGATGGCAATAACGTTATTGGTGTTTTGCAGCTCGGTATGGGCGAGCTTCGTGAGCGGCTTGCTAAAGGCCGACCCGTGCCCTCAGATATGCTCGATCTAATGGATAAAAGCCTTAACCAGGCGCGCGTCACGATTGCGGGGTTGCGGGCGCTAAGTTGCAGCAAACCCCCAACGCTAACGCCCCTAGACATTCGTTCGGTGTGTGAAGAGGTGGCCGGCACCTTAGTCTTTAGCTTGCCCTCGGCAGTTCATGTCAGCACGGACATCAATGCGGATTTGATCGCGACCACCCATCGTGCATTTTTGCTTACTGCGTTGCTCAATCTTGGCCGCAATGGCGCCGAAGCAATGGGCAGCGCGGGTGGGGAGCTGCGCATTAGTGCTCGACAGATCGATGCGATACCGCGCGGGGACAAGCAGATTGGTTCGATTTCAACACGGCCATTAATTGACATTGCGATTGTCGATAACGGCCCTGGCATCTCCAATGACATGTTAGCGACCGCGTTCGAACCAATGATTACCAGCAAACCACAGGCTGATGGTCACGGCTACGGGCTGTACATGGTGCGTGCAATCACTGAGCGGCTAGGCGCTGCGCTGGTGGTTCAAACCTCAGAACAAAAAGGCACCACCGTTCATTTTTTATTAGCACAAGGAGACAGTGATGAGCACGCAACCCGCGGCGCTTAAAACCCTATTAGTTGAAGATGAGCGCATGTTCTCAGAGATGCTCGCTCGTTCGATAAACGACCTGAGCGGCTTAGATCTTGCTGCTCGGGCGTTTAGTGTTAGCGAGGCGGTGGCCTTGTGTGAGCAGCAGCCGCCCGATCTCGTCATTCTTGATTTGGCTTTGCCCGATGGCAGTGGTGCCGAGGTGCTCGAAGCGCTGCAGCGTTTAAATATTAATCCCCATGTTTTAGTGCTCTCAGCGCATGCTGAGGATTTTGTGCCCGCGCCAGACGTCGCGCACATGATCGTGGCAGTGATCAGTAAAGGAGAGGCGCATGCTGAGCTGAGTAGGCACCTGCGGGCCATCATTCAACAGCACAATCCAGGGTTCGAGGATGAGCAAAATCTGATCAACCGCCTAACCGCACGTGAGATGGATATTTTTACGTTACTCGGTGAGGGGCTGACCAATCGTGAGATTGCTAAGCGCTTGAGTCGCTCGGCCGCCACCGTTGCCACGCATCGCAAGATGATTGCGGTGAAGCTGCGTTGCAGCGGTGCTGCGCTGATGGCGGTGGCCACCCGTCATCGCATTCACTCGGGCAAAATACCGTCTTAAAGGGATAACGCAACGGCGCTGACTAAGTCAATATTTCACGGCCTTAGATCGTATTGTTGTACTAGGATCGTGAGTTTGATTTCTAAGCCATTGCCCAAGCTTGGGTTTCTAACGCCAAGCATTGTTAAGCGCGAGACGATTAACGCCGCCTTAGTCGGCCAAGTCAGCGAGCTGCGCGGTTTTTCAACACTCGGTGAACTGCGCGATGCGGCTGACTTGGATAGCATGGATTTGTTGCTGATTGATTTGAGCAGCGATCGGGAGAGCAAGTTGCGATTTGCCCAGACCCTTCATGCATACCAAACGGTAAAGATTTGCGCGATGGGCCCACCGAATGCGAGCGATCTGCGAAAGCGCGCTCGTGCCCATGGTTTTGCGCAGTATGTGCAAGAGCCGATTAAGCCCGCCGCGTTGGTTAAAACATTAGCCGGGCTCTGGGATGGCGGCACAGCCAATAACCAATCAAAGCCAACCCCTGTCGCGGCCAATCTGTCGGCACAGCGTTTAGCCCAGCGGCTTGGCCAAACAAAGGCTTAGCCTTAGTTACTGAGCTGGCTGATAGTCCGGTGGCGGTGCTGAGCCATCGCCAAAGAAGAACTTCTCCATTTCTTGCTCAAGAAACTGCCGGGCTTTGGGGTCCATGGGCGAGAGACGGTATTCGTTGATCAGCATGGTTTGATGACCAAGCCAGAGCTTCCAGCCTTCTTGGCTGACATTGGCAAAAATGCGCTCACCCAGTTCGCCAGGGTAGGGCTGGCGTTTGAGGCGATCGCCTTGTTCACCTAATTTCACACAAAAAACGCGCTCGCTCATTGGCGTTACTCCTGTTGGTCTAGCAATTTTTGAATGGGTGCCGGTAGCCCCAAGCGTTGCGGCGTCTGACGGTTGTACCACTGATACTGTGCATCCTCTAAGCGCTCACTGCCAACATAGCGCGCTCTTACCGGGTGGATGGTCAGGGTGAAATGCGTGAATTCGTGCTGAATGGCCGGCATGGCTTGATCAAGTGGCTCAATGTCGATGCCCAGTTGTTCGCGGGCCCAAGCTTTGGTGTCGGTTGCCGGCGTACATTCGGGTAGTGACCATAACCCACCCCAGATGCCGCTGGGGGGACGGCGTTGCAGGAGCACACTCTGGGCTTGTTCAATGAGTATGACCTGCGTTTGACGTTTGGCTTTGGCTTGTCGCGGTTTGCGTCCCGGGTAATCCGTGGGGTTGCCCTGTTGTTTGGCTTGGCAACCGCTTTGCAGTGGGCAGCGTGGGCACTCGGGTTGGCGGCGGCACAGCGTGGCGCCCAAATCCATCATGGCTTGGTTGTAATGCGCGGTGCGCTGCTTGGGTGTGTGCGCTTCGCTGAGTTGCCATAGCTGGCGAGTCACAGCGGCTTGCCCAGGCCAACCGGGTACGGCGTGGTAGCGCGCCAAAACGCGCTTAACGTTGCCATCGAGAATAGCCAGCGGGGCATTGCGCGATAGTGACAGGATGGCCGCGCCAGTTGAGCGGCCAATACCGGGTAGCGCACAAACCGCTTCTAACGAGTCGGGAAACTCACCGCCGTAATCGCGACACAGAACTTGTGCGCACTGGTGCAAATTACGAGCGCGGGCGTAATAACCCAGCCCCGCCCACAGCGCGAGCACCTCATCGCGATGGGCTTGGGCCAACGTCTGCACATCGGCAAAGCGAGCAATAAAGCGCTCAAAGTAGGGAATGACCGTGGCGACTTGGGTTTGCTGGAGCATAATCTCCGAAATCCAAACCCGATAGGTGCTTGCCGGATGTTGCCAAGGCAGGTCGTGCCGGCCGTACTGGTCATACCAAGCCAGGACGGTCTGGGCAAAAGTCAGTGGCTTGGCGACGGCCGGCATTACTCAAAGAGTCCCTCAAGCTGGTTGCGCAATGACTCGACTTCATCGTTAATGCGCTCGCGTAATTGTTCGCTTTGATTTTGCTTGAGTGCTTGCGCAATATCGATTTGGACGCTTGGGTCGCGCCAGCTGCCACGAATTTGCAGCGGAATGGCAACCCCGCGTAATTGCTCGAGCGCACTTGCGCCCTGACCCTCAAGACTATCGACAACGTTCACGCTCAGCGCAAAATCCAGCGTTTGTTCGACTAGGTTGGTTTGGCCGCTACCGCGCAGGCGCAGCAGCGGTGAGTTCAGCACTAGGTCATCGGTGCGTGCCACGCCATCGGTAATCACAAGTTTGGCATCGAGTTGGGTGAAGTCAGTTTGCTTAGGGCCTTGTGTGGCCGGTGGTTGCTGGCCTTGGAGGCGAGCAGCGGCTTGGCGCAGTATGCGCGCGATATTAATGCCCTGAATGGCCCCATCGCTAATGCTCACACGGCCCTCAGCATTGAGACTTGCCAGTGGCTCGGCTGGACCTGCCAAATTCATTTGTCCGGTTAGGCTGACATCGCCGGTGCCAAGCAGGCTGTCTAAATCAGCGAGCGCGCTGAGCAGCGGTTGTATTGCCACCCCGGTTAGCGACTCATTAAAGCGCAAGGGCATGTTAGCAACGCCAGTGGCTAGGCGAACGTCACCCTGATAAGCACCTTCAAAAAACCGCGCGTTGAGTGGCTGCACACGCAGACCTTGGGCGGTCTGGTTGATATCGGCGTTGAGCTGAGTAATCTCTAAATCGCCCCACTCAATGGTTGCCCCGCGAATGGCGAGGCTTCGGTTGCTGCGTGGTGTCATTTCAGCAGTGATTCGCGCGGGGCGAGGCTGCTCGCCGGCAACAACGATGGCATCGGCTCTGAGGGTTGAAGCTTTATCCAATGCCACAGCCGATAGTTCAATATCGACTTGTTCGGCGCTCAGGCGTTGATTGTTGAGTGCGTCATTTAGGCTGATTTGGCCATCGGTTAGCGTAATGCCGCCAAGGCTCAATCCAGCAAGCCACGTCGGTGGTGTTGGCGATGCGCCTTCGCCGGCGGTTTGAGCGTTGGTGCTTGCGCCAAGGGTTTGCCAATTGGTTTGACCATTGGCCTGGCGGATGAGGTTAATTTGCGGTGCGCGAATGCGCAGCGTCTCGAGGGCGAGGTCACCACGCAATAACGGCATAACCTGCATGCCAAAGCTTAAACCTTGCGTGCTTATAAGCGGCGTATCGCCAAAGTCAGCCCCACTGCCAATGCTTACAGCGCCTACCTCAATGCCCAAGCGTGGAAAAAACTGCCAGCTAAGCGAGCCGTCAATGGCAACGCTGCGGCCGGTTTGTGTCTCTAGCGCATCGCTTATGGCCCCGCGAAAGTTATTGGGGTCAACAAACACAACCAATGCGGCAATCCCTAGCACCACAAAGGCGATTAGTGAGCCCAATAGGATGAAGATCGTGCGTAGCATGTGCGTGGCTCCTTGCCAGTGAATTCATTGACCCAAACCTCAGCGCGGTAGAGCATGCGCTATGGCGGAATGGGAGTGCAATGCGTATGCCGCGATGGGCATTATGCGTAGGATTTGTGCTGGCGTGTGGCCCGGCCAATGCCGCTGGCCTAAGCGTCGCGGTGGCCAGTAACTTTTTGGCCCCGCTCGAAGCGATTGTCAAAGCCTACGTCGCCACAGGCGGTGAGCCGGTGCAAATCAGCCCCGGTGCCACCGGCCATCACTATGCGCAAATAGTAAACGGTGCACCGTATGATGTGTTTCTTGCCGCCGATCAGGCCCGCCCACAACGTTTAATGGCTGATGGGTTTGCTGTGACCGGGAGTCAGTTCACGTATGCCAAGGGACGTTTAGTGCTTTGGTCGCAAACCGCTGCGCAACTACCGGCCGAGGGCTTGTCCGGCTTAGCGCAACAATCACCGCGCCGGCTTGCAATTGCCAACCCGCGGCTAGCGCCCTATGGATTGGCCGCTCGCCAAGCGCTGATGGCCACCGACCAATGGCAAGCCCTTGGGCCGGTGGTGGTGCGCGCTCATAATGTGGCACAAGCGTTTCAATATGTTGTGACCGGCAATGTGACGCATGCGCTGGTGGCGGCGTCATTTGTCGCGATTAGCGCGCCCGATCAAGGTGAGTGGATGATGGTTGATGCAAACCTACATGCGCCAATTCGGCAAGACGCTGTGCGCTTAAAAAATGCCCGCAATCCTGCCGAAGCTAAGGCGTTTTTAGCGTTTTTGCGCAGCGCTAAAACCACGGCGATTCTCGAGCAGTTTGGCTATGACACCGGAGCAGCCGAGCCATGAACCTGATGCCCGTATGGGTTAGCATTCAGCTTGCAAGCGTTACGGTGTTGGTGTTGCTGGCCTTGGGCACGCCGCTTGCGTGGTGGTTGGCCGTTAGCCATAGCCGCTGGCGGGTCGCGGTGGATGCGCTAGTCGCGCTGCCGTTAGTGCTTCCGCCCACTGTGCTGGGCTTTTATATGCTCATATTACTTGGCCCCCAAGGCCCCATTGGTGGGCCATGGATGGCGGTCACCGATGAGACCTTAACGTTTAGTTTTACCGGGTTGGTCATCACCTCGGTGCTTTATTCGCTGCCCTTTGTTGTTCAGCCATTGCGCGATGCATTTCGGGCGGTGGGTGCCGGCCCCATGGAAGTGGCAGCAACGCTAGGCGCCAAACCCGTTGATGCGTTCTTTAGCATTGCCTGCCCGCTGGCGGGGCGTGGGTTTTTAACCGCCGCGGTACTCGGATTTGCGCATACTTTGGGCGAATTTGGTGCGGTGTTAATGGTGGGAGGTAGCTTGCCAGGTGAGACTCGGGTGGTAGCGATTGCCATTTATGAGCATGTCGAAACGCTTGAGTACGGCGCAGCCCACGCTTTATCCGCGGGGCTTTTAGGCTTTTCCTTTATCGTCTTGGTGCTTATTTACTCAATCAACCGGCACGCCCGCCCGGGTGTGTCGGGATGAGCGTGTCGGTGTTGAGTTTTGATCTGCGCTTGCAGCGACCGGGGTTTACGCTAGCGGCTAAAGCGTCAATTGATGAGGGGATTACCGCCCTATTTGGCCCGTCTGGCTGTGGCAAAACCACGCTTTTGCGTTGCCTTGCCGGCCTTGAAAAAACCGCTACTGGTTTTGTTGCGCATGCAGCGCAGACTTGGCAAGCGCCGGGTGTGTTTTATCCCGCTCATCGCCGCGGCGTGGGTTTAGTGTTTCAGGATACGCGGCTTTTTATGCATTTAAGCGCAGCCGACAATCTTGATTATGCGCTGAGCCGCCGGCGCGGTAAGGGCCCGGAGCGCGATGAGGTCATTGCAGCGCTTGGGCTGGCTGCGCTGTTAACTCGCCCAGCGGCGGTCCTCTCGGGCGGCGAGGCCCAGCGTGTTGCGCTTGGCCGAGCATTGCTGGCGGGCCCTGAGGTTTTGCTGCTTGATGAGCCGCTAGCCGCACTCGATCAGCCGCGACGCCAAGACATATTAAGCTTAATTCGTGACTTGCCTCGGCGCTTTGGTATTCCGATTGTCTATGTCACCCATCGCCCTGAAGAAGTGCTCACCTTGGCCGATCAAGTGCTCACGATGAACGCCGGTGTTATCGCTGAGCAGGGACATTTGGCCAGTCTGTCCGCTCAGCATCCGGGTTGGGCGCAGCTCAATGGCGGTGAGCCAATGGTTATTTGGGAAGGCCGTGTGGTAGCCCGGGATATCGAATGGGGTGTGGCAACACTGGCGACCGATGCCGGACGACTGCGTATTGACGGGGTGAGTCTTGAGCGCGGCGCATGGGTGCGCTTACAGCTCACCAGCCAAGATGTGGTTTTGTTGCTAGAGCCGCCTCTGGCCTCAAGTGCCCTCAACACCATTGCAGTGACGGTTGGCGAGCTTGCTAGGCAGCCCAGTGGCGGGTTGCGAGTGCAGTTAAAGGCGGGTCAACGCGCCCAGTTATGGACTCAGGTGAGTGCTCAATCTGCTGCGTCGCTGCGTATCGAGCCAGGTCGACGTTTGCATGCATTGATAAACCCCCGAGTCATTGGCATTTACGATTGATAAAACCAAAAAACTGGCGCTTTACCTTCTGTCATTAGCGCGTCACAATCCGCTTTTTCGCAGTGCACCAAATGCCTTGGGGGCGAGAGCATGGCAGCGACGATGCGGCACAATTGTCGAGTGGAATACCAGGGTAAAGCCATTGTTATCAACGGCCCGCTGCGCGAGGCACAGGCTGAAGCACAAAGAATTATCCAACAATTTGCCGGCAGCGCAGTGCCTTACCGCCTAGCAAGCGCTGAGACTGATCAAGTCATCCTCAAGCCGGTTTAACTAGCAGCAAATTGGATGGAGCGGCTGACCGGGATCGAACCGGCATCACTGCCTTGGGAGGGCAGCGCTCTACCATTGAGCTACAGCCGCAACGCGCCTTTTCTTAGTATCCGGGTTTGTTGGCTTTGAGCAAGCCTTAACATCAAGATCCACGCCCTAAGCGGCCGGTCTGCGTTACACTGTTGCGATGGGTTTGCAGACATCCAACGTCATCATTCAAGTTAACGGCAAAGCACATACGCTAGTGGCCGGAAGCACGATTGAGCAGCTAATCGAACAGCTGGGCATGCAGGGCCAGCGTGTGGCCGTTGAACACAACCAAGATGTCATTCCCCGTAGCGAATATCCCCATGTTGCCCTGAAGTCAGGTGACCGGGTGGAGATTATTCGTGCCATTGGGGGTGGCTGATTGAAAGCGAGTAGCTTATGAGCAAGCAGGACCTATTAACCATTGCGGGCCGAGACTTTCAGTCGCGCTTGCTGGTGGGGACAGGCAAATATCAGGACATGGCGCAGACCGGTGAGGCGATTCGCGCCAGTGGCGCTGAAATTGTGACCGTCGCGATTCGGCGCACCAATATTGGGCAAAATGCTGATGAGGAGAACCTCCTCGATGTGATTCCGCCCGATGAGTTTACGATTTTGCCTAACACCGCCGGTTGCTACACCGCAGCCGATGCCGTGCGGGTGTGTCGGCTAGCGCGCGAGTTACTCAATGGGCATACCTTGGTTAAGCTCGAAGTGCTGGGAGATGAAAAAACGCTCTATCCGGACGTGCCGGCCACGCTAGAGGCGGCTGAGCAGCTGATTAATGACGGGTTTGAGGTGATGGTGTACACCAGCGATGACCCGATTGCCGCACAGCGTCTCGAGCAAATGGGTTGTGTTGCGGTCATGCCGCTGGCCTCGCCCATTGGGTCGGGGCTAGGGGTGCAAAATCACTATAACCTCATGACGATTATTGAGAATGCCAACGTGCCCATTATTGTTGATGCCGGTGTGGGTACGGCCTCGGATGCAGCGGTTGCCATGGAGCTTGGCTGTGATGGCGTGCTGATGAACACCGCTATTGCTGCGGCGAAGAATCCGGTGCTCATGGCATCGGCGATGCGCAAGGGGATTGAAGCTGGTCGCGAGGCCTTTTTGGCCGGGCGTATGCCAAGGCGCCGGTTCGCGTCGGCCAGTTCGCCGCTCGAAGGTACCTTCTGGCAAAGCGGGTCGTGAACGAGCCTCAGCCCCGGCGCATTCGCAGTTTTGTGCGTCGGGAGGGCCGCTTAACCAACGGTCAGCAACGTGCCTTGGATCGGCTCTACCCCACTTGGGGCGTAAGTTGGCAATCCGGCGAGCCGTTGCGTATTGACACCTTATTTGACCGGCCTGCCCCACTGGTGCTCGATATTGGTTTTGGCGACGGCGAGGCGCTAGCGCAAATGGCAAGCGCGCATCCGCAGCGTAACTACCTAGGCGTTGAAGTCTATCGCGCAGGCACCGGACAGCTGCTGCGGCAAATCGAAACCCAAGGCCTCACCAATCTAAAAGTGTTGCTTGGTGATGCAAGCGATCTATTGCGAGAGGCTATTCCCGCCGGCGCACTGGCTGGTTTGCAGCTCTTCTTTCCCGATCCGTGGCCTAAAAAACGCCATCATAAACGCCGCATGGTGCAGGCCGAGTGGCTTGCCACGGTGGCCGATCGATTGGCTGCGGATGGATTTTTGCACATGGCAACCGATTGGGCGGAATACGCTGAGTGGATGCTGGAACTGAGCAGCGCTGAGCCGAGACTAGTCAACGGGCACGGCGGTTTTGCCCCGAATGCCGGCGAGCGCCCGCCTACCCGCTTCGAGCGCCGGGGCGTGCGTAAGGGGCACGATGTTTTTGATTTGATTTTGAACAAACTTGAAGCCTGAGGGGATAGCGGGCAAACTAAATTTGCTTCGGTTCTGGTGCCAAGGCACTGGATTGAAAGGGAACGCAGTGAGATAGGTTTTCGATCGCGGAAGCCATCAAGGCTGCGGCTGCCCCCGCAACTGTAAGCGGTGAGCGAAGCTCCTGAATGCCACTGTCGTGTAAGCGATGGGAAGGCGGAGCCAAGCGATGACCCGCGAGCCAGGAGACCTGCCGATGTGATCACCCATTTCCGGTGCGGGGCGCGCCAGGGAAGCGGCATTCCGCAGAGGTGACAGTCGCCGGTCTGCGGTGGGCTGTCCGATGAGGGCCTTCGCAGACCACGTGTGTCTGTCGGTGGGAGCTATCCCGCCAGAAGAAAAAAGGCCTCAAAACAATGAACAGGGCATTATCCAACACCGCGCTGGCGATCGCCGTCAGTGTGTCAACAAACGCGTTCGCGCAAAACTCGCAAGTCACTCAAATGGAACCGGTTATCGTCGTTGGTGGTATTTCACCGGTAGCGGCTGATGAGTTTGGACGTTCCAGCACCATAATTACACGTAAAGATATCGAAGATCGCGGCTATGCAACGGTTCAGCAGGCACTTGAAGCGCAGCCAGGCATTTCAATTAATGGTAC
>CAJXMZ010000050.1 GCA_913056315.1 uncultured Ectothiorhodospiraceae bacterium
GGCACCTGCCGATCCAGCTATGCACGACACTGCGCAAGACCCTGTTGGTGTGAATAAACCGTCTCAATGGCGCTTAAGTCGTCACACTGACTGGCAAGATTTTGCACAATGGGCAATTCGACCTCGCCCACGATTTGCAACGGCGAGGAGAGCAAACGATCTAGGGTGTGCGTAACCATGCCTTCGGTTGAATTTTCGACCGGTACGACGCCATATTCGGCCCCACCGGCTTCGACTTCACGAAACACCCCATCAATGCCATCAAGCGCGAGACTGCGAATGGCATGACCAAAGTGTTTTAAGGCCGCCTCTTGAGTGAATGTACCCTCGGGGCCTAAAAACGCCACCCGCAACGGCCGTTGCAGGGCAAGACAGGCCGACATGACTTCGCGAAATAATCGCGTCACATCGGCATCAGCAAGCGGGCCGGTGTTGGCATCACGCACCCGGCGCAGTACCTCGACCTCGCGGGCGGGTCGATAGAAATCACCCACCTCGCCCATAGCCTGTTTGGCTGCGGCGACCTCAGCAGCTGCCTCGGCGCGCTCGTTCATTAACCGCAGTAGCGCATCATCAATCGAATCAATACGATCGCGAATGGCTTTTAGCGATTCTTCACTCACGCATGCGCCCCCTTAATGGCTACTCAATCACCCGCACCGCCAGCACTCCGTCGGTCTGTTGCAACCGCGAGAGCGCCTCGGCCGGAATTTTGCCATCAATATCAACCACACTATAAGCAATATCGCCGCGTGATTTGTTATACATATCCGCGATATTGAGCCCCGCATCGGCCAGTGTCGAGGAAATTTGCCCCAACATATTGGGCACATTGGCATTGGCCACCGTTACCCGGTCGCCACTGGCGTTGCGCGGCAAAATAAGCTCCGGGAAGTTTACCGAGTTCACAATATTGCCGGTCAGCAAGAAATCGCGCACTTGATCGGCGGCCATAATGGCGCAGTTCTCTTGTGCTTCATGCGTCGAAGCGCCGATATGCGGTAGCGCCACGACCGACGCATGCGAACCGAGCGCGTTTGACGGGAAATCGCAAACATAGCTACGCAGTCGACCATTATCGAGCGCTTTAATAATCGCTTCGTCATCGACGATGCCCGCGCGTGCAAAATTTAACAACACTTGGCCTTCACGGCTGGCGGCCAGCCGTGCACCATTAATCAACCCGCGCGTATCGTCGGTTTCGGGCACATGCAAAGTCACGACATCCGCCGCGGCCAACACCTCGTCCACGCTGTGCGCGCGGCGCACGCCGGCTTCTAAATTCCACGCACTGCGCACCGTGATTTGCGGGTCATAGCCAATGACATGCATACCCAGCGCGGCGGCGGCGTTGGCGACATTAACACCAATCGCCCCCAACCCGACCACCCCAAGGGTGCGTCCAGGCAGCTCAAAGCCGGTAAAACGCTTTTTCTCAGCTTCTGCGCGCTTATTCATTTCGGCATCACTGCCGTCGAGCGAGTTTGCAAACGCCCACGCCGGGCAGATGTTGCGCGCGGCCAGAAAGATACCGGCAAGCACCAGCTCTTTAACGGCGTTGGCATTGGCACCCGGGGCATTAAACACCGGAATACCGCGCTTGCTCATGGCATCCACCGGGATATTATTAACCCCAGCGCCAGCGCGGCCTACCGCCAACAGGCTATCGGGCACAGGCCAGTCATGCAGTTTTTCTGAGCGCAGCAACACCGCATCGGGGTGTTTGAGCTCTGAGGCAATTTCAAACGTCTCGCGCGGCAGCCGATCAAGGCCTTTTGGCGAAATATTATTCAGCGTTAAAATTTTAAACATTGAGTCTTTTAGCCATTTTGCTTTTCAAAGTCCGCCATGAATTCAATCAAGGCGTCGACACCCGATTCAGGCATCGCGTTATAGATACTCGCGCGCATTCCACCCACTGAACGATGCCCTTTGAGCGTTTCTAAGCCCGCTTCAGAAGCGGCTTTTAGAAAGGCGCTATCGAGTTGGTCATCGGCAAGCACGAAGGGCACATTCATCCACGAGCGCGCGCTAGGCTCGACTGGATTACGGTAGAAGTCAGATTGATCAATGGCTGCATATAACTTGGCGGCTTTGCGCGCATTACGCTTGGCCATAGCCTCAAGCCCGCCCTCGCGTTTTAACCACTGAAATACCAAACCGGCGATGTACCAGCTATAGGTCGCTGGCGTGTTAAGCATCGAATCCGCTTTGCTTTGCGCTTGGTAATGCCATACCGATGGCGTCTGCGCGCTGGCACGCGAGAGCAAATCGTCACGCACAATCACTACCGTTAGGCCGGCTGGGCCGAAATTTTTCTGGGCGCCAGCGTAAATAACGCCAAACTGAGAGACATCAATCGGGCGCGATAAAAACGTTGATGACATATCGCTAACAAGCGGTACGCCTTGGCTATCGGGAATGTCTAAAAACTCCACCCCGGTGATGGTTTCGTTCGCGCAATAGTGCAAATAGGCCGCGTTGGGGTCGGTCTGCCATTGCGACTGTGGCGGGATGCCCATGGGATCGGTTTGTGCGCCCTCGGCGACCACGTTCACCGCACCGTACTGGCGCGCCTCGGCGATGGCCTTTTTCGACCAGCTGCCCGTATTCACATAGTCCGCGCTGGCATGGTCTCCCAGTAAGTTCAGGGGAACGGCAGCAAACTGGGCGGTGGCACCGCCTTGCAAAAAGAGCACTTGGTAGCCATCCGGCACATTGAGCAACTCTTTTAAATCGGCCTGCGCTTGCTCAGCGATCGAGACAAAGGCTTTGCCCCGATGGCTCATTTCCATGACCGACATTCCGGTCCCACGCCAATCCAGCATTTCCTCGGCGGCTTGCTCGAGAACGGGCTCCGGCAATACCGCCGGTCCCGCGCTGAAGTTATAAATACGCGACATTCTGCGCTCCAGATTTTTACAAATTTAATGCGCGAAGATTAGGCGTCGGCGTCGTCAGCGCTGCCCTCGTCCGCCGTGTCGGCGTGCTCATCTTCTAGCGCTTCCACGCGGGCCAAGCCAACCAAGTGCTCGCCTGAGGACAATCGAATCAAGCGCACACCTTGCGTGTTACGGCCCAACACCGAAATCTCCGCCGCCCGCGTGCGGACCAAGGTTCCACCATTGGTAATGAGCATGACCTCATCATCTTCACTGACTTGGGTGGCCCCAACCACGGCCCCGTTGCGCTCAGAGCTTTGAATACCAATCACACCCATGCCGCCGCGACCACGCAATGGATAATCCGCTACCGGCGTGGCTTTACCGTAACCATTTTCGGTCACGGTTAAGACATTACCCTCGCCTAAGATCAGGCACTGTATGACCGTTTGCTCAGCGGCCAAGCGTACGCCGCGAACACCGGCGGCGGTTCGGCCCATGGCGCGAACTTGGGTTTCTTCAAAGCGAATGGCCTTACCAGCGCTGGTAACGAGCATGATGTCGCGTTGGCCATCGGTCACGCCGACGTTGACCAACGCATCCCCCTCACCCAGTCCCAGGGCAATAATCCCGGTGGAGCGTGGGCGCGAGAAATCCGACAGCGGTGTCTTTTTGACCGTGCCATGACGCGTGGCCATGAAGACGAAATGATCACTATCAAACTCGCTGACCGGTAACACTGCGTTAATGCGTTCATTCTCTTCCAGCGGCAAGAGATTAACGATTGGTTTTCCGCGCGCGCCCCGACTGCCATGCGGCAGCTCATAGACTTTCAACCAGTAGCATTTGCCACGGCTGGAAAAGCACAGCAGCGTATCGTGCGTATTGGCCACCCAGAGCTTGTCGACAAAATCCTCATCGCGCATGCTCGTTGCCGCTTTGCCTTTACCGCCTCGATGCTGCGCCTGATAGGCATCAACGGGTTGCGATTTGGCATAGCCGCTGTGTGACAGCGTCACCACAACATCCTGCGGCGGAATGAGATCTTCCATTGTCAGGTCAAGCCGGTGCTCTAGGATCTCAGAGCGCCGGTCATCGCCGTAGCGCGACTGAATCTCTTCGAGCTCCTCGCGAATCACCGCCATTAGCCGCTCGCTGCTACCCAAGATCTCGAGCAGCTCGGCAATGGTGCTCAAAATATCGCGATATTCGTCAACGATTCGGTCTTGCTCAAGCCCGGTTAACCGGTGCAAGCGCAAATCCAAAATCGCCTGGGCTTGCGATTCAGTCAGCCGATACGCGTTGCCAATCAAGCCAACATCGGCACCAAGTGACTCAGGCCGTGATGACTCCGCCCCGGTGCGCGAGAGCATGTCACTCACCACACCGGCCGCCCAGTCGCGCGAGATCAACGCGGCCTTGGCATCGGCCGAGGTTGGCGAGGCCTTAATGAGTGCAATGACTTCATCGATATTAGCCAGCGCGACCGCTAAGCCTTCGAGGACATGGGCACGATCCCGTGCTTTACGCAGCTCATAGACCGTTCGCCGAGTGACCACTTCGCGACGATGGCTAATAAATGCTTCGAGAATATCTTTCAGATTATGCTGCCGCGGCTGGCCTTCATGCAGCGCGACCATGTTGATACCAAACACCGTTTGCAGCTGTGTGGTTTGGTAGAGATTATTCAGAATGACCTCAGGGACTTCGCCCCGGCGCAACTCGATAACCATGCGGATGCCGTCTTTGTCGGACTCATCACGCAGCTCGGTAATACCCTCGAGGCGCTTTTCCTTGACGAGCTCGGCAATCTTCTCAAGTAGCCGCGCTTTGTTGACCTGATACGGTAGCTCATCAACGATGATACTGGCTTTGCCGTTACGCTCGTCGTGCTCAAAGTGGCACCGCGCCCGCATAACCATGCGTCCACGGCCAGTGCGATAAGCCTCGCGAATACCCTCAACCCCGTTAATGATGCCGCGCGTGGGTAAGTCGGGGCCCGGGATATAATCCATCAGCGCTTCGATATCGAGACTATCGTCGTCGATGAGCGCAATACAGGCGGCGATCACTTCACGCAGGTTATGCGGCGGCACATTGGTGGCCATACCCACCGCAATACCCGCGCCGCCGTTAATCAAAAAGTTGGGAACCCGCGTGGGCAGAACCTGCGGCTCGCTCTCAGAACCATCATAGTTATCGGCAAAATCGACGGTTTCTTTTTCGATATCGGCAAGCAAGTCATGCGACATGCGTGCCATGCGCACTTCGGTGTAGCGCATCGCCGCGGCGTTATCACCGTCAATCGAGCCAAAATTACCTTGGCCGTCGACAAGCAAATAGCGCATTGAGAAATCTTGCGCCATGCGCACGATGGTGTCGTACACAGCGGTATCCCCATGCGGGTGATACTTACCGATGACGTCACCGACGACACGGGCAGACTTTTTATAAGGTTTATTCCAGTCGTTGCCCAGCTCCCGCATCGCGTAGAGGACTCGACGGTGAACAGGTTTTAGGCCATCTCGAACGTCGGGCAAAGCGCGCCCAACGATGACGCTCATTGCGTAGTCCAAGTAGGACTGACGCATTTCGTCTTCTAAATTGACCGGTAGGATTTCCCTCGCGACGCTGGACATCTAAGCGTTCTCGCCTGGCAGTGCTAATTCACAAATTAAGCCAATATTATAGCACGCTACCGGGCAAGCGGCACCGTGCTATCGATGGACTCACTCTGGCGCTTCAACCCGATAGGCTCGACGCACGACGACCGGCTCAACTGGCACATCGGCCATGCCGTTGCGACGTCCGGTCTCGCCGGCTGCAATGCGATCAACCACGTCCATGCCTTCGGTGACTTCGGCAAAGACTGCGTAACCAAAATCGCGTTCACCATGATCGAGGAAGGCGTTATCCGCTAAGTTAACGAAAAACTGCGATGTCGCACTGTCACGGACTTGCGTGCGGGCCATCGATAGCGTTCCACGCGAGTTTTTAACCCCATTGTCGGCCTCGTTAACAATCGGATCACGCGTTGGCAGCTGGTTCATGTCGGCATCAAAGCCACCGCCCTGAATGACAAACCCTGGGATGACCCGATGAAAAATCGTGCCCTCATAAAAACCATCGTCAACGTAGGCCAAGAAGTTCTCAACACTAATGGGCGCTTGCTCGGCATAGAGCGCAAGGCGCACATCGCCGGCGCTGGTTTCAAACACCACCTGCGGGTTGTTTGCAGCAGCAACGCCACTGGCCATCGCGGTGGCAAGGGCGAATCCAAGGGGGGCTATTTTCATGGGTCAACTCTCCAAGTTGAGCGTGAGCGGCCAATCGCACCCACGGTAGATAATCGTATAGTTTGACATATTCACCGCGGGCAAACCCCCATTGTCGTAACTTGCGTGTTAACCTTTTTGTCATCTTGGCTGCTAGACGGATAGCACTCGGCGATGAACGGCCATAACGCCCACTCCAGCGAAATCGCCAAATTTGAAAATAACGCCAGTACTTGGTGGGATCCTGCCGGCCCATTCGGGCCGTTGCATGCCATCAACCCCTTGCGCGTTGAGTATATCGAGCGCCAGTTTGGGTCACTGCACAACCAACGCATTGTGGATGTCGGTTGTGGCGGGGGTATTTTGTCTGAAGCCCTAGCAGAGCGTGGCGCTGAGGTGATCGGCATCGACCTCGCCTCGCAAAGCCTCGAAGTCGCCCGACTCCATGCGCTAGAGACCGGGGTGAGGGTGGATTACCAAGAAGTCGCCGTTGAAACATTGGCCGCTGAGCATGCCGGCGAATTTGACGTGGTGACCTGCCTAGAGCTGCTGGAACACGTCCCCGACCCCCAGTCGGTGGTGCGCGCTTGCGCCCAACTAGTTCGCCCCGGCGGATCGGTCTTTTTCTCAACCATTAATCGCAACCCACGCGCGTGGTTGTTTGCCATTGTGGGGGCGGAGCATATTTTACGTTTGCTGCCCAAAGGCACCCACGATGCCCGGGCTTTTATTCGCCCAGCGGAGCTTGCCGGATGGACTCGTCAGGCGGGTTTAGTCACCCAAGCGATGAGCGGGCTTGAATACAACCCGATACGTGCGCGGTATTCGCTCAGCGATGACATTCGGGTGAATTACTTGTTGCATGCGCGGCGCCCGGAGGCCTCATGAGCGCCCTGCCACTGGCCCGCGGTGTGTTGCTCGATCTGGATGGCACGCTATTCGACACAGCCCCCGATCTAATCGATAGCCTCAACGCTCTGCGCGCCGAACAAGGCCTGGCTGCTTTGGCCGATGCCGAGTTTGCCGCTTCGGTCGGTCATGGTAGCGCGCCGATGATCGCGCGCGCCTTTAACCTAACGCCAGCTGATAACCGATTCGAGCCGCTGCGGCTGCGCTTTTTGGATTTATATCGCGAACGGCTTAGCCTGCGCACGCAACCTTACGAGGGAATGGAAGCGTTACTCCACACGCTAGAAGCGCGAAACATTCCTTGGGGGATCGTGACCAACAAACCTGGCTGGCTAACCCGACCGCTGGTCGCCGCGCTGGGCTATGATGAGCGGCCCGACTGCGTGGTTACCGGTGATGACATGGCGCGACGCAAACCCCATCCACATCAAATTATTGAAGGCTGCCGTCGACTGGCCTTACCCGCCCATGCCTGCGTGACGGTAGGTGATGCGCAGCGCGATATCATCGCTGGCCGACAAGCCGGCACCCTGACCTTGGCTGCCATCTATGGCTACGTCTCGGGGGACGATCGGGTGGAGCGCTGGGGCGCTGACGGCATTATTAGTCATCCGCTTGAGGTTTTACGCTGGCTCGAACCCAGCGCAATAACCGCCACTCAATCGGTCGCGGTTTAGCGGTGGCAGCGGCCAACGACTATCAACGGCAAGCCGCGCCGGAGGGCTCTAGCCTTTACTACGCGCTATTATTTGCGCCCGCGCAGCAACGCCCCGGTCTAGCCGCGCTAGCCGCCTACCGTGCTGAAATTCTTGCTATTCCGCGCAGTGTCAGCGAAGCCGGCATTGGTGCGGTTAAGCTTAATTGGTGGCAAGAAGAGCTCGATCGCCTGCAACGCGGCGAGCCGCGTCACCCGATCACCCAAGCCCTCGCGCCGGTGATCAGCGAACACCAACTCGACACCCAAGGCCTCACTGAGGTCATTGAAGCGGCGCGCATGGATTTAGAATACGGTCGCTACCCGACGTTGCGCGAACTGACTTTATATTGCCACCGCGCAGGTGGAGCAATTGCTGACATGGCTTGGCGCATCACCGGTGCCCAAGGCATAGACGCCGCCCCCTTTGCGCATGATTTATCGATGGGCTTAGAGCTCACCCGCATGCTTCGGCATCTACGCCGCGATACGCAGGCGGGACGGCTGTATATACCCGAAGATGAAATGCGGGCAGCCGGCCTATCGATGGAGACGCTGGCCAATGACGATCAGCACGCCGCGCGTACCCAGTTACTCGAGCGTCAAGGCCGACGCGCCGAGCAATTTCTCAACAGCGCCATTCAACAGCTAAGCACCTCAGCAAGACCCAGCCAAACCTATGGGCTGGTGCTGGCGGTGCTATACCGGGCGCTGTTAAAAACGCTGGCGAATGATGGCTATCCGGTATTGCAACAACACCACCACCTCACGCCCTTGCGTAAACTCTGGCTTGGCTGGCGCACGGCCAAACGGCCACAACGCATCCAACCAGCGCCCGCGGAGTGACTCCAATGACCGACCCTGTCTTACTGGCTAGCCAGCCAACGCTTGCAGCGCAAAGCTTAGCGAACCAGCGTGTCCTGATTACCGGGGCCGCCGGCGGATTGGGCAGCGAATTGGCAATACAAGCAGCGAGCGCGGGTGCCGAGGTGATCCTGCTGGATAAGGATTTGCCCGCACTCGAAGCACTGCATGACCGCATCGAAACAGCGCTCGGCCAACAACCCGGGCTATACCCGCTGGATTTAATGGGCGCCTCACCCGATGATTACCTCGAACTAGCCGAACGCCTAGAACACAGCCTGGGTGGACTTGATGTGCTTGTTCATGGCGCCGCCCAAGTGGGTAAGCCCGCACCGCTGCAGTTGTACGATCCGCAAACTTGGTTAGAGACCGTGCACATCAACGTTAATGCGGCGTTTTTGCTCACCCAAGCCATGCTCGGGTTATTGCGCCACAGTGCGGGGCGCATCATCTTTATGAGTGATCGCTGTGGTCGCGAAGGCCAATCAGCCATGGGCGCTTATGCGGTAAGCAAGTGGGCGGTCGAGGGATTGATGCATACCCTTGCTGCCGAATACTCTACCCATCACCCGGTATCAACGTGTAGTGTCGATACCGGTCCAATGCGCACCGCGCTTAGACGAGCGGCCTACGCCGGCGAAATGGCTGACGAAGTGCCCGATCCAGAACACGCGGCGAGCGCGGTGGTTCGCCTACTCAATCGGCAAGATAAACTCGACAACGGTGCAAGTTATCGGGTATCTATCACCTAGCTCGACAGGTTTGCGAATGGGCCAACGCCAATGCAAGCATGTTTGCCGTAGAACAACGACCGGAGAATTGAATGGGATTTGCCCTATCGTCGATGCAAGTTAGAAGCAACGCATTTGGAAACCACGAGGAAGTTCCAACCCGTTATACCGGCGAGGGTGAAGACATCGCACCACCCATTCATTGGGTCGGCGCACCCGAGGGCACACAAGGGTTTGCCGTTATCTGCCACGATCCCGACGCCCCGCTCATTAGCCCAGGCAGTTATGGATTTGCACACTGGGTTTATTACAACATCCCCAGTGATGTCGACGCGCTAGAAGAAGGCAGCGAAGCCTATACCCACGGGGTGACGGATTTTGGCAAACAAACCTACGGCGGCCCCATGCCACCGGTCGATCATGGCATTCATCATTACTACTATTGGGTTCTGGCACTCGACCAGGCACTCAACCTCGAGCCGGGGTTAACGCTGTGGCAGTTTTTGGACCAAGTTGAGCCGCATGTCATTGGCATGAACCGCCTAATCGGCACCTACAAGCGCTGATTGCCGAAGCCCGACCCCAACCAGGGGATTCGCTAACGCCGACCCGTTCGGCGTAAGTTGCGTTTTGGCTCATCCGCCTGGCTTGGCCGCCTTGGGCCGGGATCAAGATCAACGGCTTCGGCCAAGCGACGCACCTGACTGCGAGTTAAATCGTCAAAATGGCCTTCGCGCATGCCCGCCGGCAGCTCAACCGGGCCATACTGCACCCGCATTAACCGACTCACCTGCAAAGAGTGGGCTTCAAAAAGGCGCCGCACCAAACGGTTACGGCCCTCGCGCAGTCGCACTCGATACCACTCATTGGCTGCCCGGCCGGCATCTAGGGTCGTCACCGACTCGAACCGCGCCAGCCCATCATCCAAGTCAACGCCGCTGGTCAGCGCTTGAATTAAGGTCTCATCTAAGCGGCCATAGATGCGCACCGCATAGTCGCGTCGCAGTTGATAACGCGGGTGCATCAAACGATTCGCCAATTCGCCATCGGTGGTGAGCAGCAACAACCCCGAGGTGTTGATATCCAGTCGACCCACCGCGATCCAGCGGGCCCCTTGAATGCGCGGTAGCCGCGTAAAGACGGTTTTGCGGCCTTCCGGGTCATGCCGAGTGACCAGCTCACCCAGCGGTTTGTGATAGGCAATGACCCGCCGTGGCGAGGGCTCTAAAGCGGCTTGGGTAACCGGACGACCCGCCACTTTAATGCGTGCATCACCCTCCACCCGGTCGCCCAACTGAGCGCGACGTCCGTCGACTTCAACTTCACCGGCTTCGATGCGTCGCTCCATCTCACGCCGCGAGCCTAAACCGGCCCGAGCGAGGACTTTTTGTAACTTCTCAGAGGTCATGATGGATGCGGAATCTCCAAATCTAATTCAGGGTGATCAGGGCCGGGGTCGCCCAGCTCTAGCAGCGAGGGCAAATCGCTGAGGCTGGCTAGGTTGAAATAATCAAGAAATGCCCGAGTCGTGGCAAACACCGCTGGGCGCCCTGGCGCATCGCGATGACCAGCCACGCGAATCCAGCCTCGCTCTTGCAGGGTGCGCATAATATTGCTGCCAAGACTCACACCACGAATTTCTTCAATTTCGCTGCGGGTAATGGGCTGCCGATACGCAATAATCGATAGCGTCTCAAGGATTGCTCGTGAATACCGTGTGGGCTTTTCTTCCCACAGTCGCGACACCCATGGCGCTAGGGCCTCGGGGACTTGCAGCCGATAGCCGCTGGCCACCTGCTTGAGTTCAATTCCGCGGTGATTAAGTGTCTGGCTAAGACGCTGCAGCGCCTGCTCAATTTCCGCTGCAGGCGGCGGGGCGTCTTCGCTAAACAACCCCCGCAGTTGGTCAACTGACAGTGGCTCACCCGCAGCGAGTAATGCGGCTTCAAGAATAATCTCTGGCGCGGGTTGGCTCATGTCACAGGCTCCGCCGTTGTCATTAAACCACCGCTGCGCAGGTACAAAGGCGCAAACGGCTCGGCCTGCACCAACTCGATTAATGCAGCTTTTAATAATTCAAGGATTGCTAGAAATGTCACTACCACACCGGCACGGCCTTCTTCAGGCCGAAGCAAATCATCCAGCGTGACGAATTGCTGATCATTCAGGTGCTCAAGCGTTTCGCTCATGCGCTCGCGCACCGATAGCGCTTCGCGCTGTATTTGATGGTGGGTAAACATCTCAGCACGCTCGAGCACGCCGGCGAAAGCAGCGAGCAGCTCACTCATCGCCACCTCAGGGGCACGCTCAACCAATGGCACGGGTGGGCCAGCGGCGGCAGCTGGAAAGATATCCCGCGCCACGCGCGGCAAGCGGTCAATTTGCTGACCGGCCTCTTTAAACTGTTCGTAAGCCTGCAACCGCCGAATAAGCTCAGCGCGTGGGTCAGGGTCATCATCCTCATTGGTGGCCGGCGGCCGTGGCAGCAACATCCG
>CAJXMZ010000051.1 GCA_913056315.1 uncultured Ectothiorhodospiraceae bacterium
TGCGGTAGCCTTGGACAACAATTTAAATGGAGACAGTAGCGATGCACACGCAACAAAAAGTCATCTTGGTCACTGGCGCTAGCCAGGGGATCGGTCGAGGCGTAGCTGAGGCCATGCTCGCCGATGGCCATATCGTTGCCTTGGTCGCTCGCCGACTTGAGCCGCTTGAAGAGATTGCCGCGCAGTTCCCGGATCAAGCGGTCCCTATCGCGGCCGATGTCTCTGACCCGGCGGCCGTTGATAGCGTCTACGCTCGGGTGGCCGAAATCGCCGGCCGATTGGATGTGCTGTTTAACAACGCCGGGGCCTTTATGGCGTCAACGGCTATGGCTGATGTGAGCTGGGAAGACTGGCGCCGAGTGCTCAGTGTTAACGTCGACGGGGCATTTTTAATGGCGCGTGGAGCTTTTGGGTTAATGCGCGAGCAAACCCCCAACGGCGGGCGCATTATCAATAATGGCTCGATTTCTGCGCATGCACCGCGGGTTAACTCGGTGGCCTACACCACGTCAAAACACGCCATCACTGGGCTAACTAAATCGATCACACTCGATGGCCGAGCCCATGACATTGCCTGCAGCCAAATCGATATCGGCAATGCCGAAACGCCCATGACCGCCCCCATGCAAGCGGGCATTCCTCAGCCTGACGGCAGCATCATGCGTGAGCCGGTAATCGATGTTGCCCATGTGGCTAATGCGGTGCGCTACATCGTCGGCCTACCGCTCGAGGCCAATGTGCAGTTTATGACGGTAATGGCCACGAAAATGCCCTATCTCGGGCGTGGTTAGTCGACTGATCCAGATGACCATGACCGTTTTAAAATTAGGGTTCATATATCTGTAACATCATATATATGAATTAGCGTATATACTGTGGCAACGTTTGCTAAACGAGCAACATCGTAATGCCGCACTACAACGTTTTATTTCTTTGCACAGGCAACTCAGCGCGCAGCATCCTAGCCGAGGCCATTGTTAATCACACCGGCGGCAAGACCTTCACCGGCTATAGCGCCGGCAGTTTTCCCGCCGGCGAGGTCAACCCGTTTGCGCTGCAACTGCTTGAACAAATGAAACTGCCCACTCAAGGCCTGCACAGCAAAAACTGGGAAGTTTTCTCAGGGCCTGATGCCCCGCAGCTCGACTTTGTTTTTACTGTTTGCGACCAAGCCGCTTCAGAACCTTGCCCGATTTGGCCAGGCCAACCCATGACCGCGCACTGGGGGTTGCCCGACCCGGCTGCCGTTGAGGGCAGCGATGAGCAAAAACAACGTGCCTTTCGCGACACCTTTATTGCCTTGCGCAGCCGCATTGGCCTATTGACCAACCTGCCAATCGCCTCACTCGATCGACTTAAACTTAAAAACGAACTCGATGCGATTGGCAAAAGCCAACCGGAGGCTGAGTAATGCAAGCGGTGGCAAACCCCGAAATACCGGCTATTAATGCCGCCAGCGTCTTTCGACTGCTCGCCGACGAAACCCGTCTGCGTACCCTTTTGCTGCTGGAGCGCTGTGGCGAACTGTGCGTTTGCGAGCTCACAGCAACGCTTGCGGTCAGCCAACCGAAAATGTCGCGCCATCTGGCTACATTGCGCGACGGCGGTTTAGTTGAAACGCGTCGAAGCGGGCAGTGGGTGCACTACCGATTAAACCCCGCGCTACCGGCTTGGGCTAGTGCGACGATCAGCCATGCCGCAGCGGGGCTGATAACCGAGGCACCGTTCGCGCAAGACATTGAGCGGGTGCGCCGGGCGATTGCTAAAAACCGCAGCGGATGTGAATCATGAGTGCGCAATGCGAGATCACCGCTAAACGCGCAACCGGTGATGTCATGGGCGTGTTTGAGCGCTATCTCAGTGTTTGGGTAGCGCTCGCGCTGATCGCCGGCATTGCGCTTGGCAAGTTTTTCCCTGGTGTATTTCAATGGCTAAGCGCGCTTGAGATTGCCAATGTTAACTTCGTGGTGGCTGTGCTGATTTGGGCGATGGTCTATCCCATGATGATTAACGTCGACTTCAGCTCGCTGAAGCATGCCGGCGACAAGCCCAAAGGCCTCACCATTACACTGGTCATTAACTGGTTGGTGAAGCCGTTCACCATGGCAGGTCTTGCGGTGCTGTTTTTTAACGGCGTGTTTGCCGGGCTGGTGCCGCCCGATGATGCCAAAGCGTATATCGCGGGCATGATCTTGCTCGGCGCAGCGCCCTGCACCGCTATGGTATTTGTGTGGAGCCAACTCACCGAGGGCGATGCCACCTACACGCTCGTGCAAGTAGCGATTAACGATTTAATTATGCTGTTTGCGTTTGCCCCGTTGGTGGCCTTCTTACTGGGTGTCGCTGAGGTGATCGTGCCATGGCAAACCCTCCTGCTATCGGTTGGCCTGTATGTGCTCATTCCGCTCATCGCCGGCGTTATCACCCGGCGCGCTGTGTACGCGCGCGGCGGCCAAGCCAAGGTTGATGCGTTTACCGCCCGTATTAAACCCACAACGGTCATTGGGTTAATCGCCACGGTGCTCATCTTATTTGCCTTTCAAGGCGAGCGGATCCTCAACCAACCCCTAGTCATTGGCTTAATTGCCATCCCATTGATTATTCAAAGTGTGGGGATATTTGCGATCGCCTATGGGTGGGCTCGGGCTTGGCGTGTCCCGGTTAGTATTGGCGCGCCCGCCGCGCTCATTGGCACGTCCAACTTTTTTGAACTAGCGGTCGCTGTGGCGATTAGCTTATTTGGTCTTAACTCAGGGGCCGCCTTAGCCACCGTGGTCGGCGTATTAGTCGAGGTGCCTATTATGTTGGCGTTAGTCAAGTGCGTGAATAGTTCTCGGCGCTGGTACGATCGACTCAACCCAAGCAGTCCCGCAGGCCCAGCATGAGCCACGATGACTTACCCAACCTCAATGACAATGCCTTGCCCGCGCTCGACCGTGCTGCGCTGGGCGTTCAACCCAATCGACCGCCGGCCAAGATTTTATTGCTTTATGGCTCGCTGCGAGAGCGCGCTTTCAGCCGCCTCACCGCCGAAGAGGCAGCCCGCATTTTGCGTCGTTTAGGCGCGCAGACGCGCATCTTTAACCCCAGCGGTCTGCCGCTGCCCGACGACGACGAGCCGAGCCACCCCAAAGTGGTTGAATTGCGTGAGCTAGCGACATGGGCGGATGGCTTTGTATGGTCATCGCCCGAGCGCCATGGCTCGATGACGGGCATTATGAAAGCGCAAATTGATTGGATCCCACTGAACTTAGGCGGCGTGCGACCAACCCAAGGCAAAACCCTAGCGCTCATGCAGGTTAACGGGGGCTCGCAGAGCTTTAACGCCGTTAATCAACTACGCATTTTGGGCCGCTGGATGCGGCTAATCACCATTCCTAATCAATCCTCGGTGCCCAAAGCCTACCTTGAGTTTGATGACGATAACCGCATGAAACCCTCGCCGTACTACAACCGCATTGTTGATGTCATGGAAGAGCTTATGAAGTTCACCGAAATGACCCGGGGTTGTCGGGATTATTTGGTCGATCGCTACTCCGAGCGCGTCGAAACCGTCGAAGCAGTCTCTGCCCGAGTGAATCAGCGCTCGCTTTAATCACCGACTCGCACGCCACGGCAAGTTGCGTCACAATCTGCTTGGCCAATATAAGGAGATTGACTATGACCACTGCCGCGCGCGCGCTTCGTGACCTAATTGCCAACCACCCGCCGGTTATCGCACCGGGTGCGTTTGATGGCCTATCCGCCCGACTCGTCGAGCAGGCAGGTTTTCCAGCGGTTTATGCCACCGGTGGTGGCATTGCACGCAGCTTAGGCATTCCCGATTTGGGGTTAATGGGCCTTGATGAAATCGTCAAACGCCTAGAGAGCATGGTTGAAGTCACCACTATCCCGCTAATTGCCGATGCCGATACCGGTCATGGCAATGCGCTCAATGCGCAAAAAACCGCACGTGCTTTTGAGCGTGCCGGGGTGGCCGGCTTTCATTTAGAAGACCAAGTATTTCCCAAAAAATGCGGGCACTACGATGACAAATCCATCGTTGCGCAAAAGGAAATGACGCAAAAAATTAAAGCCGTGAAGGATGCCTTTATTGACCCAGATATGTTGCTCATCGCCCGCACCGATGGGCTTGCCGTCGAGGGCTATGAACCTACCTTAGAGCGAGCGCATGCGTATATGGAAGCCGGCGCAGACATGATTTTTGTCGAAGCGCCCACCTCAGAAGAGCAAATCGAACAAATCGCCAAAGACCTACCTCAGCCCAAGCTGATCAACATGTTTCACGGTGGCAAAACCCCCTTAATGCCCACCAAGCGCTTAGGTGAACTGGGGTATAGCCTCGTCATCATTCCGAGTGACACCCAGCGCGCGGCCATTAAAGGCATGCAGGATGTGCTCGAGGCGATTCGCGAAGATGGCCACAGCGCCGCTATGCAAGAGCGCATGGTTAGCTTTAACGGACGCGAAGAAGTTATTGGGACGGCGGCTTACAACGCCTTAGACAAAAAATATAGCGTCTAGCGGTTGCTCAGGCGCAGCTCAATACGGCGATTCTGCGCAAGCGCATTGGGATCGTCACCCTCGGCGAGCGGCTGATATTCGCCATACCCCACCGCGGCAAGCCGCGATGGGGCGATCCCCTGATCGATCAAAAAATACACAATAGACTGCGCCCGAGCGGTCGAGAGCTCCCAATTGGAGGGGAAAGCCGGCGTGCGAATAGGGCGCTTGTCAGTGTGGCCCTCAACTTGCAAAACCCAATCAATTTCAGCGGGTATGCGCTCGCCAATGCGGCGCAAGATTGTGGCAACCTGCTCTAGCCGCGCCTCGCCCTCAGGGCCGACGTTGGCCGAGGCGGTTTCAAAGAATAGCTCAGACTGAAAGCGAAACCGATCACCCACAATTTCAATCGCATCAATATCACCTAAAACCTCGCGCAAGCGACCAAAGAATTCAGAGCGGTAATCGGATAACGCTTGAACCTCTTCGGCTAACGCCACATTAAGCCGCTCGACCAGGGTGTCAATTTGCGCTTCTTGGGCTGCAACGGTTTGCTCTTCAATCTCCAATGCCTCGGCCAGCGCACTAATTTGATCACGTAGCGCGCGCAATTGACGCCGTAGCGCCTCAACCCGGGCTTGCGCATCAGCGGTGAGCTGTTGTTCGTTATCTAGCGCCCGTTGCCGCTCTTGAATCTCAGCGACTAAATCTTCAATACGCATCTCACGGGCATCGATGCGCTCGCGTGCCGTTTGCAGCTGGCCTTGGGTATCCGAAAGCTCGCCAGCCAGCGCATCGCGCCGGGCTCTGAGTTCAGCGATATCCCGCTGCAGCGTGGCAATTTCAACCAAACTCGCGCGCAGTTCTTGCTCGCTTACATTGATTGTCTCGCGCGCTGCCGCGAGTTCTTCACGCGTTAGGGCCAGTTCATCGCGTGCCTCATCGCGCTCAGCCAACGTGGCATGCAAGTCGGTGTAGAGGCTTGAGATTTGCTCTTCGAGTTGTGCGCTTTGACGCCGCTCCATCGACAAAACATCGGCCATCTCGGCGAGCTCTGCCTCGAGTGAGGCCAGCGCCTCGTTGCGATCAGACAGTTGGGTGCTGAGATAAAGCTGGGCGACAACAAACAACAACAACACAAAGACAAACGCCAACAACACCGTTGCCAGTGCGTCGACAAACCCCGGCCAGATGTTGACCGAGGAGCGGTTTCGCCGCGAACTACCTAGCATAAAGCACGCCTCAGTCGGCCTCGTTGCCACCCAAATGCGACACGGTTCGAGTGAGCAAACGCATTTCCTCGCGCAGTTCAGTGATCAGTCGCTCGCGATCGGCAAGCAGCTCTTGGCGCATGCCCTGCAGCCCACTCACCACGGCTTTGAGCTGCTCGACTTGGGCCTGATCACTGCCACCACTGCCCTCTTGAGCGCTAGCAAGGCGAGAGAGCGCTTGGGTGAGCTCAACAATGCGCGCATCCATTGCACGGCGCTCGTCATCGCCTTGGGTCATCACCCGCTGGAGTTTATCCAGACTATCGGCGGTGTTCTCAAGCAAGGCTTGGATATAGGCCGGCATTGAGCCATCGCCTTCACCGCTCATCGCACCACTGGATAAACGCGTCTGCCCCGAGAGCCACTCCTCAAGATCGTTATAAAAGCGATTTTGCGCATGCGAGGCCTGCAAATCGACGAATCCCAGCACCAAGGCCCCGGCAAGCCCAAACAACGATGAGCTAAACGCTGTCCCCATGCCAGTGAGCGGGGCTTGAAGCCCATCGCGCAACTCGGTGAACACTTGACCGGCATCACCACCGTCTATGCTCAAGCCACTAATGACGCCGCCGACTGCGCGCAAAGTATCGAGCAATCCCCAAAACGTGCCCAGCAAACCCAAAAACACCAGTAGCCCGATCAAATAGCGCGAGACATCGCGAGATTCGTCTAACCGCGAGCGAATCCCATCCAAAACGGTACGCAATGAAATCGCTGAGAGGCTTAATCGATCACCGCGTCGGCCGGTGAGCATCGAAGCCATTGACGCCAGCAGGCGGCTTGCCGGCAGTGCCGGTGCATCCCCGGCTTCGGAGCGCCGAAAGCGCTCAACCCATTCCACTTCAGGTTTGAGCACCAAAACTTGGCGGCAGTTGATAACCAAACCAATAAATAAAACACCCAAGATCAGGCCGTTAAATATTGGGTTGGCAATAAAAGCATCACTCAGTGGCGCAACAAGCAAGCCCGCAATGCCGGCGACGGCCACTAAAAACACAATAATCCAAGTCAAGACACGATTGGGATTGCGCACAGTCACTCCCCTTTGTAATCAATAGCGTATTACTACCATAGCGTTTATGACCGCTTAATGTATCCCCCCCGGCTGCGTTGCAGCGCCTAGTGGGCTATCCTTTGCCCATGGCTGAATCAACACAAACTTATCGCACCGCGCTGGGGCTGGCATTGCTGGTTTTTGCCGGCTTTTTAATCTATTGGTTGCGGCCGATTCTCACGCCTTTTATTGCAGGGGCGCTGCTGGCTTACTTAAGTGACCCGGCCACACGACGACTACAAGACTGGGGGCTTAATCGCACGCTAGCCACTAGCATTGTTTTTGTTGTGCTCACCGCACTGGCCGCCCTGGCGGTGTTACTACTCATCCCGCTCATCGGCCGCCAAATTGATATGCTCCAAACCCAGCTGCCGGCGATGCTGGCATGGCTACAAAACTCAGCGCTGCCCTGGCTACAAACTGCCCTAGGTGTCGATCCTCAGGCACTTAATTTGGATGTGGTGCGTCAGGCCATCTCCGAGCACTGGCAGTCAACCAGCAACATTGCGGCCGAGGTGGTAAGCCGCGTCACCCGCTCCGGCATGGCGCTAGCAGGCACCTTGGCGAGCCTTGCGCTCATTCCCGTGGTGGCCTTTTACCTGCTGCGCGACTGGGACAACGTGCTCGCAAGCGTGCTGAACCTCACCCCGCCGCGTTGGCGCGACACCGTGGCTAAACTGGCCAGCGAATGCGACGAGGTGGTAAGCGCTTTTGTGCGCGGGCAGTTGTTAGTCATGATTAGTTTGGGCATTTTCTATGCCGCGGGTTTATGGCTGGTTGGCCTACAGCTGGGCATTCTCATTGGCGTGCTTTCAGGGCTAGCCGCCATTGTTCCGTATTTAGGCTTTATCGTTGGCATTGCCGCGGCAAGCTTGGCGGTGTTGTTTCAATTTAGCGACTGGGTTGTACCGCTACTGCTGGTCTGGCTGGTCTATGGCGCTGGCCAAGCGCTTGAGTCAGTCGCCTTTACCCCGCTATTTGTTGGCGATCGCATTGGTTTACACCCCGTCGCGGTGATTTTTGCCGTGCTCGCTGGCGGACAATTATTTGGTTTTGTTGGCGTGCTTTTGGCCTTGCCGATTGCGGCAGTCATTGTGGTGCTCATGCGTCATGCGCATGCGTATGTGACCGGGTGAATTGACCATGGCGTATCACGACCCTAGGCATCAGGCTGCACCCCAGTTGCCACCGCCACCACGCGAGCCCGATTTGGACGAGTGCTGCGCAAGTGGCTGTGACCCCTGTGTCTTTGATCTCTACGAAGACCGACTTCAACGCTGGGAAGCGCGGTGCGAGGCGATTCTCAGTGCACATCAACAACCCCAAGACGATCTCAATCGCTCATGATTCGGCTCATCAGCTTTATTGTGTTGGTGGCATTTCTGGCCTTTATGCTCTCGCCACGTTTGCGCGCTTGGCTATGGGTGCGAGCGCCTATGCTGATTTTGGTTGCGATCGCTTTAGCTGGCATTGCGCTGGCGGTCACCGGGCGGCTTAACTGGATCTTTGCCGCTGTTGGTGCCGCTTTGCCTATGCTCTGGCGAGTGGTCGGGTTATTGCGTTTTATGCCGTGGATTGCCCGCTTATTCGGCGGCGCCGCCAGTGCAGGTGGCAACGCCCAAGAAAAACCCAAACAAGAGCCCCCTCAGGGCAAGGCGAGTAATGGGCGCATGACCCGTGCCGAAGCCGCCGAGATGCTGGGTGTTGAACTCAACGCCAATCGCGACGAAATCATGGCCGCTCACCGCCGGCTTATTCAGCGCCTACACCCTGATCGTGGCGGCACCGACTATCTGGCTGCGCGTTTAAATGAAGCGCGCGACTGTCTGATCGCTGGGCTTAAATCATGATCGCGTTCGTGGCTGCGGTGTTGGGACTACAACTGGCTGGCGAGTTAATCGCCCGCTGGCTTGGTCTGCCCGTGCCCGGGCCGGTCATTGCGATGTTGGTGTTATTTGTGGCGCTGAGCTTTCGCGCACAACCCCCAGCGGCGCTATCGCAACTGGCTAACACACTGCTTGGGCATCTATCGCTACTGTTCGTGCCGGCTGGCGTTGGGGTGATTAGCTATCTGGGCCGGTTGTCAGAACAATGGCTGGCCATTGGCATCACCTTGGTCATGAGTACGCTCATCGCCATTGCCGCCACGGCGTTCACCTTACGTTGCTTAAAGCGCCCAGAACCCGATACCAAGGGGCTGGACAACTCATGAGCGGGCTATTTGAGACTTGGGTTTACTTAGCGGAGCAACCACTGCTGTGGCTCACCCTAACCGTGGGCGCCTATGCCCTAGCGCATTGGCTCTTTGTAGCCAGCCAAGGCTTTGCTTTGCTCAACCCAGTACTGGTGGCGGTGTTGCTCATTGTGGCAACGCTTTTGGCCACTGAGACAGACTACGCCACGTACTTTGAAGGGGCGCAGTTTGTCCATTTTTTGTTGGGACCGGCCACGGTCTTGCTGGCCATTCCCCTACATGCCCAAGCCAAGCGCTTACGTCGGCAGTGGTTGCCACTGACTGTGGCACTGGTTGTTGGCTCGGCGAGCGCTATTTTAAGTGCCTTAATTATCGGGCGTTTGCTCGGCCTGGAGGCCGAATTGATTGCCTCGCTACTACCTAAATCAGCAACCACACCGGTGGCCATGGGGGTAGCCGACCAAGTCGGTGGCGAGCCATCACTGACCGCGGTGTTTGTCATCCTCACCGGCATTACTGGCGCGATGGCCGGTGTCCCCATGCTCAAAGCATTAGGCGAGCGCGACTCCGATATTAAAGGGTTCGCCACCGGGGTCGCTGCTCACGGCATTGCGACTGCCCGAGCGTTTCAGCATAGCGAGCGGGCCGGCGCCTATGCGGGTCTGGGTATGGGCCTGAACGCCGTACTCACCGCTTTGCTTGTGCCTTTGCTCGTGTGGCTGGTTGGTTATTATTAATTTAAAAAGGATAGCGCTCATGCTGCGTGCTTTAACGATTGGTTTGGTTTTAGCCGCTCCGGTGTTGGCCTGGGCACAAACCTCAACACCGCGGCCGGCCAACCCCGCGCCAGCGCAACCCAGTGCTTCAAATATCGACGCACAGCCTTTGCTCGCCGGCAGTGAGCGACTGGTGAGCAGCGCTGATGAGCGCATTGGTCTGGCGATAACCTTAATGGCCGATGGCCCTGCGCACTTTACTGACCAACGCGAATTAGCCTTGCTATCGGGGCGCAATAGTGTGGCTTTTGCCGATTTGCCCACAACGCTCTTACCGGCGACCCTTTACTGGCAAACCGCCACGCTGCCGGAGCTGCGCGCTCTTAGTGCGACGCCGACTGTGGTCAATCGCCAAGCGGCGCCATGGCAAGCCGAGCTTTTTGTTGAATCGGGGGGTAATCGCACCGCCACCCTCAACTACCGCGCCAGTGGCCTAAACTGGCAAAGCAGCTATGAGCTGCGCCTAATCAATGGCAGCGATCAAGCACAATGGCGCGAAGCCCTCGTCATTAACAACCAAACCGGCATTGATCTATCCGGCGCTCAGTTCACAGCGACCAACGCGCTCGGACAAACCCACCGCATTGGCGAAATTCATTCACTGCGGCCGGGCACACGCTGGCGCGGCATGAGGGGCGAGGCGCAAAGCCTCACGCTAACCCAACAACTCGTTGCCCAAGCTAGCGCCAATGGCCCCCAACCCGATCGCCAGCAAGTCCCAGTGCAGCAACGCGTGTTGATCAACGCCGAGCAGGCCGCAGTCATCGGGTTTAGCGCGGGCCCGGTCGCGGTGATGAGCGAGCGCTCCGGTGTTGCCAGTCCTCTGGGACAAACACAATGGCAGCCCCAACAGCGCAGTGGAGCCATCGAGCTAGACGCCGGCTTAAGCACCGCCGTTGAGGTTGAACGCCTGCAAGTCGACTACCGCCACCTAGCCGATGGCATTGAAAACGCCTGGCAAATTAAGCTGCATAACCCCACCGATAGCGAGCAAACCATTCGACTCGAAGAGCATATTGAAGGGGCCTGGCAAATCGAAGCGGGCGAAGCGGATTGGCAGCGAACGGCTACCGGGCTGCAGCGGCGCATTAGCCTAGCGGCTGGAGAACGCCGCGAGGTCGGCTACCGCATTCGACAGCTAACCCCCTAGGAGGCAAACGCTAGCGGGTGAGCGTTAGATCCACCACCACCCGAACATCATGCGCAACCACTGACGGATCGGCCCAATCGCCTTGACCAATGCCAAAGCGAATAC
>CAJXMZ010000052.1 GCA_913056315.1 uncultured Ectothiorhodospiraceae bacterium
CGCCACTGGCGAGCGCTACAGCCAAGCACTCAGCCAAGCCGCACCCGAGCGGGATTGGATTTTATCGCGCATTATTTGGCTCACGGGCGATGAACCCGGGGTTAACCGCGGCGCGGGTGTGGATACCCTGCGGCGCTTTATCTACATCCACGGCACGCCCGAGACACAACCCATGGGTATTCCCCGGTCACATGGCTGTATCCGCATGCGCAATAGCGATGTGATTGCACTGTTTGCGCAGTGTTGGGTGGGTATGCCGGTCATTATTGGAGCGCAACCCTAATGCTTGGGCCGCTGATGCTAGGGATTGAGGGATTAGAGCTGCTTGGCGAAGAGCGCGAGCGGCTGTGTCATCCGGCGGTGGGCGGGGTGTTGTTATTTGCCCGGAATTACCATGACCCAGCGCAGATGCTGGCGTTGACTACGGCCATTAAAGCGTTGCGGCGTCCGCCCTTGCTGATCGCCGTGGATCAAGAGGGCGGTCGGGTGCAACGGTTTCAAGCCGGCTTAACCGAGCTCCCGGCAGCCCGCTGCTTTGGCCAGCTAGCCACAGTTGATCTCGCAGGCGCGGAACAAGCCGCTCAGCAAACCGGGTGGTTAATGGCTGCTGAGCTTCGAGCGCTTGGAATTGACTTAAGTTTTGCCCCGGTTTTGGATATTAATTACGGGATTAGTGCGGTGATCGGCGATCGCGCCCTAAGCGATCAGGCAGACGTTGTTGCCCGCTTGGGGTTGGCTTGGCAGCGAGGCACGCGTGAGGCGGGAATGGCTTGCGTGGGCAAGCATTTTCCTGGCCACGGTGGCGTCGCTCCCGATTCGCATTTCGAAAGTGCCAGCGATCCGCGAGCACTGGCTGATTTAGTCCACACCGATTTATTGCCGTTTCGACGGTTAATCGATAATCAAATAGCCGGCATCATGATGGCGCATTTAGCCTTCCCGCAAGTTGACCAAAAACCCGTCGGTTTTTCAGTAGTTTGGCATAACTACCTACGACATAATCTGAAATTTGAAGGCGCGATTTTTAGTGATGATTTGCAAATGCGATCCGCTGAAGTGGCGGGTGATTTGACCGCGCGGGTTCGCGCGGTGTTGGCTGCCGGTGGCGATATGGCCATTTTAGGTAACGCCGCGCGTGAGGTCGACACCGTGCTCGATCAAACCCAGGCCTTATCAGCTGAGCGCGCGCTGCGGCTCACCCGCTTGCACGGCCGTGGTGGCGTTGCCCTTGATGCGCTTTTGGCGAGCGCCGCGCACAAAAACGCCCGTGAAGCGGTCGCCCGCGTAAGTGCATAACGCTATACTCGCAACTGAATGTATTCACGGAGACCCCTATGACCCAAGGCGTGGAACTCACCGCCAACGAACTCGCCGGCGTAATGTCTCGGGCTGAGTGCCTGCATGATGCGGCGGCTGTTGATGCGGCCCTTGATCGCCTTGGGGTTGCGATTACCGCGACACTTAGTGAGCAACGCCCGCTGGTGCTGGGCGTAATGACCGGCGCCATTGTGCCGCTGGGGCGCTTATTAACGCGGTTAAGCTTTCCCTTAGAGTTGGATTACATTCACGCAACGCGGTATCACAAATCAACAACCGGCCGTGAGCTGGTGTGGCTCGCTCGCCCACAAACGCCGTTGCGCGGGCGCCATGTACTCATCGTTGATGACATATTGGACGAAGGCCACACGTTTCGGGGGCTTCTCGAGGCGTGTCGCGAGGAAGGCGCCGCTTCAGTGCGCACCGCGGTGTTGGCCGATAAGCCCAACGCCGGTCGAGTGCCAGGGCTCGAGGCCGATTTTGTGGGACTGACCGTGCCTGAGCGCTATGTATTTGGCGTCGGCATGGATTACAAAGGCTATTTGCGCAATATCGACGGCATTTACGCAGCCCACCGCGATGACGAGGACGATTAAGGGTCGAGTGGGTCGATTCGCACAATCACGCCAAGCACCGGGTGATCGAGGTAGTGCTGCTCCTCACTGCGCATGCGCAAACTATCGCTGAGCGCCCAATACTGGGGTGGTGACGCCTCGTCAGCGCTGGCTTGCGTGTAGTGCAGGTCGATTTGGGTGTGGAGAAATCGCGCCAGATTAACTTGAACACGCCCGGTTAACCCCTCCCGCCTTAACGCCCAGGGCAATGCCACCGCTTGGCTCTCGGATTCAGGTAGTCCTGGCTGCTCCCAAGCGGCGTGCCAAAACACGCGAAACCCCGGCTGCGCATCAATTCGCTGCGCTGTCTGCGCCAGTTGGTGTTGGGCGGGATCAATCTGGGCATAGCCAAACCCTGCACGCTCGCTATCGCGCAGCGGCCAAGCCCGACCAGGCAGCGGCAGCGGCGGCTTGGTCATCGATTGCGCACGATCAGCTAAATCCAACGCGGGCTGACTAAAGACAATCACCTCTACCCGGTATCGCGGCGGCGGTTCTTCTTGGCTTTGGGCCGATGCGCTTTGGCATGCGATAAAAACACCGAGCAGCGCCCACAGGCTCGTGCGCAGCAGCCGCGCAGGCTTTGCCCATAGGCTCAGTGGATTCATGCGGCTTTCGGCATGGCAACCGCCTGTAGTATTTGCTCAACCAACTCAATGCGCTCCTCAGGTGTTTGCGTCTCGGTTCGGAAACGAAACTTCTCTTGTCCTTCGAGACGATACACCGCGGGCTGATCTTGGACCATTTTGACTAACGCGCCGGCATCAACCGCCGGGCTTTGGCCAAACTGCACAAACCCACCGCCTGGGCCGACCTCGATGCGATCAATGCCCATGGCTTTGGCTTGTTGGCGTAGTTGGGCAACCGCCATTAAATGCTTGGCTTGATCGGGTAACAATCCAAAGCGATCAATCATTTCCACTTGCAGCGTGCGTAGGGCCGTGGCATCCGCGGCACTGGCAATTCGCTTATACATCACCAAACGGGTGTGCACATCAGGCAAATAGTCTTCGGGCAGAAGGGCTGGAATATGCAAATCGACTTCAGTGTTTTGCTCAAGCGGTTGATCGAGCGCGGGCTCTTTGCCTGATTTGAGTGCCTGAACGGCGCGGTCGAGTAAATCGCTATACAGGCTAAAGCCAACCTCGTGGATTTGCCCGCTTTGCCCCTCACCGAGTAACTCGCCGGCGCCGCGAATCTCAAGGTCATGACTGGCTAGAGCAAAGCCAATCCCCAAATCCTCGAGCGAGGCAATGGCTTCGAGGCGCTTAGCGGCATCGGCGCTTTGCGCGCGGGCTGGCGGTGCAATGAGGTAGGCATAGGCGCGGTGGTGAGAGCGCCCGACCCGACCGCGCAACTGATGCAATTGAGCCAGACCCAAGCGATCAGCACGATTAACAATAATGGTATTGGCGCTAGGCACATCAATGCCGCTTTCAATAATGGTGGTGCACACCAAGACGTTAAAGCGCTGGTGATAAAAATCGAGCATCACGCGCTCAAGCTCGCGCTCAGGCATCTGTCCATGCGCACTGCGAATGCGCGCTTCAGGAATAAGGGTTTGCAGTGCTTCGACCGTGCGGTTAATGCTCTCGACATCGTTGTGCAAGAAATACACCTGGCCACCGCGATGGAGCTCACGCAGGCAAGCCTCGCGTACGAGCGCGTCATTCCATTCGTTAACAAAAGTCTTTACCGCTAAGCGCCGCGCCGGTGGGGTTGCGATAATGGATAAATCGCGCAGACCGGCCAAGGACATGTTGAGGGTTCGCGGAATGGGCGTAGCGGTTAGGGTAAGCACATCAACATTGGCACGCATGCGCTTGAGGGATTCTTTTTGACGCACGCCAAAGCGGTGCTCTTCATCAATAATTAAAAGCCCTAGACGCTTAAACTCAACACTGCGTTGCAGCAGCTTATGGGTGCCAATCACGATATCAACTTGACCGGCAGCCAGGGCTTGAATGGTTTTGGCTTGTTCAGCGGCGGATTGAAAGCGCGAGAGTTGCTCCACGCGCACCGGCCAATCAGCAAATCGATCCGAGAAGTTTTGGTAATGCTGCTGGCACAGCAACGTCGTCGGCACCAACACCCCCACCTGATAGCCTGATTGTACGCTGGCAAAGGCGGCGCGCATGGCGACCTCGGTTTTGCCAAAGCCCACATCGCCACATATAACGCGGTCCATGGGCCGGACTTGTTGTAAGTCCTCAATAACGGCATGAATCGCGGTTTCTTGATCGGGCGTTTCTTCAAACGGAAATTGTGCGGCAAACCGAGCATAGTCAGCTTGCGGAATTTTATGGGCCTCGCCTTGTTGGGCTTCGCGGCGGGCGTAAATATCCAAAAGCTCAGCGGCCACATCCCGCGCTTTCTCGGCCGCCCGGCGACGGGCCTTTTCCCATTGCCCACTGCCCAGTCTATGCATGGGCGCATCATCGCTATCCGCGCCGGTGTAGCGGCCAATTAAATGCAGTGAGGCCACCGGCACATACAATTTATCGCCACCGGCATACGCAAGGGTTAAAAACTCGGTATCGACGCCGTCTACTTGAATGGTTTGTAGGCCTTGATACCGACCAACCCCATGGTGCTCGTGGACCACCGGTGCGCCGGGGTGTAAGTCGGTGAGATCGCGAATGATGGCATCTGGATCGCGCTCGCTACTGCTGCGCCGACGACGCTGTGCCACGCGCTCGCCAAATAAAGCAATCTCAGGGATGAGCGCCAGTGATTGATCGGCCAGTCGAAAGCCCACATCGAGCGGTGCGATCGCTAAGCTCAGCGCGGCTGAATCGGCTAGCGGCTCATTCCATGACGGGGTGTCCCGAACGCTCAAGCCGCTCGCACGCAGACGCTCACGCAACGTTTCACGTCGGCCCGCGGTTTCGGCAGTCACCAAAATTTGGCCCGGAAAATCAGCATGAAACGCCTGCAACGCACTTAAATCCTGCGCTTCGCCTGGCTCGCTGGATAGATCAGGCAGTGGGCGCACAGGAAATTGTCGATCACGAGCGCGCGCGCTTTCGCGCTTAGTGTCCTCAATAATGTCGACCAAGGGCCACTGACGAAGGCCTTCGCGCACTGCATCGGGATTGAGAAACAATTCGGCCGGCGCGAGTAATGGCCGCTCGATGTCGTGTCGGCGCTGTTCATAGCGGGCGTTAATTTGCTCCCACTCGGCATCCAACTCGTTATCAATGCTGCCATAGCGCATTGTTAGTGCTTGGCTTGGCAAATAGTCGAATAACGTGGCGGTATCATCAAAAAACAACGGCAAGTACGCCTCAATGCCGGCTGGGATATGACCATCGGTAATCGACTGATAGACCGGACTGGCCATGGGGTCACCTTCAAAACGCGCCCGATACTGATAGCGAAAGTGGCCTATGCCGGCTTCATCGCTTGGGAACTCGTGCGCGGGCAGCAATTCAATGGCGTTGAGTTTATCGGTACTGCGCTGGGTTTCGGGGTCAAACCGCCGAATCGAGTCAATGTCGGTATCAAATAAATCCACCCGAAACGGCGCACTGGCGCCCATGGGAAACAAATCAAGAATGGAGCCGCGCACGGCAAATTCGCCGTGCTCCATGACTTCGGCAACACACCGATAGCCGGCCTGCTCGAGTTCACGCCGTGTTTGAATCAAATCAAGCCGCTCACCTACGCTGAGTGTGGTGACGTTGTGCGCAAGAAAGCTTGGCGGCGCGATGCGTTGCATTAAGGTCGCTACTGGGATTAGCACCACACCTTGGCGACGCGCGGGCAGGCGGTGCAGGGCGCGTAGGCGCTCGGAAATAATGCTCTGATGGGGTGAGAATAGATCGTAGGGCAGCACTTCCCAATCGGGCATGAGCTCGATATCCGCGTCGGGGCCCATAAAAAAGCGCAGTGCCCGGCGCAGTTGCTCTGCCTCGGCGGTGCCCGTGGTGACCACAACGACCGCGCCGGGGTGCGCGACAGCGGCTTCGGCGATTGCTAGGGCGCTGGCGCTACCAACCAGACCCAGCCAGTCTTGGCGCTCACCGGGTTGCCGCGGCAAATCATGTTGTAAGAGCAACGCATTGAGTTCAGACATGCAAATGGCGGTGCGGCTTGAAAGCCTGCCAGTCTAACCAATGCAGCGTGGCGGCGAAACTGCGTGAAGCCTGGCTCCTAGGCGGTGTAAACTACGCGCATGATTAAGCCGCTGCCGCTTTATATTGGATTGCGCTATACCCGTGCGCGTCGGCGAAACCGCTTTGTGTCGTTCATCTCGGCCAGCTCCATGCTGGGTATTGCGGTGGGCGTCATGGCGCTCATTACCGTTTTGTCCGTGATGAACGGATTCGAAAAAGAATTGCGTGAGCGCATTCTGGGAATGGTCTCGCATGCCACGGTGCAAGGGCCAAGTGCTGGCTTAAGTGATTGGCAAACAATCCTGCCAACGCTCGATGCGCGCGACGACATTACGGGCGTGGCGCCGTTTATTAGTGGCGAGGTGATGCTCACGCGCGGTAGTGCAGTCACCGGCACCTTGTTGCGCGGCATCGACCCCGCGCGCGAAGGCCAAGTCTCCAAAGTCGCAACCCATTTGGTTAGCGGTGGGCTTGAGGGGCTTGAATCAGGCGCCTACAAAATCGTGCTGGGCTCGCGACTAGCCGCGGGCTTAGGCGTTGGTCTGGGCGATGCGGTGAATTTGATTACCCCTGAAGTACGCGCCTCAGCAGCCGGCATATTACCGCGCTTGCGACGCTTTGAAGTCACCGGCATTTTTGAAGTCGACATGGCCCAATACGATGGGTCCTTAGCCTTAATTCATTTAGCGGATGCCCAGCGCCTATTACGTTTGGGCGATCAAGTCACCGGTATTCGGCTAGAATTTGAGGATTTAATGCTTGCGCCCAGCCGGGTTCGCACCATCGCGCGTGATTTGCCTGGCGCCTATCGAGTCAGCGATTGGACCATGCAGCACCAAAACTTCTTTCGCGCTGTGGCCATGGAAAAGACCGTGATGTTCATTATTTTAATGCTCATCGTTGGCGTGGCCGCCTTTAATATTGTTTCGACCTTGGTCATGGCGGTTCAAGACAAACAAGCCGACATTGCGATATTGCGCACGCTCGGCGCTAAACCCAGCACGGTGATGGGGATTTTTATGGTCCAAGGCAGTCTGCTGGGGATTCTCGGCACGCTCATTGGCACCGTTGGTGGCGTGGCCTTGGCGTTGAACGTTGAGAGCATTGTCCCGGCGATTGAACAGCTATTTGGGACCGAGTTTATTTCGGGTGATGTCTACTTAATCAGTAACTTACCTTCGGATCTTCGCGTGCCGGATGTCTGGCGAATCAGCCTCTCGGCGATGGCGTTAAGTCTAATTGCAACCCTTTATCCCGCATGGCGCGCAGCACGGACCGCACCGGCTGAGGCACTGCGGCATGAGTAGTAACTCTCCTGTCATTGAATGCCGCAACGTGCAAAAGGTCTTTCGTGAGGGCGGTTTGGCCGTCGATGTTTTAAACCAACTCAATTTTCGGGTTGAGCGCGGCGAGCAAGTGGCCATCCTTGGCCGGTCCGGTTCAGGTAAAAGCACGTTGCTCCAACTTCTGGGCGGGCTTGAAAACCCTGATGCCGGAACGATCGATGTAGCTGGCGAATCCATGCTAGCGCTTGGCGCGTCGGCTCGCGGGCGGCTGCGCAACCGAGCACTGGGCTTTGTCTACCAATTTCATCATCTACTGGGTGAATTTAGCGCGCTAGAAAACGTGGCGATGCCGCTACTCATTCGCGGTACCAAAATCCAAGCCGCGCGCGCGAGCGCGTTAGCCATGTTGACCCAGGTTGACCTAGGCCACCGCATTGAACACAAACCCGGCGAGCTCTCGGGTGGCGAGCGCCAACGGGTAGCGATTGCCCGGGCTTTAGTCACCGAGCCGGCGTGTCTGCTGGCCGATGAGCCCACCGGCAACTTGGATGGGCAAACAGCCCAAACCGTCTTGGATTTATTTCAACAACTCAATCGTGCCAATGGCACCAGTGTTGTGCTGGTGACCCATGATTTGGATATTGCCGCCAAAATGGATCGGCGGCTTAATCTAGCTGACGGAGTGCTGCACCCGCTGTAAACCGCGTTGTTAGGCTGATGCGATGGGGTATTCAGTCAGCGCCCGTGTCTTGCTTGCTCTACTGATCGGGCTACTGATCGCGGTTTTGCTCCCCGTACAGTTTGGCTTGATTTACCTTTTTGCCCCTGTCTTATTGCCTTTTATTGTTTTGCCTGCGCCACTGCGCTGGGTCAGCGTGGTCATGATCGGCCTGCTAGTGGGGCTTATATGGCAGGCATGGGCGCTATCATTGCGGCCGCCCGTTGATCGGCAACAACCGGTGATCATGACGGGCCAAGTGGTGGGGTTACCTGAGCGCGCGGGCAACCGACAGCGCTTTTTGTTTGCCCCAGATGAACTGCACAACGTCGATTGGGCCACCCCCCGACGCATTCGTTTGAGTCTATACGCTGATACGCCGCGCCTGTCCGCTGGCGAGCGCTGGCAACTGGCTGCGCGGCTGCGCCGCCCGCGAGGGTTTATGAACCCAGTGCGCTTTGACTATGAAGACTGGTTGGCAAGCGAACACATCGATGCGACGGGCTATGTCGTCGATGGTACTAAGGCCAATCGGCTGGCCGCTGCCAGCGGCATTCACGCTTGGCGCGAGCGCGTATCGCGTCGGATTGCGGCGCTCACCGGCGAGTTGGGGCAGGGCAGCGCCATCCTCCAGGGACTCGTCACGGGCGATCGGCGGGCGTTTAATGATGCGACGTGGAGGCTGCTGCGAGCAACCGGCACGAGCCATTTGGTGGCAATCTCTGGGCTGCATATTGGACTCGTCGCCGCGCTGGGCTTTTGGTTAGGCAAGCGTCTGTGGCGCATGCTTTGGCTTGGCAATGGCCAGCGCGCCTGTGGTGTGATGACCGGGTTATTGGCCGCGCTTGGGTATGCTGCACTATCGGGGTTTGCTCTACCGGCCCAGCGCGCGCTGGTGATGCTTGCGATTGTGGCCATGGCCAAATTGCTTTGCGCTCATGCACCGATTACCCGGGTGTTACTAATTGCCGCGTTCATTGTCCTTTTGTTTGATCCCGCCGCTGCGCTGGGGGCGGGGTTTTGGTTATCGTTCTGCGCGGTGGCGCTGATTGGCTGGGTTGCCCGTGGGCAGACCTTGAACGGGCTGCAAGGACTGTGCCGATTACAGGTCGTACTGGTACTAGGGCTTGCGCCGGTATCGGCGCTATTTTTTGGACAATGGAGCCCACTGGGCCTTGGCGTTAATTTATTCGCTGTTCCGCTATTCTCATTGGTCGTTGTCCCTGGGGCGTTAATCGCCAGCGCATTGGCCATGGTAGCGCCTAGCGTGGGGCAAATCGGGCTCATGGGACTAGGGCACGGCATCGAGGGGTTGCTAAGCCTGGGGAAGCCCCTGCTCGATCTGGGGTTGGGCAGTGTTGCGGTAAATGCCACCGATGCGTTAACCCTCGCCCTTGCGCTGGCCGGCGTTGGGTTATTGATCCTACCGGCAGGCACACCACTTAAAGGCCTGAGTGTTGTGTTATTGCTGCCCTTGCTGGTGGGCAGTCCGTCAACGCTACCGTATGGCAGTGCACGCATTACTTGGCTGGAAGTCGGGCAGGGCAATGCGGCGGTTATCGAAACCCAGACGCAAGTGCACGTGGTTGATACCGGGCCAGGCTGGCGCAGCGGCCATAGCGCGGCGAGCTATACGTTAATCCCGTTTCTGCAAGATAAAGGCATTGACCCTATTAATCGGCTTACCGTTACCCATGCCGACAATGATCATCGTGGGGGCTTGAGCGCCTTGCGCGGCGCAATGCCGATTGCGCGCATTGACGCGGGTGAGCCGTTGAGCAACGCGCCCAATGCGCATCGCTGCGAGCAAGGCCAGCGCTGGTCAGCCAATGGCGTTGAATTTGCCTATCTATGGCCGCCACCCGACTACCCCGACAGCGGCAACAACGCCTCGTGTGTGTTGCTGGTGAGCACCCGGGGGGCGCGGGTATTACTCACCGGTGATATCGAAGCGGGAGTAGAGCAGCGCATCGCCCAGCAACTAACCCAACCGGTCGATGTGCTCGAAGCGCCCCACCACGGCAGCGCCACCAGCAGTACGCAAGCACTGCTTAAAGCCGCGCAACCTCAGATGGCCGTAGTCTCTGCGGGTTACCGCAATCCCTACGGTATGCCACATCCGGCTGTGCTCGAGCGAATGCGATGCGGGGGGATTGATGTTTATGACCTAGGCCGCGTTGGTGCGTTGTCGCTGCGTTTAGACTCAAGTGGAATAGTCCACACGCGGGCTGAGCGCATTGCGACAGCGCGTATACTCAATGAGCGCGAAACCCTCGGGCGGTTTCAGGATGGGCAAGAAATCCATTATGATCAGCGGCGTTATCATCATGCGCCCACGGAGGCCAACCAAACATCGTGTGGGAACTAATCAGCGCCGGCGGCTGGGTAATGATTCCCATCATTGGCTGCTCAATACTTAGTGTCGCGATTATCGCTGAGCGTCTTTGGGTTCTGCGCGAGGCTCGTGTGGCGCCACCGGCGTTAGTGGCGCAAAGCTTTGCCGCCATGCAACGCGGTCAGCTGGATGCGGTTGCGCTGCGCAAACTGCGCGCTGGCTCTGCGCTTGGGCGCGTTATTGCCAGTGGCATCAACCAACGCCATTCAGCCCGAACCGTGCTAGTTGAGCGTATTGAAGAGGCCGGGCGGCAAGAAACCCATCAGCTTGATCGCTATCTCAATACCCTGGGCACGATTGCCGCGATTACCCCTTTGCTGGGATTATTAGGCACGGTGATTGGCATGATTGATGTGTTTAGCCAAATTGATCGCTTCGGGGATGCCGGCCAGGA
>CAJXMZ010000053.1 GCA_913056315.1 uncultured Ectothiorhodospiraceae bacterium
GAAGGCTCCTCAATCACGGCATTCTTTGCGGTTGTTGGCACCATGATCGCTTACTTCGCAGCAGTGGTCATAAACTACGGTGACTTTTCGCGCTTTGTGGCGACAGAAGGCCAAATGAAAAAAGGTAACTTTTACGGCTTACCGCTGAATATCGCCTTTTTCTCACTCATTGCACTCATTGTTACGGCCGGCACAGCGGTGGTCTTTGGCGAAACGGTAACCAATCCAACCGAGATGGTTGAACGCGTCGACTCACTGCCTTTAACCATTATCGCCGCATTGATGTTCTTTGCAGCGACGGTGGGCATCAACCTGGTCGCTAACTTCATTCCACCGGCTTATGACTTAGCCAATTTGGCACCGTCTAAAATTAATTTCCGAGTCGGCGGGGCCATCACATCGGTGTGCGGACTCATTATCGGTGCACTGTGGGTTTCGACCATTTCGCAGATCGGCATCTTTGGTTTTGTGAATACACTCGGTGCGATCTTAGCGCCCGTCTACGGCATTATGATCACCGACTATTACTTGGTGAAATCCCAAAGCATCGACCTTGAGGCGCTTTTTAGTGCGGATCCTGACGGCCAGTACTTCTATGACAATGGCTGGAACCGTCGCGCAATGATGGCGTTTGCGTTGGCTGGCATATTTTCAGTCTGCACGGTTTGGGTGCCAGCACTTGAGGGACTATCTGGGTTTTCTTGGGTGATTGGTGCGGCCTTAGGCGCTTTGATCTATTACGTGATCATTAAGCGCTAAGACCCACCCAGCAACGACAAAAGGGCTAGCATGACGCTAGCCTTTTTTTTGCCGATGACAAAACCCGACATAACGTCGTAAAACAGCCCAAAACTCACCCAATCACGCGTATCCTTTGATTCTTACACCACCATTGCAGGAATTAGGCAGCACATGGTTGAAGAACGCCACGAATGGGCGACATCGCTCGATAGTCTTTTAGATCAAGTGTGGAAGCGGCTTGCCCGCGGCGTTGCTGACCGGCGCGCCCCAGCACGCCACCCAACATTGGCGACAATAAGCACCGATGGCATGCCGCAAGCGCGGACCGTGGTGCTGAGAAGCGCCGATCCGACAACGGCTATTGCCACAATCTTTACCGATCGCTCCGCCGATAAGGTCGATGACGTGCGTGCTCACCCGCACGCTGCCCTGCATGTTTGGGACAATATCGCGCACCTACAAATGCGCTTGCTAGCGGATGTCGCCATTAAAACCGGGCCGCTGCTTGAACCCATTTGGGATAACTTATCCCATCACGCCCGCCAGTGTTATGGCTTTCAACCTGCATCGGGCGACCCGATACCCGATGGGCTGCGCTACACCAAGTCACCCGACGTGGCAGCATTCGCTATGCTCGAGTTGACCATCCAGCGTATGGATATTTTGCATCTGGGCTATCAGCACCGACGGGCTGAATTTTTGCGCAATGATCAGTGGGCAGGGCAATGGATCGTTCCCTAGGCACCCGGCTTGCGCTCAGCCTAAGCCTCATTTTGATGGCAACCGCCAACCCAATCGGCGCGCAAACGCAACGCTTTACCCCCACTGACATACTGACTTGGCCAAGCCGTGACTTCGCGCAACCCGTAGACTATCGCCTGACTGAGATCGGCGGACGAACGGCTGTGCACGCCCGTTGCACAGGCGGTAGTGCGAGCGCTTTGTATTTAGAACAGTCGATTGACCTAGGCGCCACACCCATTTTGCGCTGGCACTGGTTCGTGCCCGAACTCAGCACCACACCGGCAAGTGAGCAAATCAAAGCCGGCGATGACTTTCCGGTTCGTATCTATGCAGTGCACAGCGGCGGACTGCTGCCATGGCGAACGCAGGCGGTGAACTATGTTTGGAGTCGTGAGATTGCCACTGAGACGGCCTGGCCTAACCCCTTTACCGACAATGCCATGATGCTTTCGGTGCAATCGGGCGCAGAGCAAACCGGACAATGGTTGCGGTTTGAGCGTAACCTACAAGCCGACTTCCAACGCCTTCACGATAAGGCCGTGGAGCACATTGACGGGCTTGCCATTATGAGCGACTGCGACAATACCGAGGTATCCAGCGAAGGGGCCTTTGGCACCATTCAATTGCGGGCGGCAACCCATGGGCCATAAACAAGATCTGGTTATCGTTGGCGGCGGCGTTGGCGGCCTAGTCACCGCAAGTGTGGCCGGCCAGTTAGGCCTAAAAGTGACGTTAATTGAAGCCAGCGGCAAGCTCGGTGGCGATTGCCTGCACTATGGCTGCATCCCCAGCAAAACGCTCATTAAAAGTGCCGCGATGCGTCATGCAGCCAGCCAAGGACCTCGGTTTGGGGTGAACACCCACGCCGGTGATACCGATTTGGCCGCCGTTATGGCCCGCGTTCGCGAGGCCATCGCACACATTCAGCAGCACGACGACCCTGATCGCTTTCGCGGCTACGGCATTGATGTGCGTTTTGGCACCGCCGCCTTTGTCGATGCCCACACCGTTGCGGTTGATGGCGCGTTAATCCAAGGCCGGCGATTGGTAATTTCCACCGGCTCACGCCCGACGCTGCCGCCAATTCCCGGGCTAGAAAACGTCCCGTACTGGACGAACGAGCGCATTTTTGAGCAAACCACTCTGCCCCAACGCCTTGCAGTCATTGGCGGCGGGCCGATTGGCATGGAGCTTGCCCAAGCATTTAACCGGTTAGGCAGCGCTGTCACCGTGCTGGAGGCCGGCGCTCAAATCCTGCCTAAGGACAACGACGCGCTGAGCAATCAACTACTGAGCGCGCTGCGTGATGAAGGTATTGATATTCGCACCCACACGTCGGTTACTAAAGCCCAGCAGCATGCCGACCACACCACGTTAACTTTGGCCCATCATGGCGATAACACTCCGCTCGATGTCGATGCGGTACTGGTGGCAACTGGACGCCGACCTAACCTTGATGCGCTTGCGCTCGAAAATGCCGGCCTTGCGCTGAATGCCCAAGGTGGACTCAGCGTTGACCGGCGCTTACGCACCGCACAGCGGCATATTTTTGCCTGCGGTGACTGCATTGGCGCCTATCCCTTTACCCACATGGCGGAATATCAAGCCAGCATTATTATTAGCAATGCGGTGTTTCGTCTGCCTAAGCGCCTCAACTATGAAACTGTGCCTTGGGTGACTTACACCGATCCCGAGCTTGCGCAGGTCGGCCTAACGCAAGCGCAGGCCGAACAATCAGGGCTGAAGATCCAGTTAGTCAATTTTGCCCTGGCCGATGTCGATCGCGCCGTGGCTGATGCCGCCACCGTGGGTGAGCTGCGATTAGTGGTGCATCGCGGGCGTATTCTCGGGGCTAGCTTACTGGCACCGCACGCGGGCGAAATCATTCACGAATTAGCTCTAGCCATTAGCGCGCGGGTGCCCTTACGGCACTTGGCTGGAATGATTCATGCCTATCCAACGCTGGCACAAATCATTAAACGTGCCGCAGGCAGTCACTATGCACCATCGCTATTTTCAGCACGCACCCGCACGTTGGTTAAATGGCTCAATCGACTACTGCCGTAACGACGGCCTGAGTGTATTGTCATGCCACAAAAAAAACGCCTAATCGTTGCGCTCGCACTCCTTGCCATTATTGCCGCAGGCGTGAGTTTTCGTGCTGAGTTTGATCGCGATGTATTGCTCACCACCTTTGCCAACTGGGGCCCCTGGGCAGCGGTCGCCTTTATCGCCAGCTACGCCCTTGGCGCCGTGGCCTTTTTGCCTGGATTGGCGTTTACGATTGCCGGTGGCGCGCTATTTGGTCCATGGGCCGGAACGCTCTACAGCCTCATTGGGGCAAGCGCCGGGGCGGCTATCGCGTTTTTAGCCGCACGCTATTTGCTCAATGATTGGGTCGCTGCACACACCGGCAAGCGCCTGGCGTCGCTGCAAGCCGGCATTGATGAAGAGGGCTGGCGATTTGTCGCGCTGGTGCGGCTGGTGCCGCTGTTTCCGTTTAACCTGCTGAACTACGCCCTGGGGCTGACACGGCTAAAATTTTCGGTTTACTGTGTCACCAGCTTTATCACCATGGCACCCGGCGCGTTGGCTTATGCATGGGTTGGGCACGCCGGGCGAACGGCGCTAACCGGGGATGGCGCGCTCATTCGCTCAGCACTCATTGCGCTGGCCCTACTCGCCGCCGTCGCCTTTTTACCGCGTCTGATTAAAAAGATCGTTAAGACCCCACCCTAGCAATCTAGCGTGATTGGACCTCGCGCCAGAGTTGTTGCTGGAATTGCAGCGCCTCCCCTTCCAACGAGGGGGTAAACGACAGCCGATCCATTTGCGCAGGTGTCGGGGTGACCGGCGGGGCTTGCAAAATCTCATCAAGCATCGGTAACGCCGCCGCATTAGGGCTTGAGTAGTAGTTCCAGTTCGATAATTGCGCGCCAACTTCAGCGTCCAAAATAAAATCAATAAACGCATGCGCAAGCTCAGGATTAGGCGCTTGGGCGGGAATCATCATGGTGTCGACCCAAATCTCCGCGCCCTCTTGCGGCAACACATAGTCAATATCGGCAAACCCTTGTGGATCTTCCGACTTCAAAAAGATGTAATCGCCGTTGTAGGTCATGCCTGCGGCGACCGATCCGCGCACTAATTGTTGGAGTACCGGGGTGCCCTGAATAAAGCCAGCAAAGTTATCGCGCTGCTTAGCTTGCAATACCAACTCGGCGGCCTCAGTGAGTGCATCACGCGCTTGGCAATCATACCCATGGCCCAAATACGCACAGGCTGATCCCAAACTGACTTGGCTATCCTCAGCAACGGCAAATGGTTGATTCGGGTTAATGGCTGGATCGAATAACACCCCCCAGCTCGTTGGCACCTCGCCCAATGCACTGCGGTTGTAGACCAACCCGGTGGTACCCCACTGATAGGCCGCGGAGTACTGGTTGCCAGGGTCATAGCTCGGGTCAATAAACTTCGCCATTAAGTTATCTAAATTGCTGATCTGGTCATGATCGAGCGGCTGGACTAAGCCGGTTTCAATTAACCGCGGCACAAAATAATTCGACGGCACCACCACGTCGTACTGACTCACGCCACCCGCTTGTAACTTGGCAAACATCTCGCCGTTAGAATTAAAGTAATTCTCCACCACATCAACATCATAAGTGGCTTCAAACGCCTCGATAATGTTGGGATCCATGTACTGCGACCAGTTGAACAAATACAGCGTTTGGCCCGAGAACTGAGCGCTTGCTTGGGTGGATAACAGTAAACCAAGTGCGGCGGCTAGGCCTTTGGCTGGGTGATGCAACGTCATGATGCAGACCTCCGTTTAGATGATGTAGCCGATGTTGTCGGTTGAATAAGTAAACTCAGTAAAGCCACTCCGATCACACCCGCAATCATTAACGTGGCCATCGCGTTCACCTCAGGGGTGACGCCTTTTTTAATCGCGCTCCAAATATAGATCGGTAGTGTGGTGCTGTCTGGCCCCGCGGTAAAGAAGCTAATCACAAAATCATCGATCGATAGGGTCAGCGCAAGCAAGGCACTGGCAATAATCGCCGGAGTGAGCACCGGCACAATAAAGTAGCGAGCGCGTTGCAAGGGCGTGGCATAGAGGTCTTGGCAGACTTCAAACAATTGCGCATCCAACGACAGCAAACGCGCGTTCACCAACAAAGCGACAAAGGGCACCTGAAAGGTCACATGCGCGATAATCATCGTGGTCAGCCCTGGGGTAAAGAGCGCAATGTATTGGCTCAGGGTGACAAAAAACGTCATCTCAGCAATACCAAAAACGATATCGGGCATCACCACCGGCAAATAAATCAGCCAAATCAACCATCCTAGCTTCCAGCGCCGATAGCGATAGAGGCCGTAGCCCAAAAACCCACCGATCACCACCGCGATCGCACTCGAGGTGAGCGCCAAAATCACCGTGTTACCCAGCGCGGAGAGAATAACTTCGTTGGCAAATAATCGCTCGTACCACTGCCAAGAAAATCCGGCAAATCGAGCCGATGAATTAATTTGGTTAAAGGAGAAAAACACCACGACGGCAAGCGGTGCGTATAAAAACACCATTAACGCCCACCAAAACACCCGCAAACCGCGGGCTAACCCAGGTGCTGTCATAACACCACCTCACGATCACCACCCAAGCGCTGGCCCAACCGACGTAGCACCCGCAGGCCAACTAACGTCATGACAATCATAATGATCGCGCCCGCCGCCCCCAGCGGCCAATTACTGGCTTGAGCGAATTGGCGGGCCACTAAGTTACCCACCATGGTGGCCTTGCCCCCACCCAGCAACTCGGTTACGACATACATACCGAACGCAGGGATCGCCACTAGCACAGTGCCCGCCATTAAACCGGGCAGCGTTTGCGGCAATACCGCATGCCAAAACACCGCCCAGGGTTGGGCAAATAAATCCTGTGCAGCTTCAACCTGGCTATGGTCTAAGCGCTCAAATGCGGCATAAAGCGGCAACACCATAAACGGCAAAAAGTTATAGACCAGCCCCACAATAACGGCGAATTGCGACGGGAAAAGCCCCATTTGCGCCTCGGTCAACTCAAGGCTAGCCGCCAGGTTAGACACCGGCGTGTCCGGCGCCAGTATATTCATCCACCCAACCGAGCGAATCACCTGATTCGTCCAAGACGGCACCACCACCGCCAGCAACATAATGGCGCGCCAACGCACTGGCCGTGTGGCAATGGTATAGGCCGCTGGGTAGGCAATAACAATCACTAACACCGTGGCCAAGGCGGTTTGCCAGAGTGATCGTAATAAGGTGTAGAGGTTACCCGGGCTCCAACCCAAAAACCCAAATCCCGCCAGCTCGCGAAATGCTTGAAGGCTTAATGGCAGCGTCGGTAGCCCATAAGGACCATTGGAGAGAAACGCCATGCCCATGAGATACACACTGGGCAGCACCAAAAACACGACAATACACAACGCCCCTGGGGCTACGCTCAGCAGCAAATAGCGTGTTTCACTCCCCCAATGCCTCAATCGTCCCGCTCCGATTTGGCTAATACGGCAATGCCCGCAGGGTCGACGACCACGTCCACCGCATCACCGACTTGCTGCGATCCTAGGCGGTGGCTTGTGGTCACTGCAACCAGTCGCTGATCAGCGCAGACTAGGCGGTACTCCGTGGTGCCACCGCGGTATAGACACTCCTCGATCTGGGCGGTAAATCTTGGCCCTTGCACCGCGTGTGGGGGGTTAATTTGCATGGCTTCAGGCCGCAACAACAGTTGATCGCCCGCGGCCAGCACGCCGTCAAAACGACCCAACGCGGTGCCCACGCCTTGTGCATCACGCGCGGTGATATCCAATAGATTTTCGTGTCCCATAAACCGCGCCACGAATCGATCCGCGGGTTGTTCATAGATTTCGCGAGGCGTGCCAATTTGGGCGACCTGCCCCTGTTCGAGTACGGCAATGCGATCACTCATCACCATGGCTTCATTTTGGTCATGCGTAACGAAAACAAAGGTCATACCCAACTGGCGTTGCAGGCGCTTGAGCTCGACTTGCAGACGAGCACGGAGTCCGGCATCAAGCGCGGATAGGGGCTCATCGAGCAGCAACACATCGGGCTCGTTGACAAGGGCACGGGCCAAGGCCACGCGCTGGCGCTGACCGCCCGATAGCTGATTAATCCCGCGCTCGAGCAGCGATTCAATCCCAATGAGTTCGGCCACCTCAGCAATTTTGTCATTAATATGAGCGCTTGGCTGGCCGCGCATCTCTAGTCCAAAGGCAATATTGCCGCGCACATTACGGTGGGGAAATAACGCATAGGATTGAAAAACCGTATTAACGCTTCGCTGATGCGCAGGCACGCCCGCCATGGAGACACCACCCAAGGCAATATCCCCTGAGTCAGGGGTTTCAAGACCGGCAAGCAAACGTAATAAGGTGGTTTTGCCGCAGCCTGAAGGCCCCAGCAAGGTAAAAAACTCACCGGCTTCGATCTGTAACTCAATACCGTTAAGTGCGACCGCTTGGCCAAACCGCCGATGCACCGCTTGAATGTGAATTGAGGCGGCATGGCGAGCCATTGGCATCAACCCCCGAAAGGCGCATAGATTATCGAGGGATTATAACGGATTCACTCAAGCGGTGTTGCGCTGTAACGGGGTGCAGGTGCACTAGGCTTGCCCGAGCAATGCGCTTTCGCGCTCAAGGCGCTGGCGCGCCCCGTTACAAACACTATCGCAAAGATCAAAAATAAACGGTGCCGCAATCTCGAAATACGCGCAGTTGCCGGACTGCCGACGCCCAACCAATCCATTCGCACGCAGTAGCGCGAGATGTTTGGAGACATTCGAGGGACTGGCTCCCGTCATTCGGGCAATGTCACCGACGCTTTGCTCCCCGGCTTGGAGACAATGCAGAATGCGCAATCGCTGGGCGTCGCCCAAGACGCGAAAGTACTGCGCAATGAGCTCAAACGACTCGTTTGGCTGTGCGATTGAATCCGTCATACCCACCCCCTGTTATCAACAATCCTAGCTTAGTCTACCGAAAAGAAGGACTGTTGCCTATATAACTATATTGGAATATAGTCAGCCAACCATTTAGCTACTGAGCCAACCGGTATGGGCGCAAAACTTGCCACGCTCGCTATGAATCGTCCCCGGGCGGTTTTCTTAGCCACGCTGTTGCTCACGCTATTGGGCAGTGCATTAATCCCGTTGATTCAAATCGACACTGACCCAGAGAACATGCTGCCGGCCGACCAAGTCGATCGCGTTCGGCACAATGCCATTAAGGCGCAATTTAACCTCCACGACATGATTGTGGTGGGGGTGGTTAACGAGCAAAACGCCCAAGGCGTGTTCAACCCGCGGTCACTACAAGGCATTCATCAGCTTAGTAACGCCATCGAGAACATTGACGGGGTCATCCGTCGTGATCTGTTGTCGCTCGCCAGCGTCGATAACATCGAGCAAGCCGGCCCGGGCACCATTCGCTTTGAGTGGATGATGAACACACCGCCCGAGACGGCTGAACAGGCGCGCAACATTCGCGATGCCACCCTTGATCTACCCCTATTTCGCGACACCTTAATCTCGGGCGATGCCCAAGCCACGGCGATTTACGTGCCCATTGAGGCAAAAGATCAATCTTACCGAATTGCTAACGAAATCCGCGCGCTCATCGCTGACCTTGATACCGCGGACAGCTATCACATCACTGGTTTGCCAGTCGCCGAAGATACCTTTGGTGTGGAGATGTTTATTCAAATGGCCATCTCCGCGCCCCTAGCCGCGCTGGTGATATTTGCCTTAATGGCGTGGTTTTTTCGCTCGCTCACTTTGGTCGCTGCGCCCATGCTGATGGCCTTTGCGGTGGTGCTTACAACCATGGGCGCGCTCATCGGCATGGGCTTTACCGTGCATATTATGAGCTCAATGATTCCGATCTTTCTCATGCCCATCGCGGTCGTTGACTCGGTGCATATCATTTCGGAATTCGCTGATCGCTACCGCCCTGAGCGCAGCGTGCGCGAGACCATGCGCGAGGTGATGTCGCATTTATTCCAGCCCATGCTTTTCACCTCAATCACCTCGGCGATTGGTTTCGCCTCGCTCGCGCTCACACCAATTCCGCCTGTCCAAGTATTTGGCGTCTTTGTCGCGCTGGGTATTTTGTTGGCGTTCATCTTAACGATTATTTTTATTCCCGCTTATGTCGTGTGCCTAAACCCCGCACGCCTAGAGGGCATGCGACGTCAGGCCAGCCAGCAGCATCCGGATGAGGGGTGGCTAGCTCGCGGTCTCATTCGCTTGGGCGCGTTCGCAGTCGGGCGTGCAAAATGGGTGCTCAGCGTGTTTGCGCTGGCCATGGTGCTCGGCGTGGTAGGCATTAGCCAAATTGTGGTGAATGACAACCCCGTGCGTTGGTTTCAGTCAGACCATCCCATTCGAGTCGCTGATCGGGTGCTCAATGCGCATTTTGCGGGCACCTACAGTGCCTACTTAAGACTAGAGTCAAACCCGAGCGAATCGGCTAGAAGTGCGTTTGAGACTCAGGCGCAGAAACTGATTGTACAAACGCCCGGTGTTGACCAAGCCTTTCGAACCCGCTGGCAGTCCATTCAAAATCAGGCCCATGAGCAATCGCAAGATTTTGCCGCTGCGCTTGAACAAATGAGCTTGGCCGTTGATGACCAGCTCTTTAGCACTAACGAAGCCGATTCAGCAGCGGCATGGCAGACCTTGCTCGCGCACATTGATGAGACGCGCGGGGCGTTGAACGTTTTTCAAAAGCCTGAGGTGCTGCGCTATATCAGCGACTTTCAGGCGCATTTAAGCGCTGATGCCGAGGTTGGCAAGGTTAATAGCATTGCCGATTTAGTCCGCACGGTGTACCGCGAACTGCGTGGCGGAGATCAAGCGGATTACCGTATTCCCGATAGCCGGCAAGCGGTCGCGCAAACGCTGCTCAGCTTTCAAGGCTCCCATCGCCCGCATGACCTTTGGCGCATGGTTACCCCGGACTATCAGTCAGCCAATTTATGGCTACAACTAAGCAGTGGCGATAACCAAGACATGCAGCAAGTTGTGGAGCGGGCGCACGCGTATATCGCGCAAAATCCTCTGCCTGAGGATATTGCAATGAGCTGGGGAGGCCTGAACTACATCAATGTTGTCTGGCAGGATGCGATGGTTAAAGGCATGGCACAAAGCTTACTCGTCGCTTGGG
>CAJXMZ010000054.1 GCA_913056315.1 uncultured Ectothiorhodospiraceae bacterium
TGGCTAACGAAGAGGGCATGAACCCCCGCACGCCACTTGGCTCTTATGCCGGCGCCATGGGCGTGCCACAGTTTATTAGCAGTAGCTACCGCGCCTACGCCGTGGATTTTAATGGCAATGGTCGGCGTGATTTATTCTCTGAGCCCGCCGATGCCATCGGCAGTGTCGGCAACTATTTCGCGCGTCATCACTGGCGTGCGGGTGCGCCAATTGCCCTACCGGCAACGCTAGACGGCAAGGTCAATGAGGCATTGCTGGATAGCGATCTCAAGCCCAAGCACACCGTGGCTGAGCTCAAACGCAGCGGTATTCGAACTAACCCACCATTGGGCGACGAGCAGCCAGCGCGTTTATTAGCGCTTGATACAGGCAATGGCAGCGAGCATTGGGTGACGTTAAATAATTTCTACGTTATTACGCGCTACAACCACAGTCCGCTCTATGCCATGGCAGTATTTCAACTCGCGCAAGCAATCAAGGCGAAGCAACCATGACTCTCAGACCATTGATTGTTGGTTTAGCCCTGCTGGTTCTGGCCGGATGTAGCACCATCGTGCCCGAACCCAGCGATGGCCCCGGACGCACGATTGATAACCCCCATCTCATCCCCGATGCTGTGCCCCGCGATGTTCCCAAAAGCCGTTATGGCAACCCGTCGAGCTACGAGGTATTCGGCCAGACCTATGAAGTCTTGGACACCGCTCAAGGCCACCGCGAGCGCGGCATTGCCTCGTGGTACGGCAGCAAGTTTCACGGCCGACGCACCTCCAGTGGCGAGCCCTACGATATGTATGGCATGACCGCCGCGCACAAGCATCTGCCCATCCCGGTATGGGTTGAAGTCAAGCGTCTAGATAACGATCAGCGTATTGTCGTGAAGGTTAATGACCGCGGGCCCTTTGCCGACAACCGCATTATTGATCTGTCGTATGCCGCGGCAGCCAAGCTGGGCATGCTCGGTACCGGCACGGCCCCAGTCGAAATTCGCACGCTCACGCCGGGTGAGCCAGCCAGCGTGCAACCGGTTGCTGCTGCCGATCCAGTGTCAGCCCCCAACACGCCTCAAGCGGCCGAGGCCACCTATTGGATTCAAATCGCCGCATTCGGCGAACCCAATAATGCCGAACAATTACGCCGCAACCTCGAATCCGCCGCGTTATCCACACCCGTGACCATTGCCCAGGGCGATGATGGCTTACACCGGGTACGGCTTGGACCACTAACCGACGTGGCCGCCGTCGATCGAGCCACCGATGAATTACGCCGTGCCAATTTTGCGCCCGGTCATGTCATCATTCCAACCGACCCCTGATCACTGAGTGAGAAAATCCACTATGCCCGTTGCATTGTCTTTGCGTACCGCTGTTACTTTATTAGCGCTGCTGTGGGGTGTAGCCGCATCGGCACAAACCCAATCCATTCCTGTGCCGGCACCGCCGAGCATCGGCGCCGAAGGCTATGTGTTGATGGATTTTCATAGCGGTCGGGTTTTGGCTGAGCGCGATATTGACGAACGTCGAGACCCTGCAAGCTTAACCAAAATCATGACCGCGTTTGTGGTCTTTAGCGAACTTAAAGCCGGCAACCTCAACTTAAGCGATTCCGTATTAGTCAGCGAAAAAGCGTGGCGAGCGGTGGGCTCACGCATGTTCATTGAGGTTGGGGACCAGGTCACAATCGAGAATCTGCTGCGCGGCATGATTATTCAATCGGGCAATGACGCCAGCATTGCATTAGCCGAGCATATTGCCGGTGATGAAGCGACATTTGCCGCGCTCATGAACCAATACGCCGCGGAATTGGGCATGACCAATACCCATTACACCAATGCAGCGGGACTGCCCAACGATAACCACTACTCCAGCGTTGCCGATACCGCGCGATTAGTCCAAGCGTTAATTAACCGGTTTCCGGTGTTCTACGAACTCTATTCAGAGCAGTCATTTACTTGGAATAACATCGAGCAACCCAACCGCAACCGCCTGCTCACCCGTGATGCCTCGGTTGATGGCGTCAAAACCGGCTACACCGAGCGCGCCGGCTACTGTTTAGCCACCTCGGCTGAGCGCGATGGCATGCGGCTTATCTCGGTGGTGATGGGAACCGACAGCGCATCAGCGCGCGTTGATCAAACCCAAACGCTGCTCAATTATGGGTATCGATTCTTTAAAACCCATCGCCTCTATGGCGCGCGTGAGGTTATCCAACAGCCAACGGTTTGGAAAGGCGCGACCGACACGCTCAATATTGGTCTAGCTCAGGCACTGCATGTCACCATTCCAACGCGTGATTACGAACAGCTTGACGCCCAACTTGAAATTAACGACACAATCGAAGCACCGCTTGCTAAAGACGCTGTGGTCGGCCGTTTGCGCGTGAATCTGCAAGGCGAAACGTTGGTTGAGCGCGAGGTGATTGCACTGAATGCCGTTGCCGAGGCTGGCGTTATTGGGCGCCTAGTCGATAGCCTAATGCTATGGATCAAGTAAACACCACCGCCCCGGGACTCACCTTTCCTTGCGAATACCCAGTTAAAGCCATGGGGCCGCATACCGATGAGTTAACGCAGAGCGTTTGGGCTATTGTGAGTCAGCATGCGCCCGATACCCCGAGCGCTAACTGCCGAACAAGCCAAAGCCGTCAAGGCCGGTTTTTGTCTGTCACCGTTACGATCACAGCGCAAAGTCGCGATCAGCTGGATGCCATTTACGCCGATTTGCAAGCCCACAGCGGCGTGCTCGCGACATTGTGACCTCACCCGCTGTGCGCATCCGTGATTGGGGGCGCGCCGATTATGCATCGGTCTGGCAATCCATGCGGGCGTTTACTGATGAGCGCACGGCACAAAGCGCTGATGAGATTTGGCGCGTTGAACACCCGCCGGTATTCACCCTTGGCCAAGCAGGCAAGCCTGAGCATGTGCTCGACGCGGGCGACATCCCCTTAGTGCAAAGCGATCGTGGCGGTCAGGTGACTTATCACGGGCCAGGCCAAATCGTAATCTACCCCTTGCTTGATTTGCGCCGACACCAATTAGGCGCGCGACGCTTAGTGACCTTACTCGAAACCAGTGTGGTGGCTTGGTTGGCCGATTTAGGTATTCACGCCGCGGCCCGAGCCGATGCACCGGGTGTCTATGTTGACCAGGCCAAGATCGCCGCCCTGGGGCTGCGCATTCGTCGTGGCTGCAGCTATCACGGCGTGGCGGTTAACGTGGCCATGGATTTAAGCCCCTACCAACGCATCAACCCCTGCGGCTATGCGGGAATGGCGGTGACTGACTTACGCAGCCTGGGCGTTGAATGCTCGCTAGAGCAGGCGTTTAGCGCGCTGACTCATCAGATTGTGGCGGGCTTACCGAAGGCGCGAGTTGCTGATTAAGCCATGCCAAACGCGCCGGCGTCCCAATATCGGCCCACATTCCCGGGTAATGCGTGGCGGTGAGCTGGCCTTGCTCACCAGCACGCCGCAGAATCGGGGCTAAGGGGGCAACACCCGGGCGCTGATGCCTAAATAACGCCGGATCAAAGCATCCAATACCGGCATAGGTCAGGGCCTTACCACGACCTGAGACATTGACTTGACCCGCGTGCCAATAAAAATCACCGCCTGGGTGATGCGCCGGATTATCCACCAATAGCAAATGCCCTAACCCCTCAGGCCGAGCGGGCAACGTGGCGAAATCGACATCACACCAAACATCGGCGTTGACGACCCAAAACGGGGCGGCACCCAGCAGTGGCAAGGCCTGAACAATGCCGCCTGCCGTTTCAAGCGCCTGGTCTTTTTCATCAGAAATCACCACTTCCAGATCGCGCGGTGGGTAGGCGGCAAGATGGGCGCGAATTTGCTCACCAAGCCAAGCGACATTAATCACGACTCGCTGCACCCCCGCGGCTGCCAAGCGCTGCAACTGCCAATCGAGCAGCGTTTGCCCCCCGACACTCAACAAAGCCTTGGGGCAATCATCGGTGAGTGGTCGCATGCGCTCACCACGCCCAGCCGCCAATATCATCGCGTTCATGCGCTTGGCACCGGCAAGTCATCGAGCAGCGCAGCGAAATCTGCCAGCTCGGTATAGGCCCCGAGTTCGCGGCGTAAATACCCCCAAAACCGGGGGGCATCGTCAAGATATGTCGGCTTTTGATCGCGATAGCGCAGACGCGCGAATATCCCCAACACTTTCAAATGACGTTGCGCGCCCATCCAATCCATCGCGCGAGACAAATCGGTGGGTAGCGCGATGCCGGCAGCCAGAGCCCGGTGCTTATACCGATCGATCCACCTTGCTTCGTCGGCTGCAGAAAAACTCATAAACGCATCTCTTAGCAAGCTGACTAAGTCGTAGGTGAGCGGTCCGGTCAGTGCATCTTGAAAATCAATAATGCCGGGGTTGGGGTCGCTGACCATTAAATTGCGCGCCATAAAATCGCGATGCACCCAGACTTGGGGCTGGGCGCAGGCCGCGGCAATTAACTGCTCACAGCCTCGTGACCAGCGCGCATACCACTGTGCATCGGGCTGCCATCCCAAGTGCTGTTGTACATACCAGCTCGGAAACAAATCCAACTCAGCGCGCAGGCGCTCAGCGTCATAGTGCGCTAAGACATCGGGCTGCGTCGCGGCCTGCCAGCGCACCAAGGCGTCTATGGCTGAATCCATTAAAGCCGGGGCCTGCGCACCGGAAAGGGCTGCTAAGTAGTCAACCCGGCCTAAATCCTCAAGCAGCATAAAGCCGGCATTTAGATCGACTGCCTCCACGCGCGGCACATGCAAACCGGCCTGAGCCAACAGCTCGCCCACCTTAAGATAGGCCTGACACGCGTGCCGTTGATCGGGCGCCACCATCACCACGCGCTCGGGTTTGAGCTCGGTGAGACGATAGTAAGCACGCGTTCCCGCATCGCCAGCAATGGTTTCGAGCGGGCCCTCATACGCAAGCTGGTTTGCTAACCAGTCGCGCAGGCCGCTGTGTTCGCTCTTCGTTTGCACCGCTGTTTTCACCTAACCACTGCCGAAAAACTGCCGCTTAGGGTACCCTTTCCCTTTGGGAGATTCGCGTTTATTCACCGAATTGGGCAAGAGATAATTAATGATAAAACCATGGCCCTTGGTAATACTCTGCGCCGGGGTGTTGCTATTACTACCACGACCCGGGCACGCCGATGAGGGGCGCTGGGCCCTGTGCGCCGCTCCGTTGCTGCCGCCCGTCACGGGCGACCCGACCCAGCGCGATGCCGCTGATACGCCTGTCGATATCACCGCCAAGCAATCCCGCATCACCGGAGAGCCGCCCGTCTATGAGTTCAGCGGTGATGTGCGCATCCGCCGCGCTGACCAAACGGTAACCAGTGAGTCGTTGCGCTTTAATAGCGCCACCGAACGCGTCTTAGCGCAAACCGGGGCGCGCTTGCGAGAGTCAGGCTTGTTGGTGGATGCCGAATACGCCGACTATTCGCTTAGCAGCCAGCAGGGCCAATTCACCGGGGTGAGTGAATATCGCGTTGCCGCCGGCCATTTTCAAGGCAGCGCCGAGCGCATTGTGCGCGATGGCCCCGACGTTAGTCGATACCAGCAGCTCACGCTCAGCACGTGTCTACCCGGCGAGGAGGTCTGGGTGTTGAGTGCAAGCCGCGCGCGCTTGGATAACGAAACCCGCCAGGGTCGGGCTTGGAATGCGGTGGTCTCAGTGCATGATCTGCCCATTTTTTATACCCCGTTTCTGCAATTCCCGATTGGCAGTGAACGCATGAGCGGGTTTTTAGCCCCCACCATTGGTGTATCAGATGCCAACGGCACCACCGTGTCTGTGCCGTGGTACTGGAATATTGCCCCCAACTATGACGCCACCATCACCCCGACATCGTATTGGAAACGCGGGTTATTGCTGGATACCGAAGTGCGTTATCTCGAAGACTACGTTGAAGGCGAAATCGCCACCAGCTACCTACCCAGTGATGATCGTTTTGGCGAGGACCGATGGGCGATTAATCAACAACATGAACTCACTGTTGGCTCGTCGCTAACCGGCTCACTGCGCCAGCAACGCACCAGCGATACCGAATTTAGCGATGATTTTGGCGATGAATTTGATTATCGATCCAATGCGTTTTTAGAAAGCGATGCCGAGCTGACCTGGGCAGAAAATGGTTGGTTGGCCTCCATTGATGCCCAAACTTGGCAACGCGTCGAAGCCGATACCACCGAGCCCTACGCCCGGCGCCCGCGCATTCAACTGGGCTACAGCCCCTACCAGCGCCTGGGCCCGTTTGCTTACGACGTGGCCGCGGAGTGGACTGATTTCTATACCAACGACACCACGCGCCAACAGGGCACCGAACTCAACCTGAGCCCAAAACTATCGCTGCCCATTTCTCGCCTGGGCTATTACCTCGAGCCCGGGCTTGCCTGGCAGTACACAGCCTTTGATTTAGAAAACCCCGAGGGCCCCGAGGCCAAGCCCAGCGTTAACGTGCCCATATACACCCTAGACGCCGGGCTTTATTTAGAGCGCCCCGAGCCGTTATTTGACGGCGTCTATCAAACCCTTGAGCCGCGCGTGCTCTACCGCAATGTCCCCGATGAGGGCCAAGACGAACTGCCCGATTTTGTGAGTACCTCGAATGATGCGACCTTTTCGCGCTTATTTCGGGGGTCACAATTTGGCATCGATCACACCGAAGAAGTCACAACCGGTGTGACCACGCGCTATGTCGATGAACAAAATGGGCGCGAATATCTTCAATTCTCAGCCGGACAAACGTTTTTCTTACACGATGATCGCAGCCGCAACCGCTCTGATTACATTACCGAGTTGCGACTGTCGCTGCCTGCCGGGCTAAGCGCCGAAGCCGACTACCGGTGGGACCCCGAGGACAGCACCAACGACGACCTCAGAGGCGTGGTGCGCTGGGAGAGCCAAGCGCAGCAATTGATCGAGTTCGGCTTGGGTCGCATTCGCGATGAGCAGACAACCAAACAACGTGCCGACATCCGCTGGCGAGGCCGTAACCGCCAAGTGGTCAACATCGGCTGGCAACGCACAGATAATGGTACTGAGCGCAGCCTTGATGAAATTGAGCTATCACTCGCGCTGCCGGTATCGCCAACCATTGAGGTTTTCGGCGGCATTGTTCGTGATCTAGAATCGCATCGAACCAAAGAGGGGCTAATGGGCATTCAGCAAAGCGGCTGTTGCCATTCCTGGCGTCTCATTAGCAAGCATGGCCCGGCGCTCAACGCGGGGGACGGCCCGCCACTAGAGCAAGAAATTCTATTTGAACTTGAACTAAGAGGCTTAGCTGGGATCGGTGATAAAGTCCGACCTTTCCTGAGTGATGAAATTGATGGATACAAACCGAGGTTTTAACCCGATGATGCGAACATGGTTGGCCACATTGCTGCTCAGCGTGACGGTGACCGTCGCGCAGGCCCAAGAAACGGTCCTCGATCGCATTGTTGCGCTGGTCGACGATGAGGTGGTTTTGGCCTCGGAGCTTGCGGCAGAAATAGACAGTGTTAGCCGCGAACTCTCTCAACGCAATGTGCGCATGCCACCGCGCGATGAATTGCGTCGGCAGGTCCTTGAGCGTCTGATCATGCAAACGCTGCAATTTAACGTCGCCGAGCGTCGCGGTATTCGAGTTGATAGCGCCACCTTGGACGCCGCCGTGCGCCGCGTGGCTGAGCGCAATGGCATTACCTTGCCCGAGCTGCGCGATGCGCTGGAGTCTGAAGGGTTAACAATGGCGCGGTTTCGCGATCAAATGCGCCGTGAAATCACGTTAAGCCGACTGCGCGAACAAGAGATGAATCGCCGCATCGACGTCACGGATCAAGAAATCGAGCAATTTATTGAACGCAATCGCGATCAAACTCGCTCGTATAACCTCGCACAAATTCTCATTGCCATCCCCGAGGCCGCTTCAGCCCAAGCGATTGATTCCGCTCGCCAGCGCGCACAGCAAGTCCAATCACGGCTTGCCAGTGGCGAGTCATTTGCCCGGGTCGCCGCCGCGGCTTCCGATGCCCGCAATGCGCTGGAAGGCGGTGACATTGGCTGGCGAACGCGCGCACAGCTACCCAGCGCCGCAGCACAGGCCATCACCGCGCTAGCGCCTGGCCAGACCACCGATATATTGCGAACACCAGCGGGTTTTCAACTCTTCTACCTCAATGAGATTCGCGATATCGATGAGCGCATCATCCAACAAGCCAAGCTTCGGCATATTTTAATTGAAACCAATCAAGTCGTGAGCGATGAAGATGCCCGTCTGCGACTCGAAGCGCTGCGTAACCGAATCAGCCAAGGGATATTATTTGCCGAATTGGCACGCTCAAACTCAGATGACCCAACCACTGCATCCCAAGGCGGTGATCTGGGGTGGATTAATCCGGCAAACCTGCCGCCAAACTTCCGCGAGCGCGTTGAAGCATTGGATGTTGGCGAGCTCAGTCAGCCATTTCGTGCCCGCTCGGGATGGCATTTAGTCGAACTGCTTGAGCGTCGTGAGCGCGATGCTGGCGAACAGATTGCCCGTGAGGAAGCGGCTGAAGCCATTCGTCAGCGCAAATCAGAAGAAGAAACCGAGCTGTGGCTACGCGAGCTGCGCGAAGAGGCGTATGTGGAGATCCGGCTCGCTGGCTCATGAGTGCCAAAGCGCCCTGCATTGCCATTACACCGGGTGAGCCCGCCGGCATTGGCCCAGAGCTAATCACCGCCTTGCAGGGCGCGTTTGAGCCAGCGCGTTTAGTCATCGTCGCCGACCCCGCGCTTTTGGCCGAACGCGGGGTTAAAGCACAACCCTTTAATCCACATCACGCAGCGCAGAGCGGGCAACTGGAAGTCTTGCCGGTGGACTTGCGTGCCGCCGCCACCCCCGGTGTGCTCAACCCCGCCAATGCCGAGTATGTGCTCGAGACACTGCGCATTGCTGCCCACGGCTGTTTGGATGGGTTGTTTGACGCCATGGTGACGGGCCCGATCCATAAAGGCGTCATTAACGATGCGGGTCAGCCATTTAGCGGCCATACCGAATTTTTAGCCGAACTAACCCATGCCAGCACCCCGGTGATGATGCTCGTCGCTGACACGCTGCGGGTGGCGCTTGTGACCACCCATCTCCCCCTGCGCGATGTCGCCCAGGCCATCACGCCCACTGCCCTCGAACAAGTCATTCGCGTGCTGCATGCAGATTTACAAACCCGCTTTGGCATAAGCCAACCCCGCATTCTGGTTGCCGGGCTTAACCCCCATGCCGGTGAGTCAGGGCATATGGGTGATGAAGAAATTCAGGTGATTCATCCCGTTTTAGCGCGTTTGCGCGACAGCGGCATGCAGCTGACTGGCCCCTTGCCCGCAGACACCCTGTTTACCCCCAAACTGCTTGCCCAAGCCGATGCGGTGCTGGCGATGTACCACGATCAAGGGCTACCGGTGCTCAAATATGCCGGCTTTGGCCATGCGGTTAACATCACCCTCGGCTTACCCATCATTCGAACTTCAGTTGACCATGGCACCGCTTTGGATTTGGCCGGGCAGGGCCAAGCTGATTCAAGCAGCCTGTGCGCGGCGGTCGAACAGGCCATTCAGCTTTGTGCGGCGTCAGGTTAAGCCTATGCCCGCCCCGCGCCGACGTTTTGGACAAAACTTCTTAGCCGATACCGCCGTCATTCAGCGCATGCTCATGACCATTGCGCCGCAAATCGATGAACCCTTTTTAGAGGTTGGCCCTGGCCGCGGCGCTCTGACTAAGCCATTACTGGATACTGGCGTTGCGCTCAGTGCCATTGAAATTGATCGTGACCTCGCCGCGGCACTGAGCACACGTTATGCGCATAACCCACGGCTTGACGTTATCGTCGGCGATGCACTGCGTTATCCGCTGGCCGAGCGCCTACCCGAACAGGGCAAGCTGCGCATTGTGGGCAATTTGCCCTATAACCTGTCCACCCCGCTGTTATTTCATCTAACCCAGTCCATGCACGGGTTACAGGACCTGCATTTGCTACTACAACGCGAGGTCGTCACACGAATGGCCGCCGCGCACGGCAGCCGTGACTATGGGCGGCTGAGCGTTATGTTGCAGTATCGCTGCCAAGTGGATGCGCTGTTTGACGTGCCGCCCGGCGCCTTTGAGCCCGCGCCCAAAGTCACCTCCAGCTTTGTGCGTTTGCGTCCACACCCAACACCGCCAACCCCGGCGGTTGATGAGCGCTG
>CAJXMZ010000055.1 GCA_913056315.1 uncultured Ectothiorhodospiraceae bacterium
CGCGGACGTCCGCCAGGATCGGGACCTTCTTGGTCTGGATCAATTCTGCCAGCTTCTCGATCAGCCGGGATTTCTGGACCTGGTAGGGGATCTCCGTGACAACGACCTGCCACTGGCTACGGCCCAGCTCCTCGACCTCCCACCTGGCCCGCAGCCGAAAGCCGCCCTTTCCGGTGCGATAGGTCTCGGCCATGCTCTCCGGTGGCTCGACGATGATGCCGCCGGTGGGGAAATCGGGACCCTTGATGTAGTTGAGCAGCGTGTCATCGCGCGCATCAGGCGTCTTGATCAGGTGCAGGCAGGCCGCGATGACCTCGTCCAGGTTGTGCGGCGGAATATTGGTGGCCATGCCCACGGCAATGCCGGTGCCGCCATTGAGCAGCACATTAGGCACCCGCGCGGGCAAGGTCACCGGCTCATCAAGGCTGCCATCAAAATTCGGCTGCCAGTTCACCGTACCTTGGCCAAGCTCTTGGAGTAGCAGCTGGGCGTAGGGTGTTAACCGCGCTTCGGTGTAGCGCATCGCGGCAAATGATTTAGGGTCATCAGCCGACCCCCAATTGCCTTGACCATCAACCAGCGGATAGCGATAAGAAAACGGCTGCGCCATTAACACCATGGCCTCATAACAAGCCGAGTCACCGTGCGGGTGATACTTACCCAACACATCGCCGACCGTGCGGGCTGATTTTTTATGCTTGGAAGCAGCCGATAACCCGAGCTCTGACATGGCATACACAATGCGCCGCTGGACGGGTTTTAGGCCATCTCCAACATGCGGTAGCGCGCGATCTAAGATGACGTACATCGAATAGTCGAGGTAGGCCTTTTCAGTAAACTCGTGCAGCGGACGGCGCTCAAAATCAACCGTTTGCGTGGGGTCAGTCATTCGACTTGCAGACTCCTGTCAGTCCTAAATCAACACTTCGGCAAGATCGCCTTTGCGCTCAAGCCATGCCCGGCGCTGCGAAGCGGCGCGTTTGCCCAAGAGCATGGCCATGAGGGTGTCGGTTTGCTCGGGTGATTCCACCGTTAGCTGCACCAAACGCCGGGTATCTCGAGCCATAGTGGTCTCGCGCAGTTGCAACGGGTTCATTTCGCCAAGCCCCTTAAACCGGGTGGTAGAGACCTTGCCTTTGCGTTTTTCGGCGTCAATGCGATCCATAATGCCTTGGCGCTCTTGTTCATCAAGCGCGTACCACGTCTGTTTGCCCACATCGATGCGATACAGCGGTGGCATAGCAATATAGACATGACCGGCATTCACCAGCGCCGGGAAATGTTTTAAAAACAGCGCGCACAGTAGCGTGGCGATATGCGCGCCATCGGGGTCAGCATCGGCGAGCACGCACACTTTGTTGTAGCGTAATCCAGTTAAATCAGCCGAGCCTGGCTCGATCCCGAGCGCAACGGCAATATCATGCACTTCTTGTGAGGCCATCACCTCGCTTGGGTCGACCTCCCAAGTATTCAGAATTTTACCGCGTAGCGGCATAACCGCCTGATACTCACGATCTCTGGCTTGCTTGGCTGAACCGCCGGCCGAATCGCCTTCAACTAAAAACAGCTCGCTAATACCCGGGTCTTGGGTGCTGCAATCGGCCAACTTACCCGGCAGCGCTGGACCTTGCGTCACACGTTTACGGGTGACTTTGCGTGCGGCTTTAAGCCGACGCTGCGCACTCGCGAGCACGAGCTCGACAAGCTTTTCAGCCTCACCGGTGTGCTCATTGAGCCATAGGCTAAAGGCATCTTTAACCACGCCAGAGACAAAGGTGGCGCACTCGCGCGAAGACAATCGCTCTTTGGTTTGCCCTGAGAACTGCGGCTCTTCGAGCTTAACCGAGAGCACATAGGCCACCCGCTCCCAGACATCTTCCGGGGCAATACGCACCCCGCGCGGCATGAGGTTACGAAACTCACAAAACTCGCGCAGCGCTTCGGTCAAACCGGTGCGCAAGCCATTTACATGCGTGCCGCCTTGCAGGGTGGGAATTAAATTAACGTAGCTCTCTTGCAGCGCTTCACTGGGTTCTGGCAGCCAAGTAATCGCCCACTCCACCGCCTCATGCGTGGCGGAAAACTCACCGGTAAAGGCCGGATCAGGCAAGCGCTCAATGTCCACCAAGGCGCTATTTAAGTAATCAGCTAGACCCTTTTCATAATGCCAAACGGTTTCTTCGCCGCTGGCCTCCTCAACCAGTGAAACCACAAGCCCCGGACACAACACGGCTTTAGCGCGCAAAATATGGCGCAGCCGCGGCATGGAGAATTTGACCGAATCGAAGTATCGCGCATCGGGCCAAAAATGCAGCCGTGTGCCGGTGTTACGCCGACCCACCTCATCAACGGTTGCTAAATCACGAGTTTTCTCGCCGTCGGCAAAGGCCATTTCCCATACTTGGCCATCGCGACGAATACTCACTTCGAGCCGGGTTGATAAGGCGTTAACAACCGACACACCCACCCCGTGTAGCCCACCGGAGAACTGATAACTCTCGCGCGAGAACTTACCGCCGGCATGCAAGCGGCTTAAAATCACTTCAACGCCCGGCAACCCCTCGCCAGGGTGCATATCAACGGGCATACCCCGGCCATCATCGGTTACCGAGAGCGAACCATCACGGTGCAACACCACATCAATCCGCTTGCAATGACCGGCCATGGCCTCATCAACGCTGTTGTCGACAACTTCTTGGGCGAGATGGTTGGGGCGCGTGGTATCGGTATACATCCCCGGGCGGCGACGAACGGGGTCGAGGCCAGTTAAAACCTCAATGGCAGCAGAATCATAACGATCGCTCATGGGGCGGATGTCTTCCTTCACTCGCTAATTGGGCCGGCAGATTGCGCAAAGTGTACCGCGTGGATTCAACCCCGGCGAGTGCGCATTCCCTGACCTCGCGCTAAACTAGTCAATATGAATGATGAAAACACCGCACCCGATTTCGAAGCCTCGTTAAAAACACTCGAAGGCCTTGTCGAGCAAATGGAGCGCGGCGACTTAAGCCTTGAGCAGTCGCTGCAATGCTTCGAGCAAGGCATTCGACTAACGCGCGAGTGCCAAAAAGCCCTTGGCGAGGCCGAACAACGCGTTGAAATATTGCTCAGCAAAGATACGCAAACACCGCCCGTGCCGTTCGATGAGGCCAGCGATGACTCAGCTGAGTGATGCCCTTGCCGCCGGCAAGCAGCGCGTCGAAACCGCGCTGGATGCCGCACTACCGCATTCAGCCATCACCCCATCACGTCTGCATCAGGCCATGCGTTATGCCACGCTGGGCCCAGGCAAACGGCTACGTCCGTTTTTGGTCTATCAAGCCGGCGCCATGGTTGGACAAACGGGGGCTGTGCTCGACGCGCCAGCCTGCGCGGTCGAAATGATTCATGCCTATTCGCTCGCGCATGATGACTTACCGGCGATGGATGATGACGACTTACGCCGCGGCCAACCCACCTGTCATCGCGCCTTTGATGAAGCCACCGCGATTTTGGTCGGTGATGCGCTACAGGCACTGGCCTTTCGGCTGATTGCCGCGCACGAAAGCCTTAGCGCTGAGCAACGTCTTGCCATGATCGAAACGCTGAGTGCGGCCATTGGCTCGCGGGGTATGGCCGGTGGCCAAGCCATGGATTTAGCCGCCATTGGACAATCAATTAGTGCCGCTGAGTTAGAGGACATGCACGTTCATAAAACCGGCGCACTGATCTTAGCCAGTCTGCGGCTTGGCGCACTGTGCGGTGACAAAGTGGATGCCAGTGCGGCGCAACAACTCGAGCGCTATGGACGCTGCATTGGGCTGGCCTTTCAAGTCCATGACGACATTCTTGATACCGTGGGCGATGCTGAGCGCATCGGCAAAGCCAGCGGTGCCGACGCACTGCGCGATAAGCCGACCTACCCCGGGCTAATGGGGCTTGATCAAGCCCGTCGCTTTGCCGGTGAACTACGCGATGAAGCGGTAAGCGCGCTTATCGACTTTGGCCCTCAGGCCGACACCCTGCGGGCGCTGGCTGACTACGTTGTCGAGCGCGATCACTAACCGCTATTGCCGGCCTTAGCCGCGCGTTTACGCTCGTGCTCAAGCAAGAACTTTTTACGTATGCGAACCACGGCCGGCGTGACCTCAACCAGCTCATCGTCATCGATAAACTCTAACGCCTGCTCCAGCGTGAGCCGCTGTGGGGGTGTGAGGATGATATTTTCATCGGAACCGGCGGCGCGCACGTTGGTCAGCTGCTTGGCTTTAAGTGGGTTAACTACCAAGTCGTTATCTCGGCTGTGCAAACCGATCACCATGCCCTCATAAACCTCGGCGCCTGGGTCAATAAATAACTTACCGCGCTCTTGCAGGTTAAAGAGCGCATAGCCCAGGGCTTTACCCGAGGCCATGGCAATTAATACGCCATTATTACGCTGGCCGTAATCAGCCGCTTTCATCGGCCCGTAATGATCAAACACGTGATAAAGCAAACCCGTGCCGGAAGTGGCGGTCAAAAACTCGGTGCGAAAGCCAATCAGACCACGTGCCGGAATGACATAGTCAAGGCGTACACGTCCTCGACCATCCGGCAGCATGTCAGTGAGCTCGCCACCGCGCTCGCCTAGGCGCTGCATCACCGCGCCCTGGTAGTCTTCTTCCACATCGACGGTGAGCTGCTCATAGGGTTCTTCGCGCTGGCCATTGACCTCGCGGGTAATCACCTCTGGGCGAGACACCCCAAGCTCATAGCCTTCGCGGCGCATGTTCTCGATGAGAATGCCCAAGTGCAATTCGCCGCGCCCGGACACGCGAAAGCGTTCGGGGTCTTCAGTATCTTCAACCCGCAAGGCCACATTGTGCTGCAGCTCGCGCATAAGGCGCTCGCGCAACTGCCGTGAGGTCACGTACTTACCCTCGCGACCCACAAACGGTGAGGTATTGACCTGGAATGTCATCGACACGGTTGGCTCATCGACTGTCAGTGGCGGCAGCGCCTCAACATCAGCCGGATCACACAACGTATCGGAGATGTTAATCCCTTCGATGCCGGTGAAGGCGATGATATCGCCGGCGCTGGCTGACTCAACCTCTACCCGCTCCAGGCCAAGAAAGCCCAAAACTTGCAACATCCGCACCGATCGGCGCTTGCCGTCGCGATCAAGACAGACCAACGGTTGGGCACTTTTTACCTGCCCGCGCTCGACCCGACCAATACCAATCACCCCAACATAACTGTTGTAGTCGAGCGAAATGACCTGCATACGAAACGGCCCTTGCGCATCGACTGCGGGGGCTGGAACGGCGTCTTTAATCAGGGTAAACAACGGCGTCATATCACCGCTGCGCACCGTTGAATCTAAGCCCGCATAGCCATTTAATGCCGAGGCATAAATCACCGGGAAATCGAGCTGCTCATCGCTGGCGCCCAGGTTGTCAAACAAATCAAACGTCTTATCTACAACCCAGTCCGGGCGAGCCCCATCGCGATCGACTTTATTGACCACCACAATCGGCTTTAAGCCTTTGGCCAGGGCCTTTTGGGTGACAAAGCGGGTTTGCGGCATCGGCCCATCAACGGCGTCAACCAGCAACAAAACCGAGTCAACCATCGAGAGCACGCGCTCAACCTCACCACCAAAGTCGGCGTGACCCGGTGTATCGACAATATTGACCCGCAAGCCCTGCCATTCAATGGCGGTGTTTTTGGATAAAATGGTAATGCCGCGCTCACGCTCCAAGTCGTTGGAGTCCATGATGCGTTCTTGCATTTCGCCGCGTGACTCCAGCGTGCCGGACTGCTGCAAAAGCTGGTCAACTAGCGTGGTTTTACCGTGATCAACGTGGGCGATAATGGCGATGTTGCGCAGGTTCTGCACATCGGGCTGATTCGAATGGGTGGTCATTAACTACTGCTCACTGCTCGGCTTGTGCCGACTGGGAAAAGCGCGGATTGTACAGCATCCCGAGCTTGTCGGGGTGATTGGTCACCCGGCTGTCACCCTAAGCGCTAACGCCGCACCAACAACCACGCGCCCAAAACCAGTAGTGGAAAGATCTCAAGCCGGCCCAACAGCATTAGCAAACTGAGTATTGCCGCGGTGCTTAGCGCCATATTCGGGCCAGCAATACCCGTTGATAGCCCAGAATTAAATAAAGCCGAGGCGGTATCAAAAAACACATGTGCCAAACGTACATCAGCGGGCAAGGTATGCAGCACCAAAAACACGCCCACAAGCCAAAGCAACATAAACACCCCGACCAAGCGGGTAGCGATGCGGCCAAGATCGGCAATACGCTCTGGGCTAACCCGCTCACCGTCGTGCTTTAGCATAATTTTTTCATGGCGGCTTGCGCGCAAACTGCGCAACTGCCCGAGCAAATCTTTAAACAAAAGACTCACCCGCAACAACTTCACACCACCACTGGTTGACCCCGCCATGCCCCCCATGAGCACGGCAGCTAACACCACCAACAAAGCGCCATCACCCCAGCTCGCTAAGTCAACGCTGGCAAACCCCGCCGTGGTTAGCGCCGACACCCAGGTCAATGCGGTACTCATGCCACCCCAACTGCCGAGCGCCAGCCAGCGCTCAAGCCCCAGCAGCCCCAGGCCAATCACCAGCATGCCGATCAATAACCGCCACTCATCAATACGCCATAAATGCCCAAGCGATTGACGCTCAACAATCAATCGGTAGTGCACTAAAAAACTCATCGCACCGGCAATCATAATGGGCATATACGCTAGCTGGACCGCCGCTGGGGTGCTCATTAGGCTGTCGTTGGTAATCGAAAAACCGCCAGTGGCGATGGCGGTCATCCCATGATTGAGCGCTCGCCAAGCCGGCTCGCCGGCCAACCACAGCAAACCCACACTGGCCACGGTATAGCCGGCGTAAATCAACCAAATTGCGCGTACCGTGGATTTAACGGTGGGTAAGATCTTCTCTTCGCGGGCTTCCGAGAAGTACAAATTCAACGCCCCGCGCTCGGCTGGCAGCACCGCAATCAGCAACAAAATCACCCCAATACCGCCAACCCACTCACTAAAACTGCGCCACCACTGAATATGCGCGGGCAGATCAGCCGCTTGCCCGACCACCGTTAACCCCGTCGAGGTAAACCCAGAAACCGATTCAAATAAGGCCATCACCGGATGCTCAAAAACGCTTACCGCCGCTGCCATAGCCGTGTTGGCCGGCGCCAGCGCGGCTGAGAACAAAAATGGCACAGTGCCTAGCAAAGCGATCAGCAACCAGCTAATACCGGCGATTTGCATTGATTGATAGCGCTGAAAAACGCCTGCGCCGCGGCCTAGCCACAGCAAGCACTGGCCGCAGAACACCGAAATTCCCGCCGTCCAAGCCAAGCCGACCAAGCCCCAGGGCTCATTCGCCCACCAAGCTACCGGCAGCGACAGTAGCGCCATTAAACCGGGGACATGCAGCAAAAAGCCGGTGCCGCGGCATAGCTCGCGCAAGGCTCAATCGCTCCCAGTGGACTCGCGAAAGATGCGTCGCCGACGCCCACGCAGGCGCTCAGAGGCAAACACAATGACGCCATCATCTGCTTGTAATGGTTCATCCATGGGCATGCGCTGTGTTTTGCCGCCGCGCACGCGAGCCACCATTGACAGCGTGTCATCGAGTAGCTGGCGCGCGTGTATTTGCGTTGGGGTCAACCCGGTGAGCGGTGAATTGGCCTCGAGCTTGAGTTCAACAATTTGCTGGCCACCGCGAAGCGTGGTGACGTCGCTGGCCTCAGGGATTAACGTAATATCTAGCAAGTGCTGAGCGACCAAGCGCTCTGGGTCGGCTAGTACCCGCACGCCAAGGCGGCGAAATAATCCAATATGGCTATTTTGATTCACCGTACTGGTGAGTTTAGCAACGCCGGCCTCTTGGCCCAGCAGCATCGCCATGATGTTGGTCGAATCATCGGCCGTAGTCGCAATGAGCGCCTGGCTATGATCAAGCCGACTCTCTTCGACAAAGCGCTCATCCCCAACGCCCATCGCGAGCACCCGCACATCAAATTGGCTCGCGCACTGCTCGGCGGCATCGGCATCGGGCTCGATCATAACGACGTTGTGGTCACCCGCGAGGGCGCGTTCGACCAAACGATTACCGATTGCCCCTGCCCCGATGATCACTAGGTTCATACCCACTCTCCCTGGCCTGCTAATCGATCAACCCTGGCTATCATACGCTGAGCACGGGCTCTTGCATGGCAGCGGCTTGCTCACGCAGGGCTAGAACATGGTCTTCCCAATACCGATCGGTATTAAACCAAGTAAAGGTCGCGGGAAACGCCGGATCATCCCAACGTCGAGCAAGCCATGCGGCATAGTGCATCATGCGCAACGTACGCAGCGCCTCAAGCAAGTGCAGCTCACGCGGTTCAAACGTGTGAAAGTCTTCGTAACCGACCAAAATATCGCCAAGCGCACGTGTGCGCTCAGCACGATCACCCGAGAGCATCATCCATAAATCTTGAATGGCCGGGCCCATGCGACAGTCATCAAGATCGACTAAATGCGGGCCGGCATCCGTCCACAAAATATTGCCGGGATGAAAGTCGCCGTGCAGGCGAATGGCTTGCCAGTCCCCCGCACGCTCAAAGGCGGCATGAATATCAACGAGCAAATCATCGGTTAAAGACTGATAGGCCGGCTTCAGGTGATCAGGCAACCACCCCTGGGCAAGCAGATAATCCCGGCTCCCGGCTCCCATCACGAACGGGTCGAGCCGCGGCCGCGCGGCAAAGTCGCTGACTTCACCCACGGCATGCATACGCCCAAGCATGCGTCCCAACCACTCCAGTGTGTCGGCATCATCAAGTGCGGGGGCATGGCCCCCACGCCGCGGATAAACCGCAAAAACAAAGTCATAAAGGCCATGCAGCGTGCGGCCATTGAGTGTCAGCGGTGGCACCAGGGGAATATCATGACCCGCGAGCTCTAGGGCAAAGCCATGCTCTTCATGCAACGCCGCCTCGCTCCAGCGCCCGGGCCGATAGACTTTTAAGATCACCGGCTCAGCGGCCTCAACACCCAACTGATAAACCCGGTTTTCGTAGCTATTGAGCGCGAGTAAGCGACCATCCGGCCACAGCCCGACCGACTCCAACATATCCAGTAAGCGCGCCGGCTCGAGCGCGGCGAACGGGTGTAGTGAATCACTCATGCGCTCACTGTCCAACGCTGCCAAACCACCGCTAAGTCTTTGGGCACTGGCGCTAGCCGGCCAATGGCAATCCAAGGAAAGTCGGGGTCATGAAAATCTGAGCCCATTGAGGCTTCCAGACCAAAACGCCGAGCTAATGCCGCAGCCGCTGGCACATCATCACGCCCACCGCCCCCATTAGAGACTTCAATCGCACGACCACCCGCAGCAACAAAGGCTTGAATCGCGGCACGCAAAGCACCGCCACTGAGTTGATAGCGCAGCGGATGCGCAAACACCGCCACGCCCCCTGCGCCATGAATCCACTCAACAACCTGGTCAATACTGGCCCAATCAACTGGCGCATAACCTGGGCGTCCGCGCTTTAAATAGCGATCAAACGCCTCTTGCAGGGTCTTAACCTGGCCTTGCTCCAGTAGATCGCGAGCAAAGTGCGCACGCCCTGGCACCCCTGCCCCGACGGCTTGTGCAACACGCTCGCTAATACCATCAAACCCGCGCTTTGCTAAACGCTCACCAATGCGCTCAGCGCGCTGCTGGCGCTGAGCTTGCTGGGCGGCAACGCCGGTTACCAACGCGGGGTTAGCCGGATCAAGACCCAACCCGACAATATGCACAACACCCCGCGCCCAGCGCGCTGACAACTCAATGCCCGGGACAAAACCAACCCCATGGTCTTGGGCGGCCTGCTGCGCCGGCTCAAGGCCCGATAACGTGTCATGATCGGTTAATGCCATTAACCGAACACCGGCCGCAGCCACACGTTCAACCAGCTCAGCCGGGGTTAAGCGGCCATCTGAAGCGGTGCTGTGCATATGCAAATCGATCGAACTGTGTGGCATAAGGCCTTATCTTGTGGCAATTCGGCCCCCATCCTATAATGAATGCCTCGGCAGCCGCAGGCTGCCGTTTTGTTTTCGGAGG
>CAJXMZ010000056.1 GCA_913056315.1 uncultured Ectothiorhodospiraceae bacterium
GCCGGCCCGCCGCATTGGCCAAACCGGCGCTCGGCGCCGCCAGCCTTATGATCGGACTGGGTTCGCTGGCAATACTCTCGATGCTGGTTTGGTCTGTGGCCTGGCGCTGGAGTTGGCCTCATTGGCTACCCAGTCAATGGTCTTTGCAAGCTTGGTACGGCGGTCATCAAGCGCTACTCCAGACGCTGGGCAACACGCTATGGCTGGCCGCTGCCACCACGTTAATGGCCCTGGCACTGGCCATTGCTTGGCTCGAAGCCGAAGATCGTAGCGCTCGGGATCGAGCGCGCTGGACTGAGTGGTTAATTTATTTGCCATTGCTCATCCCGCAAATTGCCTTTCTTCAGGGGCTGAGCGTGCTTTTTTTGCGCCTGGGCCTTAACACCGGAATGCTCGCGGTTATTTGGGCGCAAGCATTGTTTGTTTTTCCCTACGTCATGATCACCCTATCCGACCCGTGGCGCGCGCTCGACCCACGGCTTAGTCGCTCGGCCGCCTCACTCGGCGCGAGTCCGATAAAACAACTCTTACGCGTCAAACTCCCGGTGTTATTGACCCCGCTGCTCACGGCCGCGGCACTTGGCGTCTCGGTATCGGTGGCACAATACTTGCCAACACTCTTTATGGGCGGCGGGCGTGTGGCCACACTCACCACCGAGGCGGTCACCTTGGCCTCAGCCGCCGATCGTCGTGTCACGGGGGTCTACACCAGCTTGCAAGCGGGCTTACCGCTTGCTGCCTACGCCCTCGCCTTTGCTATTCCAGCGCTTAGGCGACGCCGCTGGCGGCAATCTGAGACGATATCGCCATGAGCTTAAAACTCACCCACCTCAGCATTCGTGCACCCAGTGGCAACGTGCTTATACGCAATCTTAGCCTTGAGATTGCAGCCGGCGAGATTGTCACGCTGATGGGTGAATCGGGGTCGGGCAAATCCACCTTGCTCAATGCCATCGCCGGACATTTGCCGGCGCGCTTTGCGCTTGGTGGCGACATTAAACTCAATGGCCAGTCACTGCTCGGTCATCGTCCCGAGACCCGCCACGTGGGGTTAATGTTTCAAGATGCCATGCTCTTCCCGCACTTAAGCGTTGGCGATAATTTAGCGTTTGGACTGCACTCGCGAATCAAAGCACGCGCGGACCGGCGCGCCCGGGTTGAAGCCGCGCTAACCCAAGCGGGTTTGCAGGGGATGTATGCCCGCCACCCCGACAGCCTCTCAGGTGGTCAACGCTCGCGCGCGGCGTTAATGCGCACCTTATTAGCTGAGCCTGCCGCGTTATTACTGGATGAACCATTCGCCAGTCTGGATGCCGATCGGCGCGATGAGATTCGGGCTTTTACCTTTGAGCATGTCCAGCGCCGAGCAATCCCGGTGTTGTTAGTCACGCATGACCCAGCGGATGCCCAGGCCATGAGTGGGCGCGTTCAGGCGCTATAAGCGCTACACTAATCGTACTGGCAACACGATGAGGGGCTGAACATGGACTTTTTTGCCGACACCGCAGTCATTGACGATATTCGTGAGCTCAATGGCTATGGGCTGCTCGATGGGGTGACCACCAACCCGTCGTTAATCGCCAAATCTGGGGGCGATTTTCTGGACACCATTCGAGAAATTGCACAGATCGTGCCAGGGCCCATTTCAGCCGAAGTGGCCGCTACGGATTACGCTGGCATGATGGCCGAAGCGCAGGTCTTATCAGCCATCGCCGAGAATGTGGTCATTAAAGTCCCATTGACCTTGGATGGACTGAAAGCCTGCCGCGCGTTGCGTGCCGCGGGCACCCAGGTCAACGTGACCTTGTGCTTTTCAATCAATCAGGCATTGCTTGCCGCCAAAGCGGGGGCCACTTATGTGTCGCCATTTATTGGCCGTCTTGATGACATTAACCTCGATGGTATGGAGTTAATTCACGCCATCCGTGCGCTCTATGATGGCCAAGGCTTTGATACCCAAATTCTCGCCGCCTCTATTCGCAATCCCAATCATGTCAGTGATGCCGCGCTTGCCGGCGCCGATGTGGCGACGATGCCGCCAGATGTCATTCGCGCGTTAGTTAAACACCCCCTGACCGATAAAGGCCTGGCGGCGTTTATTGCCGACTGGAAGCAGACCGGGCAAAAAATCATTAAATAGTCGCACCCTTTGCTTCGGTGCGTGTGCAGGATGCCAGTGACTATGCCGACAGCCACCCAACAACGATGTATAGCTTGTGCCGCTCAGCGCATCCACGAAGGGTTTGAGCAATACGACCGGCAATTTCGTCGAATTACTCACCGTGCCCGCCAGCGCTTTGAACAACGCGACTGGAAAGGCCAAATGGCCGATATCGCCGCGCGCATCGAGCTCTACGAGTACTGGGTTAAACGCACTGTTAAAGCCCTTAAAAAAGATCTCGGCGATGATCTCAATGATCATGCCATTTGGCCTGAATTACGTGAGTACTACGGTCTTCGCATTAGCGCCATGCCCGATGCGGGCTTTATGAAAACCTTTTTCAATTCCATCACCCGGCGGGTGTTCGCCACCCGCGGAGTTGATCGCTCAGTTGAGTTTGTCCAACCTCCCCCCGAAGAAGGCCTCGAATCACTGGTCATGCGTCGCTATCCAGCCTGGAATGACCTAGAGAGCAATTGCGCGCGCATCCTCAAAGACTTTCGCTTTCGCCACGCTTACGCCAAACCAGCCGACGATGCCGGCGTGATGGCTCAGGCCATTCGCAATGCCTTGGGTGAAGACGCCGACGCGCGTTGTTTGCGCTTTGAGTTTATTGACACGCACTTTTTTCAAAGCACACGCGCGTACTTGGTTGGCCGCATCAGGCTGGCCGATCACACCCAGCCCATTGTGATTGCATTACGCAACGACCGCGATGGCATACACGTGGATGCGGTGCTCCTTAATACCGAACAAATTGGCGTGGTGTTCTCTTACACGCGCTCGTATTACTTTGCCGACCCCACCTCGGTCGTGGCTGCAGTGCAGTTTTTGCACGATATTCTGCCAAGCAAACCCATCGACGAGCTCTATACCGTGCTGGGCCGGCTACGACAGGGCAAAACCGAGCGCTACCGCTCGCTCATGTCGCATCTCAAGCAAACCAATGACCCCATCGTGCATGCCCCGGGTGAGGCTGGGTTGGTCATGATTGTCTTTACCGTGCCGTCGTTTAATTTGGTCTTTAAAGTCATGCGCGACATTTTTCGCCCGCCCAAAACCACGACGCAGGAGGATGTGCATCAAAGCTATCGCTTAGTCTCTAAACACGACCATGCCGGCCGGCTCATCGACACTCAGCATTTTCGTAACCTTGAGCTGCCACGAGCGCGTTTTTCTGAGCAGTTACAAGCCGAGCTATTCGACCAAGCGCCGCAAACGGTCGGCATTGACGGCGATAGTTTGGTGTTTGGCCATGCGTATGTGGAGCGCCGGGTACGCCCGCTCAATCTCTACGTTCGCGAAGTCGATGAAACCGAAGCCGAGCGGGTCATTTTAGATTATGGCCAGTGCCTAAAAGATTTGGCTGAGACCAATATTTTTGCCGGTGATTTGTTGCTGAAAAACTTTGGCGTCACCAGTTCAGGGCGTGTGCTGTTCTATGACTACGATGAAGTTATGCTCGTGACCGATTGCAACTTCTATGAATTACCCGAGCCCGATGATGACTATCCGCTCATGGATTATTCAACGCACCATTTTGTCAGTGCTAACGCAATTTTCCCTGAAGAGTTCATTCGCTTTTTGGCCCTACCGAGCCAATTGCGCCAAACCTTTATGCAAAAGCACAAAGATCTACTCACCGCGAGCTATTGGCGCGATGTAAAACAGCGCCTACAGGCCGGTGAAGTTGCAGAGATCGTGCCGTATGAGCGCCAAAGCACCGCAGCGCAGCGCATTCGCTTATAGCCTCATCACAGAGAGGGATTGATTCGGCCCTGCGGGCCTCACCCTGCGGGCGCATCGCTGCGCTCTGCGTCCTAACGGCCTCGCGGCCGTTAGTCGAACCCCCTATTGGTTACTTCGAGGGTTCGAACCCATACCCTCAGATATTAAAAAGGCCCCTGATGGGGCCATTTTAATATCTGGCGGAGAGAGAGGGATTCGAACCCTCGAAGGGCGATAAAACCCTTACTCCCTTAGCAGGGGAGCGCCTTCAGCCACTCGGCCACCTCTCCAATTTCATTACGCAGGATACGGCAAACAGCGCCCATCCGTAAACCAAGATTATTCGTCGTCAGATTTTTGGCTAGCGCTATTTGATTGTGAATTTTCGTCTTGAATGCGCTCGTAGATTTCTTCGCGATGCACTGACACATCGTCCGGCGCTTTCACCCCGATACGCACTTGGTTGCCCTTGACGCCCAGCACTGTGACTGTGACGTCATCCCCGATAACCAGGGTTTCACCAACCCTGCGGGTTAGAATGAGCATGATCTGTTCTCCTAGCTGCTATAAAGCGACCTAAACATTCGACCGCAGATGTTCTTCCCAATATCCCGCAGTCAAACCGGATGACCAGTCGATGCCTTTCAATATCAATCAAACATCGACGATTACTGGTGTTTATAGTATCGCAACAGCACTAAAAAATCCGCGCAAATCACCCTCTTTGAACTAGCCCGTACGGGGGGTTCCAGTGCATCTTATAACTTACTGATTATTCGGTTTGTTGACCCTCAACACTCACTGTCTTACCGCTTTTTTCATCCAAATCGAACGCTTTGTGCAGTGTCCGGGTGCCTAGCTCGAGGTACTTTTCATCCACGACCACCGATATTTTGATTTCCGAGGTCGAAATCATTTGAATATTAATTCCCTCGGCGGCCAGGGCATTAAACATACGACTGGCTACGCCGGCGTGTGAGCGCATGCCCACGCCAACCAACGAGAGCTTAATAATGCCGGTATCACCAAACACCTCTCGAGCACCTAGGGCATTGGCCTGTTGCTGCAGGATCTGCATGGCACGGTCATATTCGGTTTTATTGACGGTAAAGGTAAAGTCGGTCAGCCCCTCATTGCTGATGTTTTGCACAATCATATCGACTTCAATATTGGCCTGAGCGATTGGCCCTAAAATCTGTGCCGCGATACCCGGTGTATCCGGTACGCCAATCATCGTGACCTTGGCTTCATCGCGATTAAACGCAATACCTGCAATCAGCGGCTCTTCCATACTGCCCTGAGTCATATCGTCTCCTTCCATCGTAATCAATGTCCCCGGGCCATCCTCAAACGAAGACAGAACACGCAAAGGCACTTGGTATTTACCCGCAAATTCGACCGCACGTATTTGTAAGACTTTTGAGCCTAAGCTGGCCAGCTCAAGCATCTCTTCAAAGGTGATTTTCTCAAGACGGCGTGCGGTTGGGACAACGCGTGGATCCGTGGTGTAAACCCCATCAACATCGGTATAGATTTGGCACTCATCGGCTTCTAACGCCGCCGCTAAGGCCACCGCAGTCGTATCAGAACCACCGCGGCCGAGTGTGGTGATCGAGCCGTTCTCGTCAACACCCTGAAAACCTGCGACCACGACAATTCGCCCTGCGCCTAAATCGTCGCGCAGCAATTCAGCATCAATGTCCTGAATGCGCGCTTTGCTAAAGGCGCTATCGGTTAGGATTTGCACCTGTGCACCGGTGTAGCAACGCGCCGCCGCACCTAGCCGCTCTAACACCATAGTGAGTAGGGTAATGGTGACGGTCTCGCCGGTTGAAAGCAGCAGATCAAGCTCACGCGGGCTGGGGTTGTTCGAACCGGCAGCATCATCGGCAAGCGCCATCAAACGATCGGTCTCGCCTTTCATGGCGGAGACCACGACGACCACATCATGTCCGGCCTCACGCGAGGCGATGGCTTTTTTCGCGACATTCTCAATTCTTGAGATGGTCGCAACCGATGAGCCCCCAAATTTTTGCACAATCAGTGACATAGCTACTCTTCTTTTACTGCTCCAAACGCGCTTTTACCCAAGCGAACACCGACTCCAAGGCAGACGGCAACGGCTGTGGATCATTGCCGCCGGCTTGTGCAAAGTCGGGTCGACCACCGCCACGTCCACCGACTTGCTCGGCGACCATTTTGATAAGATCGCCCGCACGCACCCGATCGGTTACATCGTTTGTGACCCCCGCAACCAACCGCACTTGGCCATCACTCACACTGGCCAGCACCACAATCGCTGAACCCAACTTATTCTTAAGCTGATCAACTGTCTCGCGCAGCGAATCACCTTGGCCATCAATATGCGCTGAGAGGACTGAAACGCCATTGACTGATTGCGCTTGATCAACCAGTTCGTTACCGGCTTGGCTCGCCAGACGTTGCTGGAGCCGCTCAATATCGCGTTCGAGCTCGCGGCTGCGTGCCAACTCTTGATCAACCCGCTCAACCAGCGCCTCTGGTTGGGTGCGCAAACGCTCGGACAAACGCTCTAAGACTTGAGCGTTGGCTTGCACATAACTCATGCCAGCCTCGCCTGTGACGGCTTCAATACGACGCACACCAGCCGATACACCGGCCTCGGCGGTGAGTTTAAATAGCCCGATACGTCCGGTTTGCGGCACGTGCGAACCGCCGCAAAGCTCAGTCGAGATTCCGTCTATACGTACCACGCGGACCCAATCGCCGTATTTTTCGCCAAACAGCGCGGTTGCGCCCAGCTCAATGGCTTGGTCGTAGTTGGTTTCAAATATCTCGATTGCCTCATCTTGGCGAATCCATGCGTTCACTAGCCGCTCAATGTGGGTGAGCTGATCAGGCGTGATCGGTTCAAAGTGCGCGAAGTCAAAGCGCAGCCGATCGGGCGCAACCAGTGAGCCTTTTTGGTGAATATGCTCACCAAGCACTTGGCGCAATGCTTCGTGAAGCAAATGGGTGGCCGTATGATTGAGCGTTATATCGGCTCGCCGGGCTTGATCAATGCGCGCATCTAGGGCATCACCCAGCCGCACCACACCACTTGCCAGCGTGCCAAAATGACCCCGCGCCTTGGCGTAGCGCTGCGTATCGTCAACCACGAAGTCAGCTTGGCTGTTGAGCAAATGCCCCGAATCGCCCAGTTGCCCCCCGGCTTCGGCATAGAACGGCGTGCGATCAAGAATAACCATACCTTGTTCGCCCGCGTTAAGTGCATCGACGGCACCCCCGTCGCGATAAATGGCAATGACTTGACCAGCGTCTTCATGCACCTCGTGACCGCTAAATTCGGTGGTGCCACCAAAATCAGCCGCGCCGCCATATTCCGCTCGAAACGTACTCGCGGCTCGGGCGCGCTCACGCTGAGCGGACATCGCCTGTTCAAAACCGGCCATGTCTAAATGCAGATCTTGCTCGCGGGCCACATCGGCGGTTAAGTCAACGGGAAAACCAAACGTATCGTAGAGCTTAAATACTGTCTCGCCCGGCACGGTATCGCCATCAAGGGCTTTTAAGTCATCCGCCAGCAAGCGCAGTCCTTGCTCGAGGGTTTCACGAAAACGCGTTTCCTCTTGTCGCAACACCCGCTCGAGCAACGCTTGGTTGGTCGCGAGTTCAGGATAAGCCGACCCCATCGCTTGGATGAGCGGCGCGATCAAGCGGTGAAAAAACGGCTCGCTCACCCCCAGCTTATAACCGTGTCGCACCGCGCGACGGATAATCCGCCGCAGCACATAGCCGCGGCCTTCATTGGATGGCAATACCCCATCCACAATTAAAAACGCGCAAGCACGGATATGATCGGCAATAACCCGCAGCGAGCTATTATCAAGATCATCACGACGCGCAATCTCACCGGCGGCGCGAATGAGCTGCTGAAATAAATCGATGTCAAAGTTATTGGTTACGCCTTGGACAACGGCAGCAATTCGCTCAAGGCCCATGCCCGTATCAATCGAGGGCTTAGGCAGCGGGCTAAGCGCACCATTCGCGCCCCGATCATACTGCATAAACACCAAGTTCCAGATCTCAACGTAGCGATCGCCGTCTTCTTCTGGCGTACCCGGTGGGCCACCCGGAATATGCGGCCCATGGTCATAGAAAATCTCTGAACATGGCCCACAGGGACCGGTATCGCCCATTGACCAAAAGTTATCTGCCGCGCCGATTCGCGAGAAGCGATTTGGATCAACACCTATTTCCTCAAGCCAAATCGCGGCGGCTTCATCGTCTTCTTCGTAGACAGTGACCCAAAGACGATCAGCGGGCAGCTCGAGCACAACAGTCAAAAACTCCCAAGCATACCGAATCGCGTCGCGCTTGAAGTAATCACCAAAACTAAAATTGCCAAGCATCTCAAAGAAGGTGTGATGCCGGGCGGTATAGCCCACATTTTCTAAGTCGTTATGTTTGCCGCCAGCCCGCACGCACCGCTGCGAAGTCACCGCGCGGTTGTACGCGCGTGACTCGCGTCCTAAGAAGACATCTTTAAACGGCACCATGCCGGCGTTGGTAAACAACAACGTCGGGTCATTGGCCGGGACGAGCGAACCACTCGAAACAATCTCATGACCGCGTTCAGCAAAAAACGTGTGAAATGCTGTTCGAATATCTGCGCTGGTTTTTGTCATGCCCGTTCGCTTTACCTAAATTTTGTTGACTCAATCGCTACACGTGAGCGACGACGGCTCGAATATGATCGCCGCTAAAGCCGCGATTGGCTAGAAAGCGCATTTGTTGGCCTTGCTCTCGCCGATCAGCAGGCTGCTTGCCAAAGCGTCGTTGCCACGCCGCCGAGCAATGCTCGCGCCAGATATCATCGCCTAAATCAAGCGCATCTGCGACAAGATGACCGCCAACGCCACGCTCTGCAAGGTCGGCACGAATGCGCAGCGGGCCGTAACCGGCGTTAATTCGAGAGCGAACGTAGACTTCGGTGAAACGTGCTTCGTTGAGCAGGTTCTCAGCCACCAATTCATCAAAAATGGGCTCGTAATCGGCAGGTTCAAAGCCCCGCTGCGAGAGCTTTCGAGCCAGCTCTCGGCGGGTGTGTTCACGGCGAGCGAGCAAGCGAATGCATTGCTCGCGAATGGCCTCGGCGCTGGGCGCGTCGGAATCATTCATCGCATTTAGGCGTCGGCCTCGCCCTCCTCGGGCGCGTCAACCTGTTCTGGTTCAGCGCGCTCGGGTTTTTTCAATAGCTGCTCACGCAACGTGGTGTCGAGTGCTTTTATAATCTCTGGGTTGGCTTTGAGGTGGTTGCGGACGTTGTCTTTGCCCTGCCCAATGCGCTCACCATTGTAGCTATACCAAGCCCCGGACTTTTCAACCAGTCCTTGCTTGACGCCAAGCTCAATGAGCTCGCCCTCGCGCGAAATCCCCTCGCCGTAGAGGATCTCAAACTCTGCCTGGCGAAACGGTGGCGCCATTTTATTTTTGACGACCTTCACACGGGTTTCGTTACCCACCACCTCATCGCCTTTTTTGATCGCCCCAATGCGACGAATATCCATACGAACCGAGGAGTAAAATTTAAGCGCGTTACCGCCGGTTGTCGTCTCGGGACTGCCAAACATCACGCCAATCTTCATTCGGATTTGGTTAATGAAGATCACGGTTGTGTTCGAGCGCTTAATGTTCGCCGTGAGCTTGCGTAGTGCCTGCGACATAAGCCGAGCCTGCAAACCGACGTGCGAATCACCCATCTCCCCCTCGATTTCAGCTTTCGGTGTCAGCGCGGCAACCGAGTCCACCACCACAATATCGACCGCGCTGGAGCGCACCAACATGTCGGCAATTTCCAGCGCCTGCTCACCGGTATCGGGTTGCGAAACAAGCAATTCATCAACATTGACGCCGAGCGCCCGGGCATATTCCGGATCCAGGGCATGCTCAGCATCAACAAACGCCGCTGTACCACCGGCTTTTTGAGCCTCAGCGATGGCTTGCAGGGTGAGCGTTGTCTTACCCGATGACTCTGGGCCATAGATCTCAACGACCCGGCCGCGGGGAATACCGCCGATGCCAAGTGCGACGTCAAGCGTTAGCGAGCCTGTTGATATGACGGGAACATTACCAACCGCCCGGGCATCGCCCATGCGCATGACCGCGCCCTTGCCAAACCGCTTTTCGATTTGTCC
>CAJXMZ010000057.1 GCA_913056315.1 uncultured Ectothiorhodospiraceae bacterium
ACGAGCCACTCACGGTGATTGACCCGCATTTGAAGTGGCAGTTGCGGCGCAAGCTGCGCGAAGTGCATGAGCAGCTCAACCTCACCCTGGTTTACGTCACCCATGACCAAACCGAGGCGTTGACCTTCGCCGATAAGGTGGTGGTGATGCTGGCCGGTCAGGTGCTGCAAGTCGGCACACCGCAGGCGCTGTTCGAGCGCCCCGAGCACACCTTTGTTGGCTATTTCATTGGCAGCCCGGGGATGAACTTTATGGACTGCCAGGTTGAGGGCCAGACCGCCCTAATCGACGGCGTTCAAGTTCCGGTTGATGGCGCCATGGCCGAAGCGGCGCGCAACGCCGGGGGCAACTTGCAGTTGGGCATTCGCCCGGAGCTGATTCGGTTGGCAAAACCCGGTGACACGGCCATCGACCTGCAGGTCAGCGCCGTGGAGGACTTGGGTGATTACCACTTAGTCACCGCCCACCTAGGCCAGCACAAAGTGCATGTGCGCCTGGATGAATCCGAAAAGATTAGCGGTGATGTGTTGTCGGTGGTGTTTCCCACTGACCATGCACTGCTTTATGCCGACGATAAGCTCGTCGCTGCGGGAGCGTAAGCATGGATAACAAGCGTGAATATCAATGGGCTTGGTTAATGGTGCTGCCCGTCGTGTTGGTGGTGGCCTTTAGCGCCATCATGCCGCTAATGACCGTGGTTAATTATTCGGTTCAGGATATTTTTGGCCCGAACTCACGTTTCTTTGTGGGTACCGAGTGGTTTAAAGAAGTCCTTCGTGATGCCGAGCTACACGGCGCGCTCATTCGGCAGTTTATTTTCTCGGCCTCCGTGCTGCTTATTCAAATCCCCTTAGGTATTGCCTTGGCGCTTTGTATGCCGAAAAAGGGCGCTGGGGTGTCGTTTGCGCTGGTGCTCTTGGCGCTGCCGTTATTGGTGCCATGGAACGTGGTGGGAACCATTTGGCAGGTTTTTGCCCGTCCCGATGTGGGGCTAGCCGGTGTGGTGATTAACGCGTTGGGCTTTGATTACAACTACACCGGTGACTCGCTTGATGCCTGGTTAACCGTGTTGGTTATGGATGTTTGGCATTGGACCTCATTGGTTATCTTGCTTTGCTATGCCGGGCTGCAAGCCATTCCGGATGCGTTCTATCAGGCTGCGCGCATTGACGGTGCTTCGCGCTGGGCGGTGTTTCGCTACATCGAGTTGCCTAAGCTCAAGGGCGTGCTGCTCATCGCCGTGCTCTTGCGCTTTATCTTTAGCTTCCGCATTTACGCCGAGCCGTTTGTGCTCACCGGTGGTGGCCCGGGTAACTCCACTACGTTCTTAAGTCAGAGCCTAACGACGATGGCGGTCGGGCAGTTTGATTTGGGGCCGGCGGCAGCATTTTCGCTGATCTACTTCCTCATTATTTTGCTGTTTAGCTACGTGTTCTATCTGACCATTCTCAATATGGATCGGGAGGGCTAAGCCATGGGTTCTAAACGACGTTACATCTTTTTAGGGCTGTGGCTGGTGTTTTTGATGCTGCCGATTTACTGGCTGGTCATGATGTCGCTAAAGACCAATCAAGAGATTCTCTCGACGTTCACGCTGTGGCCTCAAAATCTCACGATCGATAACTACGTGAAGATTTTTACCGATAGCACGTGGTATCCGGGTTATTTGAACTCGACGTTGTACGTGCTTATGAATACGGTCATCTCGTTGACCGTGGCCCTGCCGGCGGCGTATGCGTTTAGTCGCTATCACTTTTTGGGTGATAAGCACCTGTTTTTCTGGCTGCTGACCAACATCATGGCCCCGCCAGCGGTGTTTTTGCTGCCTTTCTTTGAGCTCTACCAAAGCGTTGGCCTGTACGACACGCATATCGCCGTAGCTTTGGCGCATACCCTGTTCACGGTGCCACTGGCGGTGTGGATTTTAGAGGGCTTTATGTCGGGCGTGCCCAAAGAAATCGATGAGACCGCTTATCTTGATGGCTATTCGTGGCCGCGCTTCTTTTTGACCATCTTTTTGCCGCTGATTCGCTCTGGCGTGGGTGTGACGGCGTTCTTTTGCTTTATGTTCTCGTGGGTCGAGCTGCTGCTTGCGCGCACGCTAACTTCAACAGAAGCCAAGCCCATTGCGGTCACCATGACCCGAACGGTCAGCGCCTCGGGTTTGGATTGGGGCCTATTGGCCACAGCGGGTGTGCTCACGTTGGTGCCCGGGGCATTGGTGATTTGGTTTGTGCGTAAGCACATTGCTCGGGGCTTTGCCCTGGGCCGGGTGTAACGGGAGAACGCTGGCATGAATCAAGACGCTGGACTGACATTGGCTTGGATGGCCTGGACACAACCGGTCGCCATTTTCTTTACCGCTATTGTGGTCATGCTCGTGGTCTTTGGGGTGCTGCAATTTGTGCTCCCTACCTACGAGCGCCGAGGCTTTTTGCCGGTGCCCACGACCCGCGGCGATCGGCTATTTATGAGCCTATTGGGCTCGGCTTTTATCCATCTTTTTTGGCTCGGGTTTTCGGACGCGAGTTTGTTATTTGCCTCAGCGATTTCCGTGGTTTACGCCACGGTCATGCTTCGCTATGGCTAACCGGCTTGTGAGCGTGAATAGCGCTCGCTTGGTATGTATGGACACGCCCCGGATGTGCCGGTGCCTCTGTCCTTAGGTAACGGGACTTCGTGTCTCACCAGGAGGAGAAAGAAATGAAACAGCAAAAAAGCACTTTGCGGCCGTGGACTGCGCTAGCAGTGGCGGCAGCACTCGGTGTTGGTGGGCTAAGCAATGCCCAAGCCATGACTGACGCTCAGCGGGCAGCTGCTGAAGCGTTAATCGAGGAGGCCCAGCCTTCAACACTCACGCGCGCCGAGCAAATGGAGCAGCTAGAGTGGTTCGTCGAAGCAGCCGAGCCGTTCCAAGGCATGGACGTGTCGGTGGTCTCGGAAACCATCGCGACGCATGAGTACGAGTCCAACGTACTCGCCAAGCACTTTTCCGATCTGACCGGTATTAATCTCACCCACAACTTGATTGGTGAGGGTGATGTGATCGAGGCGCTGCAAACCGAAATGCAGTCCGGCGAGAGCATTTATGCCGGCTACACCAACGACGCGGACTTAATCGGTACGCATTACCGCTACGGCCAAGTCGTTGCGCTGTCCGATTACATGGAAGGCGAGGGTGCCGATGTCACCTCCCCTTACTTGGATTTGGATGACTTCATCGGTCTCGACGCGGTCACCGCGCCAGATGGCAAGATGTATCAGTTGCCTTCTCAGCAGTTCGCTAACGTCTATTGGTTCCGGTATGACTGGTTCCAGCGCGAAGATCTGCAAGCGCAGTTTGAGGACATCTACGGCTACGAGCTGGGTGTGCCAGTGAACTGGTCGGCTTACGAGGACATCGCTGAGTTCTTCACCGAAACGGTGGGTGAGCTTGATGGTCGCGACGTTTATGGTCACATGGACTACGGCAAAAAAGACCCGTCCTTGGGATGGCGCTTTACTGACGCTTGGCTATCGATGGCCGGTGCTGGTGACCAAGGTCTACCGAATGGCCTGCCGGTTGATGAGTGGGGTATTCGCGTTGAAGACTGCCATCCGGTTGGCTCTGACGTCACTCGCGGCGGTGCAGTGAATGGCCCAGCGGCTGTTTACGCCCTGACCAAGTACATTGATTGGTTGGGCGATTATGCGCCACCCGCAGCCTCGGGTATGACCTTTGGTGAGGCCGGACCGGTCCCTGCGCAAGGTCAAATCGCACAGCAGATCTTCTGGTATACCGCCTTTACCGCCTCGATGGCTGAAGAGGGTACGCCGGTTGTGAACGCTGATGGCACGCCGAAATGGCGGATGGCGCCTTCGCCGCACGGTCCGTACTGGGAAGAGGGCATGAAAGTGGGTTATCAGGATATCGGTTCCTGGACCTTCTTTGAGCATGCCGATCCTCAGCAGCGCAAAGCGGCTTGGCTTTATGCTCAGTTCGTCACGTCAAAAGTGGTTTCGCTTAAGAAATTCCACGTTGGCCTGACACCGATTCGTCAGTCCGACATCATGCATGAGTCGATGACGGAGCGGGCACCGCGACTGGGTGGTTTGGTTGAGTTCTATCGCAGCCCTGACCGTGAAATGTGGACTGATACGGGGACGAACGTGCCTGATTACCCACGTCTAGCGCAGCTGTGGTGGTCGAATGTGGCCGCCGCTGTGACCGGTGAGGTGAACCCACAAGAGGCGATGGATAACCTCGCGCAAGAGCAGGATCGCGTTATGGAGCGTCTCGAGCGGGCTGGCGTGCAAGACCGTTGTGGTCCACGCATGAACGACGAGCGCAGTGCCGAGTACTGGTTCAACCAGCCTGGCGCACCGAAGCCAGCGTTGGATAACGAGAAGCCACAAGGCCAGACTGTGCCTTATGACGAGCTCGTTGCCAGCTGGCGCGCAGCAATGTAACGAACGACTCTCTTCATTCGTAACCTTTAGGGGCCTTCGGGCCCCTTTTTTTGGCTTGACCTACCCCCCTGGGGGAGGGGTAGGCTGAATCAACACTTCGTTAACAAAGGTCAACGATGAGCGAATTGAGTGTTGATATCGAGGTTACCGGATTAACCTGTGGCAGTTGCGTGCGCAGCGCCGAGGCCGCGCTCGAAGCGGTGAACGGGGTCGACACCGCCAGCGTTAACCTGGCCACCGGCCGAGCGCAACTGACTTTAGATGGCAGCGCGAATAAAGCCGATACCCTTAGCGCGGTGAATAAAGCCTTGGCGGATGCTGGTTATCCGGCCGCTAGTGAATCGATCAGCCTTGAACTCAGCGGCGTGACTTGCGGCGGCTGTATTACTCGGGTGGAGGCGGCGCTAAAAAGCGTGCCCGGTGTTGTGAGCGCGACTGCCAACTTAAGCCTGAATAGCGCGCGGGTTGAGTATTTAAGCCGTGTTGTCCAACCCGCACAGCTCACCGAAGCAGTCGCTGCCGCGGGTTATGGCGCGCAGGTCGCGACAGCAAGCGGTGCGCAGGCCGATGATCAAGCCGACAACGCCCAAGCGCGTGAACGCGCTAGCTTGCGCCGGCAACTCATTATTGCAGCGAGTTTTACCCTGCCGCTGGTGATCGTCGCCATGGGCCGTCATCTGCCGGGCGGTCATGATTTGTACACCCAGTTTTTGCCGGCGCGGGCTTGGATTGCGATCGAATGGTTGCTTGCTACACCGGTGGTATTTTGGGCTGGGCGCGGGTTTTTCATCCGCGGCTTTAAAGAAATGCGTCATGCCGCGCCTGCGATGAGCAGTTTGGTGATGATCGGCGCCGGCGCGGCCTATGGGTATTCATTATTGGTGCTGCTGGTGCCCGCTATTTTTCCGGCGGGCACGGCCGGCAGTTATTTTGAAGCCTCGGGGGTCATTATTACCCTGATTTTGCTAGGCCGGTATCTTGAGCAAATCGCGCGAGGGCGAACCTCGCAAGCCATTCGACGGTTGCTGAGCCTGCAAGCGCGAACTGCGCGCGTCTATCGCAATGGCGCGATTGAAGAAGTTGATATCGATGCGGTGGCCAGTGATGACCACGTGCTGGTGCGACCCGGTGAGCGTATTCCGGTTGATGGCGACATCATCGAAGGCCGCTCGCGGGTGGACGAGTCGATGATTACTGGCGAGCCGGTGCCGGTGTCCAAGCAAGTCGGCGACGAGGTCGTAGCGGGCACAGTGAATGGCCAAGGTTCACTCACCTTTAAAGTCAGCCGCGTGGGCGCCGACACGGTGCTGGCGCAAATTATTCATATGGTCGAGCAAGCCCAAGCCGAAAAGCCGCCGATTCAGCAAATGGCTGATCGCATTGCCGGGGTGTTCGTGCCCATTGTGCTCGTCGTGGCGCTGATCACCGGCGCGGTTTGGTTGCTCATTGGGCCCGTGCCGGTCTTATCGTATGCCTTTGTTGCCACGGTGAGCGTGCTATTGATTGCTTGCCCCTGTGCCATGGGCCTTGCCACACCAACGGCGGTCATGGTGGCGACCGGCAAGGGCGCTGAAAACGGCTTATTGCTGCGGCGTGGTTCAGCGCTCGAGGCGCTCGCCCATGCCGATACCATGGTTTTGGATAAAACCGGCACGCTCACCGTGGGCCGGCCACAACTCACCGACTTAGCGGTTGCTAGCGGTTCGGAAGACGAGGCCTTGGGGCTAATTGCCGCGGTCGAGGCTCATAGCGAGCACCCATTGGGCACGGCGATCGTTGAAGCCGCGCAAGCACGTGGTATCGACTTGGCGCAGGCCAGTGAGTTTGATTCGGTCACTGGCTATGGCGTGGGGGCCAAAGTCGACGGGCGGTATGTGCACGTGGGTGCGGCCCATTACATGGAGTGGCTTGGCGTAGATACCGGCCCCGTCGCTGATCAAGCCGCCCAGTTAGCAGCCGATGCCAAAACCACTGTTTATGCCGCGGTTGATGGCCAGTTGTTGGGCGTGGTTGCAGTCGCTGACCCACCGCGCGAGGAAAGCGCACAGGTCATTCAGGCGCTAAAAAGCTTAGGCCTGCGTGTGGCGTTGGTCACGGGCGATCAGGCCGCCACCGCCAATGCGCTGGCGGCAACCTTGGGCATTGATGATGTTATGGCTGGCGTGCTGCCCGATGGCAAAGCCCGCGAGGTGCAACGCTTGCAGTCTGAGGGCGCGCGCGTGGCCTTTGTTGGCGATGGCATTAACGATGCCCCCGCGCTGGCCCGAGCCAATGTGGGTATTGCCATTGGCACCGGCACCGATGTGGCCATTGAAGCGGGTGATGCGGTGCTGATGCGCGCCGATCTTAACGGTCTGATCGATGCGGTGACGCTCGCCCGGCGAACCCATCGCACCATCCAAGGTAACTTTGTTTGGGCTTATGGCTATAACGTGTTGCTGATTCCGGTGGCTGCGGGGGTGTTGTTTCCGCTAACCGGTTGGTTGCTCAACCCAATGGCCGCCGCGGCGGCGATGAGCTTATCGAGTTTATTGGTTCTGACGAATTCACTGCGTTTGCGGCGGTTTCGCCCGGCGCAACAGCGCGAGGTATTAATCAATGGCTGAAGCAACTGACTGCACAATGGCGCTAGACCCGGGGGTGCGCGATGCCGCCCGTCAGCGGCTCGCCTCAGTGCGCGGGCATGTTGAGGGTATTGTGCGCATGCTCGAGCGCGACGATGTCTACTGTGTCGATGTGCTGCGCCAGCTTAAAGCCGTTAGCGGTGCATTGGATAAAGTGGGTGATGCGGTTTTACGCAGCCATCTGCATCACCACGTCACCAATGCCCAGGCGCGTGGTGATGCCGATGTGATCGTCGATGAGCTGATGGATATTTTAAAGTACCGCTAACCGCCACCATCATCGGCGCTGAGTGATAGGGTCACGCGAATAATATCGCGATCCTGTGGGTCGACATGCTGTTCAAAGCCAAGCTGTTGGCACAGCGCCAACATGGCTTGGTTTTCGCGCAAAACATCGCCCACGATCTCGGCAATGCCGCGCTGGCGGGCGTAGTCGATGGCGTGTTCCATGAGCACCCGGCCCAAGCCTTGTCGGGTGAGATCATCGCGCACAATAATCGAATACTCCGCGCACTCACCATCCGGGTCGGCGTGCAAGTGAACCGCGCCATAGAGCTCGGCCTCACCGGGTACTTTGTTGGGGTCGGTGATGATCAGCGCCATTTCGCGGTTGTAATCAATTTGGGTAAACCGCGCTGCGGCCATGTGACTAAGCTGCTTCATGGGGGCAAAAAAGCGCAACCGAATTTGCTCTGGGGTTAGGTGCGCAAAGGCCCGATGCAGCGCCGGTTCGTCTTCGGGCAGAATGGGCCGAAGTAAGTAATGACCCCCATCATCGGCGGTGACGGTTTTCTCTAGCGCCCGGGGGTAGGGCCGAATCGCCAAGCGCTCAGCACCCTGGCCTTTGGCGCCAATCCGAACCCGCGCATCCAATGCCACCACGCCATCGGCTGAGGCCAGCAACGGGTTAATGTCGAGTTCTTTGACTTCGGGTAAGTCAGCGGCGATTTGGGCAATGCGCATTAAGGTTAGATCAATGGCATCAAGATCGGCGGGCGCGCGATCGCGATACCCCTGGAGCTCACGATAAATGCGCGTTCGGGTGACCATGTCGCGGGCGAGTTTTAAATTGAGCGGCGGCAGCCCAAGCGCCTGATCGCGAACCACTTCCACCGCCGTGCCACCTTCGCCAAAGAGCACGATGGGGCCAAATTGTTGATCATCGGTAAACCCGGCAATGAGCTCCCACGCATGGCCGCGTTGGACCATGGGCTGCACGCTAAAGCCTTCGAGTTCGGCGTCGGGCTGGGCGTTTTTAACGCGTTTTTGCATGGCCTCGGCTGCCCGCTCAACCGCCTCGGCATCATCTAAATTTAAGCTCACGCCACCGACATCGCTTTTGTGGGTAATGTCGGGTGAGAGGATTTTAATGGCTGCGGGAAAGCCCAGGCGCGTGGCGGCCTCGGCCGCGGCTTGGGGCGTCGTGGCCACTTGCGTTGGCACCACATCGACCCCATAGGCGGCGAGTAATTGTTTGGCTTCAGGCTCGCTGAGAATTTCATGCCCGGCCGCGGCGGCTTGGTCAAGAATGGCTTGGGCGGCGGCGTAATCGGGGGTGAAGATCTCCGGGACCGACGGCGGTGTCTCGAGCAATTGGGCTTGGTTGCGCTGGTAATCAACCATATGCATAAACGCCCGCACCGCGCCTTCGGGGGTGGTGTAGCTGGGGATGCCGGCCTGAGCAAAGCGTCGACGGGCCTGTTGCGCGGTATGCTCGCCCACCCAACAGGTCAGTAGCGTGGGCCGAGCCTGTTGCCCTTGATTATCGCGCTGGTGCGCGGCGATGACCGCCTCGGCCGCATCCATGCTGTCCGCCACGGCGGTTGGGCAGTTGAGGACTAAAATCGCATCGCCCTGGGTTTGTTCAGTGAGCACCTGGAGGGCATCGGCATAACGCTGGCCTGGCGCATCGCCGATAATATCCACCGGATTGCCGTGCGACCACGTCGCCGGCAAGACCGCGTTGAGCGCTTCGGTGGCCTCGTCGGAGAGTTCAGCCAATTGGCCGTTGTGACCGATTAGCGCGTCGGTAGCGAGCACGCCAATGCCACCGCCGTTGGTCAAAATAGACAGTGAATCCCCCGCCGGTGGTTCGGTGGTGGCCAAGGTTTCGACGGCAGCAAACAACTCGCCTAGCGTATTCACACGCAGCATCCCCGCGCGTCGGAATGCCGCGTCGTAGACCGCATCCGAGCCGGCTAATGCGCCGGTGTGCGAGGCGGCCGCGGCGGCGCTGGCGGCATGGCGACCGGCTTTAACCACAATGACTGGTTTCATGCGAGCCGCAGCGCGTGCAGCGGACATAAACTTGCGCGCATCGGTAATGGCTTCGACATAAAGCAAAATCGCACGGGTATTCGGGTCGCTGGCCAGGTAATCCAAGGTATCGCCAAAGTCGACATCGGCCATATCACCCAGCGAAATCATGTGCGAAAACCCAATATCGCGGCGCTCGGCCCAATCGAGCACCGAGGTGACAATCGCGCCGGATTGGGTGACAAAGGCAAGGCGGCCTTGCGGTGGGTTGAGGTGGGCAAAGCTTGCGTTCACCCCGGCTCCGGGTACCAGAACACCCAAACAGTTCGGGCCGATAATGCGGGTTAAATGCGGGCGCGCGGCATCGAGCATGGCTTGCCGTCGTTGCATGCCCTTTTCATCGTTGCCCTCGCC
>CAJXMZ010000058.1 GCA_913056315.1 uncultured Ectothiorhodospiraceae bacterium
TTGGCGCTGGCGTCGCCGGGGCTGGGGCTGGGGTTGATGCTTGAGCGCTGCCGCCTTGCTCGACAAAGCGCAGTACATCTTCTTTTAATAGACGCCCGCCACGACCCGTGGCCGGAATCGCGCTGGCATCCAAGCTATGCTCTTCAACCAAATGACGAACGGCTGGACTTAAGGTGGGCTCGCCATCGCTTTGCCCTGGTGTTGGCGCAGACTCCGGGGCGCTGGTAGCGCTGGTTGCTGCGCTACTTGCAGCCGGCGTGTCAGCAGCCTGTGCGGTGCTCGCGCCGGCTGCACCGGCGTTGAGCATGGCAACAATTTCGCCTGCGGTAACGGTTTCGCCCTCTTGTTTGAGGATCTCTCCCAGCACACCGTCTTCAGGCGCAGGCACCTCGAGGACGACTTTATCGGTTTCTAAGTCGACGAGATTTTCGTCGCGCTCTACCGACTCGCCAGTTTGCTTATGCCAAGTAACAACCGTGGCCTCGCTAACCGACTCCGGCAGCGCAGGAACCTTGACTTCGGTGCTCATGAGATCCTCTCTATTGCAGTTATCCGTTGTTTAAATCGAGCGCTTCAGCAACTAAGCGACGCTGTTGTTCGTGATGCACTTTGGCATAGCCCACCGCCGGTGATGCCGATGGATCACGGCCGGCATAGCTGAGTTTTTGTTCGCGGGTCACACACTGGGTGAGGTGGTGATAGATTTGATACCAGGCGCCTTGGTTTTTTGGCTCTTCTTGGCACCAAACCACGGTTTTTGCGCCCTTATAGCGACGTTTAAGTAATGCTGCCAGCTCAGCCTCAGGGAATGGGTAGAGCTGTTCGACGCGCACAATCGCCACATCGTCTTGGCCATCACGGCGCCGCTGTTCCAGTAAATCGTAGTAGACCTTGCCGCTACACAACACCACCCGGCGCACGTTGCTCGCCTTAAGCCCTTCGATTTCGTCGATAACCACTTGGAAGTGACCGTCGGATAAATCATCCAGCACCGAGGTTGAAAGCTTATGCCGCAGCAGGCTCTTTGGCGTCATGACCACCAAGGGCTTGCGCCAACGGCGCAGCATTTGCCGGCGGATCATATGAAAAAATTGCGCTGGCGTTGAAGGCACGCACACTTGAATATTTTGCTCGGCGCATAGCTGCAAAAACCGCTCAATGCGCGCCGATGAATGCTCTGGGCCTTGACCTTCATAACCATGCGGCAAGTACATGGTCAGCCCGCATAGCCGCCCCCACTTGGTCTCGCCCGAGGCAATGAACTGATCGACAAGCACTTGGGCACCGTTGGCAAAGTCACCGAACTGCGCCTCCCAAATCACCATGGTTTCAGGGTCAGCGGTGGCAAAGCCGTATTCAAAGCCCAGCACCGCTTCTTCGGAGAGCAGCGAGTCGATAACAATAAAGTTATCCGCTGACTGGCCCACGGTTTTAAGCGGGGTATGCGTCGACCCGTCAACGGCGTTATGCAACACCGAATTGCGGTGGAAAAACGTGCCCCGACCGGAGTCTTGGCCACTTAGGCGCACGCTGTGGCCTTCTTCGAGCAAGCTGGCATAGGCCATGGTCTCAGCAAAGCCCCAGTCCATCGCCAACGCACCGGCTGCCATTTTGCGCCGGCTTTCCATAACGCTGGCAACACGCGCGTTCAGCTCAAAGCCCTCGGGTAGGCGCAGCAGTTGTTCTTCGAGCTGGCGAATGCGCTCGACCGAAATATGCGTATCCACGCGCTCATCCCAACTTGAATCGAAGTAGGGCGACCAATCAACCGTATGGTCGTTGGTTTCCTCTTCCAGCGCGCCAGGCGCGACGACCTGCTCCGCATCAAGCGCATCGCGATATTCGCGCTCCATCCCTTTGGCGCGATCCGCATCAATAACGCCCTCGCTGGCCAATTGATCAGCGTAGAGCTTGCGCACAGAGGGGCGTGCTTTAATTTTTTGATACATCATCGGCTGAGTTGCCGAGGGCTCATCGGCCTCGTTGTGGCCATGACGGCGATAACAAACCAAATCAATCACCACATCGGAGTGGAATTCGCGCCGATAATCCATTGCCAGCTGCGTTACAAAAACCACGGCCTCGGGGTCATCACCGTTGACGTGAAAAATCGGCGCCTGAACCATTTTGGCCACTTCGGTGCAGTAAAAGGTCGAGCGGGTATCCAGCGGGTTAGAGGTAGTAAAGCCAATTTGGTTATTAATCACCAAATGCACCGTGCCACCGGTGTAAAAGCCACGCGCTTGGGAGAGTTGAAACGTCTCCATGACCACGCCCTGGCCAGCCATCGCGGCATCCCCGTGAATGAGCACCGGCAGGACACTCTCGCCGGTGGCGTCATCGCGGCGCTGCATGCGCGCTCGCGCAGAGCCCTCAACCACCGGATTAACAATTTCTAAATGGGATGGGTTAAAAGCCAAGGCCAAATGCAGCGGCCCCCCGGGCGTGTTGATGTCCGAGGAATAACCCATGTGGTATTTCACGTCACCGGCGTTGGCATGCTCTAAGGCATGCTCGCCTTCAAACTCGGCAAAGAGCTCGCCGGGTGATTTGCCCATGACATTAATTAACACATTGAGACGGCCGCGGTGGGCCATGCCCAACACAAGCTCTTTAACCCCATTGGCACCGCCGCGCTGAACCATCTCATCTAGCACTGGAATGGTGGCCTCGCCGCCTTCAAGCGAAAAGCGCTTTTGACCGACATACTTGCTGTTGAGGTACTTCTCAATGCCCTCAGCCGCGGTCAAGCGCTGCAATAACGCCTGTTTTTGCTCTGCGCTGAGCGCGGCCTGCGCACGCGGGCGCTCGAGGCGCTCTTGAATCCAGCGCTTTTGGGCGGTGTCGGTAATGTGCATGTATTCCGAGCCGATTTTGCCCGCGTAAACCGAGCGCACCTGTTCGATAATTTCGCGCAGGCTCATCCGCTCAGGCGCCACCAGCGAGCCGGTATTAAAAGCGGTATCTAAATCGGCATCGGTTAAACCGTGAAAAGCCGGGTCGAGGTCGGCCACCTCGGGGGTCTCGCGCAAATCAAGCGGATCAGTATCGGCGTATTGATGGCCACGAACCCGGTAGGCATTAATCAGTCGCAATACCGCGGCCTGTTTTTGCGCGGCCATGGCATCCATGCCTTCGCCGGTTTTCACCGCGCGGCCGCGTTGGCTGCTGCGCGCCATTTGCTCAAACGCTTCGCGAATGGGGGTATGGGCGACATCGCGCTGAGCGCTGGGGCTGGAAGCTTCAAGATCGCGAAAATACTCGCGCCACCGCGGCTCGACTGAATCAGGATCATCGAGGTAGCGCTCATACAGCGCTTCGATGAAATTGGCATTCGACCCGTTGAGGTATGACTGACTGAGCGATTGCTCGAACGCACCATTCATGGTTGATCACCTGGCGTGTTGGCGGGATGACTGCGTAATACGCGTTTTTTTGGACAATACGCTTACCCGACTGTAGACGCAACTGCGACGGGGCTTACAGGCATTTTTACGGGCTTAAGTACGAACGCACCGGTAACGACTAGCTACTTAACTGACCTCAAGGTCAGCAATTTTCGCCGGCTCACTCAAACCAGCCAACTAGCGATCGTCAGATGCGTCGTCGCTTACTTCTGGAGCGGGCGGGGTAAACCAGCGCGAAAAGAATATGCCCAGCTCAAATAACAACCAAACCGGCACCGCCAGCAAGACTTGTGAGATTACATCCGGCGGGGTTAACAACATGCCCACGGTAAACGCACCCACAATGACATAGGGCCGCTTGGCGGCCAGCGCTTGCCGGGTAGTCGCGCCGCTGCGTACCAATAAAATCGTGGCAATGGGCACTTCAAACGACGCGCCAAAAGCAAAAAACAGCGTCATGATAAATGACAGATATTCACCAATATCCGTCATCATCGACACACCCGCAGGTGTAGCGGCGGCGAAGAACTCAAAAATCAGCGGAAAGACAACAAAATAGGCAAAGGCCATGCCAGCGTAGAACAAAATAATGCTCGAAATCAGCAGCGGCCAGACCAGCTGTTTTTCGTGGCGGTATAGCCCTGGCGCGACAAACGACCAAAGCTGGTAGAGCAAATACGGCACGCTGGCAAAGAAAGCGCCAACCAGTGCCACTTTGAGTGGAATGAGAAATGGCGTTGCCACTTGGGTGGCAATCATCGTCGCCCCCTCGGGCAACACCGCCATTAAGGGCCCAGCGAGTGCGGAGTAAATCGGCTCACGAAACGGGTAGGCAATTAAGAACAGCACCAGCACGACGCCGGCGGAGTGCATCAAACGGGTGCGCAGCTCAAGCAAATGCGCAAGCAGCGGCCGGTCTTCGTCCTCTGGGGCGCTATCCGGCGCTGGGCTACTCACGCGTCGTCCTTTTTAGTCGTGCTTTCTTCGGCCGACGCGGCGGCTGACTTCGCCGATGCTTGCGCACTACTCACGGTCTCATTCACCTCACGCTCGGTTTCTCGGGCTTTGCGTTTAACCGCATCGCGCGTCTCACGCAGACCTTCGGCGTTCACCTCACGCTCGACTTCATCGCGGATTGACTGAAACGACGCCCGCGCGCGTCCAGCCCACAGCCCTAGGGTGCGAACTAAACGCGGCAAGCGCTCAGGACCAACGACCACCAGCGCAATCGCGCCAATAATCAGCAACTCCCAAAAACTGACGTCAAACATAGACGACTATCCTAAGTGCAATTAGGAACCGCTTTTGGTTTTGTCTTTTTCATCGACTTGGTCACGCTGTGCGCTCGACGGCTCGGCCTTATCGTCGGCCTCATCACCCTCGAGGCTATCTTTGGCCTCTTTGGCTTCTTTTTCGCCTTCGCTCATCGCGCCCTTAAAGCCCTTGAGCGCGCCGCCAAGATCAGAACCCACGTTACGCAGCTTCTTGGTGCCAAACAGCAGCAACACAATGACCAGAATTAATAACAGTGACCAGGGACTAATACCACCAGGACCCATAACCGATTACCTCCAAAAAAATAGTGCGCGGGCTAATCGCCCGTTGTCTTTCGTGCCGCTTTCTCATCAAGGCCTGAGCGCCCCGATCGACGGGCCAGTTCGGCCAATATGTCATCCGGGCTCAAGCCGCAGTGCGACAGCATCACTAAGCTATGGAACCACAGATCAGCCGTTTCATAAATAATCGCTGAGCGCTCACCATTTTTGGCGGCAACGATTGTCTCTGTGCATTCTTCACCCAGCTTACGCAGGATTCGGTCGATGCCCTCGGCATGCAGCCCCGCCACATACGAGCTGTGCGGATCGGCCTGCCGGCGCTCAGCCAGCACCTTGCCCAACTCTTGTAACACATCATCACTCATCGCTGCTTGCTCCATACATGTGCGCCGGATCTTTGAGTACCGCTTCGCTCGGCTGCCAATCGCCATCGACCCAGGTTTGATAAAAACAACTGCGCCGTCCGGTATGGCATGCCACCCCGCCTTGCTGTTCAACCTGCAACAACACGGTATCGCCATCGCAATCCAGCGCAACACCGCGCAGTGTTTGCGTATGCCCCGAGCGCTCGCCTTTATGCCAAAGGGCTTGCCGCGAGCGCGACCAATAAACCGCCTCGCCGCGCTCCAGCGTGGCGGCCAATGCCTCGCGGTTCATCCAGGCCAGCATGAGCACCCGCCCATCACTCACATCTTGAGCAATCACCGGAACCAACCCATCGGCGTTCCAACGCACCGCCTCGAGTCCTGTCATTGCCGCACCTCAATGCCAGCATCAGCCATACAAGCCTTGGCCTGAGCAATCGTGTATTCGCCAAAATGAAAAATACTCGCCGCCAATACCGCATCGGCATGACCTTCAAGCACGCCATCAACTAAATCGTGCAAATTACCCACGCCACCCGAGGCAATGAGTGGCACACCCACACGCTTCGACAGCGCGCGGTTCAGGGCGTTATCAAAGCCCTGACGGGTGCCATCGCGATCCATACTCGTGACTAATAATTCGCCAGCCCCTGCATCGGCCATTTGCTCACCCCAGTCGAGCGCATCAATGCCGGTGGGCTGACGCCCGCCATGGGTGAAGATCTCCCAACGCGGATCATCCGCCGTGCCCCCGCTGCGCTTGGCATCAACGGCCACAACAATACACTGCGAACCAAACCGCTCAGCGGCCTCAGCCACCAAGCTTGGGTCGCGAATAGCCGCGGTATTAATCGCCACTTTATCCGCGCCGGCGTTGAGCATGCGTCGAACATCGGCGACTGAGCGAATACCCCCACCCACGGTCAACGGAATGAACACCGCGCCGGCAACCGCTTCAACCATCGAGACCAGGGTGTCGCGCTCTTCGTGGCTGGCGCCAATGTCCAAAAAAGTAATTTCATCGGCCCCAGCACGATCATAGCGCCGGGCGATTTCAACCGGGTCACCGGCATCACGAATATCAACAAACTTAACGCCTTTAACCACGCGGCCATCGTCAACATCAAGACAGGGGATAATGCGACGTGCCAGGCCCATGTTTATGCGCTCCCCAATTGATCCGCCAGCGCTTGGGCTTGCCCTAAATCAATGCTGCCCTCATAGAGTGCTCGGCCAACGATTGCGCCGCTCACGCCTTGGGCAGCCACCGCACACAGTGCACGCACGTCGTCCAAATGGGTGACGCCGCCTGAGGCGATGACAGGAATATCAATGGCAGCGGCAAGCGTTGCAGTGGCGGTCGTATTCACCCCGCCCATCATTCCGTCGCGGCCGATATCGGTAAACACAATGGACTCAACGCCAGCATCTTCAAAGCGCTTGGCTAAATCACTGGCTGCAACCGTTGAGACTTCGGCCCAACCATCCGTGGCAACCAAGCCATCGCGGGCATCAAGGCCGACAATAATATGGCCAGGAAACTCCAAGCAGGCCTCATCGACAAAATTGGGCTCGCGCACTGCTTGGGTGCCAATAATGACGAAATTCACGCCCACATCGAGATAGGTTTGAATAACTTCAAAGCTGCGAATACCACCGCCCACTTGCACTTCCACGTTTGGATGCGCCTCGGCAATCCGGCCAATAATGTCGGCGTTTAACGGAAAGCCTTGCACCGCGCCATCCAAGTCAACCAAGTGCAAGCGCCTAGCGCCCGCACTAACCCAACGCTGCGCGACTTCAAGCGGGTCGTCAGAAAAGATCGTCTCATCGTCCATGCGCCCTTGGCGCAAACGCACGCACTTACCATCTTTTAAATCGATTGCCGGTATTAACTGCATCCGTTGCCATCCCAAGACAGAAAGTTCTCCAGCAACCTCAACCCCGGTTGCTGGCTTTTTTCGGGGTGAAACTGCGTTGCAAACACATTGTCCGCACCAATCGCCGCGGCAAACTGGCCGCCGTAATCGCTGGTCCCCATCACAATGGCTTGCGCCTGCGGCTCAACAAAGTAGCTGTGGACAAAGTAAAAGCGCTCGCCATCGGCAATGCCCTGCCACAACGGGTGTTGAGCGGATTGGGTTACTTGGTTCCAGCCCATATGCGGAATTTTTATCCCCGTCTTGTCACCCGTTAATGCGCGAAAGTGGCGCACGCGACCTGCAAAGTGGCCAAGCGCCTCGACCCCTTGGTTTTCTTCGCTCCGCGTCATTAGCGCCTGCATGCCCATGCAAATGCCCAAAAACGGCCGCTCAGCGATGGCCTGTGTCAGCCCATCAATCAATTCATGGCGATGCAACGCGCTCATGCAATCGCGCACCGCGCCTTGGCCGGGGAAGACCACGCGCTCAGCCGCAGTGACCTGCGCGGGATCATCGGTAACCACCACATCGCGGGCACCCACATGCGTTAGCGCCCGGGCGACCGACCGTAAGTTACCCATTCCGTAATCAATTACTGCAATCGTCATGGCCTAGGCCCTTGGTTTGCTCGGCTTAGAGCGCCCCTTTGGTAGAAGGCAACGCATCTTCTGACAGCCCGGTGTCGCGGGCGCAGGCCATCCGCAGCGCGCGGCCGGCGGCTTTAAATAAGGTCTCGGCCATGTGGTGAGCGTTGTCACCCGCGAGCGCGTCCATGTGCAACGTGACCCCGGCGTGGTTAACAAACCCCTGCCAAAATTCAGCGACTAGTTCGGTATCAAATTCGCCGACGCGCTCGACCGGAAAGTCGGCACGAAAGTACAGCCCCGGCCGCCCAGACAAATCCACAACGACGCGCGACAGCGCCTCATCAAGCGGACAAAAGGCGTGCCCATAGCGCACGAGCCCGCGCTTATCGGGCAGCGCTTGGGCAAACGCTTGGCCTATGCTGATGCCCACATCCTCAACCGTGTGGTGGGCATCGATGTGCAAATCACCGCTTGCAGCGACATTCAAATCGAATAGTCCATGCCGGGCGAGCTGATCGAGCATGTGGTCAAAAAAGCCCACGCCGGTGCTGCGCTCACCCGCGCCTGAGCCGTCCAGATTAAGGCTAACGGTAATTTGGGTCTCAAGCGTACTGCGCTCAATCTGACCAGTGCGTTTTGTCATGTGTTGATCTGCCCGAACTGTTAACGCCCGCAGAATAGCATGGTGTTAGCGCGATCGTGAGTCAGGCCGGGCCTCGAGCCAAAACGTCACTGGCCCGTCATTGCACAGCAGCACTTGCATATCTGCACCAAACTGGCCCCATGCCACCGGCGTATGCGCCTGGCTTGCCTGCTGGCATACGGCATCAAATAACGGTTGTGCTTGCTCAGGCGAGGCCGCAGGCGAAAACCCCGGGCGGTTACCCTTACGGGTATCAGCCGCCAAGGTAAATTGCGGCACCAACAAAAGGCCACCTTGCTGATCGCGCAGGCTTTCGTTCATCTGCCCGGCAGAATCGGCAAGCACCCGATAGCTTAGTAATCGCTCGACCAGGCGCGCTGCTGTGGCGAGATTGTCGTCTTGCTCAATCCCCACCAGCACAAGTAACCCCGCCTCAATGGCGGCGATCGGAGCATCATCCACCATCACCTGCGCATAGCGAACGCGTTGAATGAGCCCAATCACAACGCCTCCACCCTAGGCCGCACTAGCGCCGCCAAAACGCCGGTGTGAACAACACCAACAAGGTAAAGATCTCGAGCCGGCCCATAATCATGGCCACACACATCACTAGCTTGGGGCCATCGCCAACGCTAGCAAAATTAGCCGCCACCTCACCTAGCGCCGGGCCAAGGTTGGCCAAACCAGAGGCGACCGCCGAAAACGCCGTCACCTGATCCAAGCCCATGGCCAGCATTAACAACAACAAAAACACGAACAACACGACATAGGCGGCAAAAAAGCCCCACACCGCATCAATGACGCGCTCATTCACCGGACGATCGCCAATTTTCACGGGAATCTGCGCTTGCGGGTGAATTAACCGCAATATCTCGCGTCCGCCTTGGCGCCACAGCAACAGCACCCGCACGACTTTAAGCCCGCCCGAGGTGGAATTGGCACACCCGCCCACCACGGCAATAAATAGCAACAACACGGGTAAAAACGCCGGCCAAATATAATAAGACGCCGTGGTGTAGCCCGTGGTGGTGGCAAACGAGACCACCTGAAAAATCGCGTGATGCCAGGTTTCACCAATCGGCAGGTCATGCGCGGCTTGATAAATAATTAAGCCACCAATCACCAACACACAGGCCAGCACCACCGCGGTGATAAAGGCCGTGAGCTCAGGATCACGACGCCACGGCTCGGTGCTCATACGCCGCCAGGCCATAAAATGCAGCGAATAGTTAAGC
>CAJXMZ010000059.1 GCA_913056315.1 uncultured Ectothiorhodospiraceae bacterium
TTCGCGCTGAAGTTTGCTTTGATCTAGTAGGCCTTCGCGGATCATCCCTCCTGGTCGGCGCACCGGCCGGGAGGGATATGTTCCGGGGGTTCGAACCCCAGCACAGTTAGATACAAAAACAGCCCCAACAGGGGCCTTTTTTGTATCTGGCGGAGAGGGAGGGATTGATTCGGCCCTGCGGGCCTCACCCTTCGGGCACCTCGCTTGCGCTCGGTGTCCTAACCGGCTGCGCCGGTTAGTCGAACCCATCATTAGTATGTTCCGGGGGTTCGAACCCCAGCACAGTTAGATACAAAAAAAGCCCCAACAGGGGCCTTTTTTGTATCTGGCGGAGAGGGAGGGATTCGAACCCCCGGAACCTTTCGGTTCACCGCATTTCGAGTGCGGCGCTTTCGACCACTCAGCCACCTCTCCTACGAAGTGCAGAGTGTACAACATCAAAGCTTGTGCATAAAAAAGAAACACACAACTGATCGCGAGATAAAGCATTCGCGGTATCCTAGTGTTTTGTTATACGAAAAAAGTATCGAATTAATGCCTCTTGACACTCCTCCACTTGGCCTCACCGCTTATCAAGCCATTCGCCATCGCCTACCGCCGACGAAGCGACTGGGCGAGTGTCAGCGCGCTCAGCACTTGGGCGAGATTGCTGATCATTACGATGTCTTTTTGCTTGATGCCTACGGTGTCATTAACCGTGGAAGTGAACCGGTAGCCGGCGTACCCGAGCGGGTTCGGGCACTGCAGGCCGCGGGCAAGCGGGTCATGATTGTTTCTAACGCCGCAGGGTTTCCGCACCCTGTGCTCATGGCCCGTTATGCAGGGCTTGGCTATGCGTTAGCGCCCGAGGATGTCATCACCAGTCGCAAAACCTTGGTCAGTCGTCTAGCGACCGAAGCGCCCCGGCATTGGGGAATGATCGCCGGGGCGCATTTTGGTCCCGAAGAATTTCCACCGCTTGATTACCGACTGCTCGGCGATGACATTGCCGACTATCACGCGGCGGAAGGCTTTTTGCTGGTGGGCGCGTCGGCATGGACGGCCGAGCGCCAAGCCATGCTAATCGCCAGCCTAAAAGCGTCACCAAGACCGCTGTTTGTGGCTAATCCCGACTTGATTGCGCCGCAAGAAGGGGGGCACTCGACTGAGCCGGGCACCTACGCGCATCAAATTATGGATGAAACGGGCGTGGAGCCGGTGTTCTATGGCAAGCCGTTTGGCGGTATTTTCACGCTCGCCCTTGAGCGCTTGGGGCCAGCTATCGATTTAAGCCGAATCTTAATGGTGGGCGATACCCTTCACACCGATATCCTGGGTGCTCATGCCGCCGGGCTTCAGGCCGCATTAGTCACCGATACCGGCGTCCTGGCTGGGGTAGATATCGATCAAGCGGTGGCCAGTTCCGGGATTGCCCCCGATTGGATCCTCAAGCAGGCATAAAAAACGGGGGCTCGAGCCCCCGTTAAGTCATCGACTTTTGAGCCTTAGCGTTGACTACTTAAACTGCTCTTCTTCGGTCGACCCTGTCATTGCTGTGACCGACGATACGCCGCCCTGAATGGTTTGGGTGACTGAATCAAAATAGCCCGCGCCCACTTCGCGCTGATGGCGTGTGGCAGTGTAGCCATTCTTTTCGGCATCAAACTCAGCTTGTTGAAGCTCAGAGTACGCCGCCATTTGCCGGGTTTTGTAACCGCGCGCCAGCTCAAACATGGAGAAGTTCAGGCTATGGAATCCAGCCAAGGTAATGAACTGGAATTTATAGCCCATGGCCGCTAGCTCATTTTGAAAGCTGGCAATGGTTTTTTCATCCAGTTTGCCGCGCCAATTAAACGACGGTGAGCAGTTATAAGCCAGCATGGTGTTGGGATGCGCTTTTTTTACCGCCTCAGCAAACCGCCGGGCAAACGCCAGATCCGGCGTACCCGTCTCGCACCAAAGCAAATCAGCAAATGGCGCGTAGGCTAGGCCACGACTAATGGCCTGGGCTTCACCAGCGTTGGTGCGGTAAAAACCCTCAACGGTGCGCTCACCGGTAATGTGCGGCGCGTCATAGGCGTCGATATCCGAGGTAATCAAATCCGCGGCGAGTGCATCAGTGCGTGCAACCAGTAACGTCGGGACATCCATGGTGTCAGCGGCGAGCCGTGCAGCAGCCAGCTTTTGCACAGCCTCTTGCGTTGGCACCAACACTTTGCCGCCCATATGGCCGCATTTTTTTACCGACGCGAGCTGGTCTTCGAAATGCACGCCAGCGGCACCCGCGCGAATCATGCCCTTCATTAGTTCAAAAGCGTTTAACACGCCGCCGAACCCAGCCTCGGCATCAGCCACGATGGGCTGCATCCAATCAATGCTGTCATCCCCTTCCGCGTGATGAATCTCATCGGCGCGCAGTAGCGCATTGTTAATGCGCTCAACCACGGCCGGAACGGAATCGGCCGGGTACAAAGATTGATCGGGATACATGGTGCCGCCAAGATTCGCGTCGGCAGCGACCTGCCAGCCTGACAGGTAAATCGATTTAAGCCCTGCTTTAACCTGCTGCATCGCTTGGTTGCCGGTTAGCGCACCTAAGGCATTCACGTATTGCGTTTCACCACTGGTGAGGTATTGCCATAGTTTTTCGGCACCCGAGCGAGCCAAGCTGTACTCAACCGGTACGCTCCCACGCAACCGGGCGACCTCGGCCGCCGGATAAGTGCGTTTTACATCAGCCCAACGGGGGTTATTCGCCCAATCTTTTTCTATCTCAGCGACACTTTTTAGCTTTTTCATCACTCGCGCCTCCTCATGGCAATTTAGGGTCATCGATAATCCTTATCGATAGCCCTAAAGTATGGCGCGTTGCAGCATTGCACAAGATAATGTAAACAATACATAACATTAATTTTAACAATAGTGAGGGCTAAGAATGGGTCGAACGATTGATACCGACTCGCCCTATCGCAATGACCGCTTGCGTCAGCTGCGGGCGTTTTGTTTTACCGCTGAGGCCGGGAGCATTTCTCGAGCAGCCGAGCGCCTTGGACTCACGCAACCCTCGGTATCGCTACAAATCCAAGCCCTTGAGCGCGAGCTCGAACTGACCCTATTCGAACGCCGTGGGCCTAAAATTCGACTCACCCCAGAGGGCGAGCAGCTCTATGCCGAGGCTCACCACTTAGTTGAGGGCATCGATGGACTAACGGGACGTTTTAGCGAGGGCAACCGACCGCTGGATAGTGGACGCATCGACATTGGCGCCGGCGAAACATCAACGCTGTATTTACTGCCCGCAACGCTGGAGCAGTTTATGCAAGTCCACCCCAATGTGCGGGTGCGCCTACACCATCTCTCGGTTAATGAGCTTATCGAAGCGCTGCGTCATGACCATGTCGATTTTGCCGTTGGCGCGATTTTGGACATGCCCGATGAGCTGCGTTATCGAGCCGTGTACTCCCATGGCTTATCGTTAATTACACCGCCCGATCATCCACTGGCCCGGCGCGATGTCATTACCATGCGCGACTTGGCCGGTCAGGATTTTGTTATGCCGCCGCAGAATATGACGACTTGGCGCTTAATTAGCTTAGTTTTTCAGCAACACGCTATTCAGTTTCAAACGCGCCTAGAAGTGGGCAGTTGGGAGGCCGTCAAACGCTATGTCAGCCTGGGCTTTGGCATTGCGATTGTTAGCAACGTTTGTCTCGCCGACCCAAACCCCAATATTGCCGTGCGCTCGCTACCCGATGTTTTCCCGAAACGAACCTATGGCGCTATGTCGCGCCGGGGCCGGTTTCTCTCGCCGCAAGCTAGGCGCTTTTTAGAGATGATGCGACCCGATTACTTCCACGACAGCCAGTCGATGGCGCGTTAATCATCCAGATGGATTAGCCAGCAGCCAGTGGGCATTGCGTTGATTAAGCAATGGACTCTCGCTTGCCAGATCAAGGGATACCTGCCCCACCACGCGCGGCTCGCCTACAACGCGCGTGTGAATGCTTGCAAACTCGCCCACCAAGCCATGACCTAACAAGGTGGCTTCCAATGTTGCCCCCGACGGACTGGTGTTGCGCAGGCTTGCACCCACCGCAACCCGACCCGCATGCGCTAACAACGCCATGCGCGCCGCAGTTCCGGTGCCAGTTGGCACGCGCCAAAGCACGCCCGGATGACCATAGGTCGCGCCAATACCGTGCCAGTCCCCACGCGTTTGCTCGCGCTGTGACCACATCCAATGCAAAAAACGCGGCTTGCCAACATCACCTAAGCTCGGATGGCGCAAATTAAAGTCCATTTGAATGGCTTCAATAATTTGTCCAGCAAGCGCAAGCCCCTCGGCTGACGCGGCTTGATCGGGCGCTAAACCAAGCCCATCGGCATCCACCATGACGTAATGACCGCCACTCCACACTAGCTGATAATCCACCTCACCCAGCCCGGCAACGACAACTCGCTGCTCAGCGGCTTGAACAAATGCTTCATCACCCTCGACGGCAACACTCACCACATGGCCATCAACAAGCGCCACATGCGCATCAACTCGGCCGCCCGGAGCTTCTAGGCGTACACATTGCTGGCCATTGTCTGTTGTTTTGGCTATCCGGCCGCTTTCCACCAGCGCACAGGCAGTGGCCATGGTGTTCGATCCGGAAAAAAACGGATAACCCATGACTTCCATAATCACAAACGCTGCTTGTGCCTGGGCATGTTGCGGGGAGGTAATGAGATCAACACAAAAAGACGGCTCGCCATAGGGTGGTTCGATGAGCAACTGGCGTAGGCCATCGCCGGCGTCACTGAGCCATTCCATACGCTCACGCACGCTCAAACGCTCGTCGAGTGGCACTCCTTTGAGCACAACACGATGGATATCCCCGCCAACATCAACATCCATCCACTCAATAGTGGCATGAGACTTAGCCTTGGGCATGCGGCAGCCCGACCTGATCCCAGTGCCGGTCAGGAACGACCACCAATTTGCCGATGTAATCCTTTGCCATAAATATCGATTGCGCCTGATGAAACTCAGATAACCGATGCGTGCTATGCAACAGTGGTTTGATTTGACCGCTGAGTACGTAGTCCAGCAGGCGCTTAAAGTCGCTGCGTCGGCCTTGTGACGAGCCATGTAGTTGCAGTTGTTTTAGGTATAAGGTGCGCAAATCCAAATCCACCACTGGCCCGGCCATTGCGCCCGCCGTGGTGTAGCGACCCTCCGGGCGAAGAATGCGTAACAGATCGTTAAAATGCGGGCCGGCGACCAAATCGGCCACCACATCAATGGCTGCCCCTTGCGTGGCGGCATCAACTGCCAAGACCCAGTCGTTGCTGCCGCGATCAATGACCGCCTCAGCACCAATGGCCATCAGCGCATCAGCCTTATCGGCTCGCGTAATCGCATACGGGATAGCTCCACGCGCGCGACACAACTGAATAATGCCTGAGCCCACGCCCCCCGAGGCGCCGGTAACCAACACCCGCTCGCCTGCCTGAACATCGGCGCGCTCGAGCATATGCTCGCCAGTCAAATAGGCGCAGCAAAAGGTCGCAAGCTCGGCGTCGCTCAGCGGCGTATCGACCGCATGCGCATTAGCCGCGGGCACACACTGATATTCGGCATAGCCGCCATCCCGGCCATGCCCCATATAATCAATGTCCGCCAAACTATCGTCTTCGCGGTTATACAAACTAAAGTCCAGCACGATGCGCTCGCCAATGCGCGCTTGATCGACGCCCTCACCCACCGCGACGATGCGCCCGACTGTGTCGGTGCCCTGAATGCGCGGAAAGCGTAAAGTCGAGCGGCCACGCCGCCAGCTTGATACCGCGTTAGGATCGGTGTCGCTACCGTACGCACCCTCGCGAACCCACACATCAGTGTTATTCATGCCGCAGGCATGCACGTCGATAAGCACTTCACCGGCACTTGGATAAGGCAGCGCAATATCCTCACGATATTGTAGAGCGTCGAGCCCGCCGTGACCGGTTAGTTGGACCGCTGCCATGGTTTTAGGAAGGGTTGGTGCTGTCATAGGGTTACGCTCAGCCTTTGCGCCGGGTGCTAAAAAAGGTTTTTAGCATAGCGCCACAACGCGCCGCGTCAACGCCGCTATCAACTTGCACAACGTGGTTATGACTGGGGTGCTCGTGTAGCCGCATCGCACTGCCACACGCGCCCGTTTTGGGATCAGCCGCCCCATAAACAACGCGTGCGATGCGGGCATGAATAATGGCGCCCAAACACATCATGCACGGCTCGAGCGTGACGTACAGCGTCGTCTCGGGTAGGCGGTAAGCCTGCAATCGATCACCCGCGTCGCGCAAAGCCATCACCTCAGCGTGAGCGCTTGGATCATGCTGGCTGATGGGTTGATTCCAACCCTCACCCACGACGCCAGTTGAGTCAACCAAAACCGCGCCAACCGGCACCTCACCGCACTTGGCGGCATGCTCAGCAAGCGCGATGGCCTTAGCCATGAACTGCGCGTCGACTTCAGCCGGGTTCATGGGCAGCGCGTATCTGATAACCAGCCACGGGAAAATGCACGGCCACCGCACCGACCTGCGCATCATCATGATCGATCGACACCCGCTGGGCATCCAGATAACGCAAGCGACCAACGACTTCCGGATCCGAGGAATTAAGAAATGGCCGCACGCCAACCCACTGCCCCAGACTAAACTGCGTTGGCAGCGCAATGCCCTGCTTTGATTGAGGTGTGGCCGCTTTAGCGATCGTAAGAGCCTGTTCGGCCTCTAGGGGGTGATCCTGCCCGTGTCCCAGCGCATCCACTGCCGATTCAATGTGGCATAGACTCGGATAACGCGATAAACACGCCGGCCCGTCGGGCCAACGCCCGCGGATAAACCAAGCCAGATAAGCGATCGCGATATCGGCGTACGATAAGACAAGCGCATCGTTCGCCACGCGCACAGCGCTCAAGTCCTCGAGTCGCTGCAACGCAGAATTTAGCTGTAAGATCACGCCGGGCAAATCGGCTTTTAACCCCTCAGTACTCCAATGGCTGCCAAAGTACAGATCGCCGCGATCTTGAATAAAATCCGCCGGCGCACTCTCCAAGGAGGTCGTGATGACAACGCGAACGGCCAAGGCAAACACCGTTTGATCGATCCATTCCGAGTGCATTAGTGCCGACTCAACCGCACCGTGGGGGAAGAGTGATTGCTTTATGGCGTCAGTCTCAGCCAGCGCACGGGCGATATTTTGTGTATCACAATAAATATCTGCACCGCGCTGTAATACCGGGGTGCGCCGATAGCCAGCGGTCAACGGCATAAGCAGTGGTTTTGGCGGTACCCGGGGAATTTCAACCGAATGCCACTCAAGGCCAGCAAGCCCCAGCGCCATGCGCGTTTTATGCGCAAACGGCGAGGGCCAGTAATGATGCAAAATCCAATCACTCATCGGTTCTCCTAGCCTAGCCGCCTGCCTTTAAGTGGCGCTCGATACGCGCAACCGCCTCAGCTAACCGGTCTTGACTCGTGGTGTAAGCAAATCGTAAATGCTGCTCAGGCGCCGTGCGCTCAAAGTCTAGTCCTGGTGTCACTGCCACCCCGGCGCGCTCAAGCAACGAATCGGCCAGCGTCGCACTATCCGCGCAAAGCGAGGCAACATTGGCGTAGAGATAAAAGGCGCCTTCCGGGTTTCCGGGAATATCAAAACCGAGCGCTCTGAGTGCCGGTAGCAAAAAATCACGGCGCTCACGAAAAGCCTCACGGCGTGATTCAAAGATCGCCTCAGACGCATCGGTAAAACACGCTAGGGCTGCATATTGCGCGGGTGTTGAAGCGCTAATAAAGAGGTTTTGCATGAGTTTTTCAGCCACTGGCACCCAGGGTTTGGGTAACACCATCCAACCTAAGCGCCAGCCGGTCATACCGAAATACTTTGAAAAGCTATTGACCACGATCGCATCGGGCGCGCATTGGAGCGCCTGCGCTGGCGCATCGCCATAATGCAGCCCGTGATAAATCTCATCGACGATTAAGCCAATGCCCTGCTCGCGCGATAACGCCGCAAGACCCGTAAGATCGTCTGCCGACGCCAATGTACCGGTTGGATTACCGGGCGATCCCACCAGCATGGCCGCGGTATCGGCATCGCTCGCGCTGGCGGCGGCCGTCGCGGTTAATTGAAAGTTTGTCTGCGCACTCACGCGTACCGCACGCGGAATGGCATCAACCATCTCAACGAAATTGCGGTTACAGGGGTAGCCCGGATCGGGCAACAGGACATTACGTCCCGGGTCGGCCAGCAGTGCCAGGGCGATCACCAAAGCCCCGCTGGCGCCTGGTGTTATCAGGATGCGCTCAGGCTCGACGTCTAGCGCAAACCGCTTGGCATAGTGCTGCGCAATCGCCTCGCGCAGGGCTGGCAAACCAGCAGCCGGCAAGTAACCCGTGTGCCCGTATGCCAGCGCCTGTTGGCCTGCCTGTCTAACCGGGTCAGCCGTTGCAAAGTCGGGCTCACCAATTTCCATATGGATAATATCGCGGCCAGCCGCTTCTAGGGCACGCGCTCGATCGAGCAATGCCATGACGTGAAACGGCTGAATTCGATGGCTACGCGCAGATAGCGAGATCCCCGAAGGCTGTAACTCTTTAGACTCGTTCCAACTCAATCTAGGCCATCCGTTGTGTTTCGCCCTGCGCTAAGATAATAGCAATTGGGCATAAGCCTAAGTATCGATGATCCGTAACGCGGGAGAAACCCTAACCATGAATGAAAGTACTCGCACTGAGCTTGAAGCCGCCGCTTTTCGCACCCTAGTCGCCCACCTACAAAGCCGCACGGATGTGCAAAACATTGACCTTATGGAGCTTGCTGGGTTTT
>CAJXMZ010000060.1 GCA_913056315.1 uncultured Ectothiorhodospiraceae bacterium
AAGGTGGCTCGCCATTCATCATCATTGAGGTCAACAACGAAGATTGAAACCAGCCGCGGTATTGGTCACTGCCCTCGAGATACAAATCAGCGGGGTAGGTTAGGTCTTCGCGCTCGCCGAGCACCGTTGAGTGCGTGGTGCCCGAATCAAACCAAACATCCAAAATATCGGTGACTTTTTCATACTGATCGGCCGCATCGCCCAGCAATGTCTTGGCATCCAGCTCGAACCAAGCATCAATGCCATCGCGCTCCATTAACACCGCCACTTCCTCGATCAAACGCTGGCTGTCCGGATGCGGCTCACCGGTTTGTCGATCGACAAATAAGGCAATCGGCACACCCCAATTACGCTGACGCGAGATGCACCATTCAGGCCGATTGCGAACCATCGCCGCCATGCGCTCTTCGCCCCAATGCGGCACCCAGTTAACTTGGGTTAATGCCGCTAGCGTGCGCTCACGAACCTCACCGGCTTGTAGGTTTAAAAACCACTGCGGCGTTGCACGAAACAAAATCGGCGTTTTATGCCGCCAGCAATGCGGATAGCTATGCGCATAGGCTTGATGGTGCATTAAGGCATGCCGTTCGCTTAGGCGCTTGATAATTGACTCATTGGCGTCAAAGACAAATTCTCCAGCGAACTCACCGTTAACAAATCGACCGTCGTCACCCACCGGATTTTCAAGCGCAAGGCCATAACGCTGCCCGACCTCAAAGTCATCAGCGCCATGCCCGGGGGCGGTATGCACAGCACCCGTTCCTGCTTCCGTTGTGACGTGCTCACCTAATATCACTGGCACCTCGCGGGCCAGGAAAGGATGTTGCAAGCTCAGCCCCTCGAGGTGGCGTCCGGCACAACGGCCAACAATGCCGTAGTGCTCGACGCCATAGCGCTCGAGCGCCGATTCATGCAGCGCGTCGGCAAGCAAGACCAACTCTTTGCCGTGTTCAATCGACACCAACACATAGTCAAGATCCGGGTGTAGGGCGACTGCTTGGTTGGCGGGCAATGTCCACGGCGTCGTGGTCCAAATCACAATCGAAACCGGCGTATCGCTGGCGCTAACGGTTGATCCGGCAATCCGGGCCAAGGCTTGCCCGTCGATGGCCTGAAAGCGCACATCGACCGCTGGCGAGGTGTGATCTTCGTATTCCACTTCGGCCTCAGCCAGGGCTGAGGCGCAATCAGTACACCAGTGCACGGGTTTATAACCGCGCTTTAAATGGCCTTTACGCACGATCTCACCGAGCGCGCGCAAAATATTGGCCTCGGTTTTGGGGTTCATGGTCAGGTAGGGCTGGTTCCAGTCGCCTAACACCCCCAAGCGCTGAAAATCCTCGCTTTGCCCAGCCACTTGCTCGCTGGCAAACGCTCGACAGGCATCGCGGAATGCGCGTGGGCTGACATCAGACCCCGCCTTGCCAATGGTTTGCTCAACTTTGTGCTCAATCGGCAAACCATGACAATCCCAACCCGGGACATAGGCGGCATCGTAACCATCAAGGCTACGACTTTTAACAATAATATCTTTGAGGATTTTGTTAACGGCATGGCCAATGTGAATATCGCCATTGGCGTAGGGTGGGCCGTCATGAAGCGTGTACGGTGTGCGGCCCTTGCGCGCTTGACGCAGGCGCTCATAGACCGTGTTTTCACGCCAATAAGCCAAACGCAGCGGCTCGCTTTTGGCCAGTCCCGCCCGCATTGGAAAGGCGGTCTTGGGCAAGTTGAGGGTGTCTTTATAATCGCTCACGTCTTCATCCTGCGTTGGTTTGAATGGTGTAGCCGTTTTGACTAAACCAGGTTCGGGCCGCCGCGACATCGGCAGCGATTTGGTTTTTCAGGGCATCAAGGCCATCAAAATGTTCTTCGCCGCGTTGCCAAGCCAATAGCTCAACGCCAATATACCGGCCGTACAAATCACCGGAATAATCCAGCAGGTAGGTCTCGAGCAAGGTCTCGACTCCATTCACGGTCGGCCGGGTTCCTAAGCTGGCCACCCCAGGCCGGACTGCGCCTAAGCCATGCACCGCCACATTAAAGATGCCGCGCATCGGCGGTGGCTGTTGAGCAAAGCGTAAGTTAGCGGTGGGCCAACCAAGCTGCCGTCCAAGCGCCTCACCGCGGACCACCCGCCCGGTTATACGTAAACGCCGGCCCAACAACGCCTCAGCCCCGGCTAAGTCACCCGATTCAAGCGTGCGGCGAACCCGGGTGCTACTCACGCGGCTATCCCCATGGGTGACGGTGGGCATGCGCTCGAGTTCAAAGCCCTCCTGCGCGGCCGCCTCAGCAAGCATGGCAAAATCACCACGGCGTTGATGACCAAAGCGAAAGTCATCCCCCACCATCAAGAACTGCACACCCAGCCCGTCAATAATGACCGATTGAATAAAGTCTTCGGCGGACTGCTGAGCAAGCCGGCGGTTAAAGCGCAGGCACACGGTACGCTCGACCCCGTAGGACTCGAGCACGCGCAGCTTATCGCGCAGTTGCGTCACCCGCCCAGGCGCTTGTTCTGGGGTAAAAAATTCGCGCGGCTGCGGCTCAAAAATTACCACCGTTGTGGGCAAGCCCAAGCGCTTACCGGCGGCATGGAGCGATTCAATCACTGCTTGATGGCCGCGATGAATCCCATCGAAGTTACCGATCGTTGCGACGCAGGGCCGGTGCTTTGCTTGCAGATTATGTCTGCCCCGTACGAGCTCCATGCAAAATCCCGCTCATCCCATCGATAAAACCCCAGTATACGGGACCTAGCCGTGCTTCAGCTATGCTTGGTTTGCGGCTCTAAAAACTGCCGCGGGCGAACGCCCAACAGCATAAGCGTGGCAAAATACGCACCAGCGCCCAAACCAATGACCGCGGCCAGCGCGCCCACTCGCCCACCAACGCCCATACCCAGCCAAAAGGACATTTGACTCGCTGGCCCGATGAGCACCGCCAACATGACCGCCGCCGCCAGCCCGCAACGCCAAGCAAGCCACCCCCAGCCGGCACTAGGGATATACACCTGGCTGCGCTTTAACCCGTGATAAAGCAATCCGGCGTTCACCCAGGCGGCTAGCGAGGTGGCCAACGCCAGTCCGGCATGCGCAACACCCGAGTCGATTAGCCACAACACTAACGACACACTCAGAAGCATATTGACCACCATGGCAATAATCGCGCAGCGCACCGGGCCGCGCGTGTCTTGGCGCGAGAAATAACCGGGTACCAATACTTTTACCAGCACAAAACCCATTAAGCCCGCGCTATAGGCCATTAAGCTCCAACCCGCTGAGCGCACATCGGCCGGGCTAAACTGCCCATACTGAAACAACGTGGTAAGCAACGGCCCGGCCAACACCATTAACCCCACCGCGGCGGGCAAGATCAGCACTAAGGTTATGCGCAGCGCCCAATCTAGGGTGGCGCTAAAGTCCTCGACACCTTGGGTGGTAAACGCCTTTGATAGCCGCGGCAAAATCACTGTGCCCAGCGCAATACCAAAAATACCCAAGGGAAACTCCATTAATCGATCTGACCAATAGAGCCAACTAATCGACCCGGCAACCAAAAACGACGCCAAAATCGTATCGAGCAATAAATTAATTTGCTGCACCGAGGTACTAAATACGGTGGGCCCCATCAACCGCAGCACCTGGCGTACGCCCGGGTCTCGCCACTTGGGCTGTGGCCACGCCAGCAAGCCGCGACGCCACAGAAATGGTAGCTGCAACGTAAGCTGCAAAGCACCCGCCACCGGCACCGCCAGCGCCAGCGCAAACACGCCGGTTTGCAGCGTCGGTGCTAACCCAATGGCCGCGGCAATTAAACAAAGATTGAGCAACACCGGGGCGAAGGCCGGCGGGCCAAAACTCTCATAGGTATTCAACACGGCGGCTGCAGCGGCCGTCAGGGCAATAAGCAATAGGTAAGGAAAGGTTAGGCGCAGCATATCGCCCGCAAGCGCGAGTTGCTCGGCTTCGTCAGCAAAGCCTGGCGCAAAACCCTGAATAATCACCGGTGAACCCAGTATCGCCAGCGCGGTTAACGCCAGCAACACCAACCCAAGACATCCACTGACTCGGCTGTAGAGCGCGCGCACCGCCTCATCCCCACCCGTCTCACGCGCCTGCGCAAGTACTGGGACGAACGCTTGTTGAAAAGCCCCTTCAGCAAAGAGCCGGCGAAAGAAGTTGGGAATTTTAAACGCGACAAAAAAGGCATCCGTGGCGGCCGATGGCCCAAACACCACGCCCAAGACAATATCGCGCGCCAAACCCAGCACTCGCGAGAGCAGCGTCCAGCTGGCGAAGGTTTTAACCGATTGCAGGAGTCCCTTTTGCAAGTGCCCTACTCTTTGCCTCGTTATGGCAGCGCTGACCATTTGTGGTTGACATTTACGCCAGAGATTCGCATATTACCGCTCTTTTCCGCGAGATAGACACTCAATAGGAGTTGCCCGTTGGCTAACATTGCCTCTGCAAAGAAACGCGCCCGTCAGGCCGAACAACAGCGCCAGCATAATCAGGCTCGCCGCTCGATGATGCGCGGCAAGCTAAAGCAGGTCACCACGGCGATTGCCAACGGTGACAAAGCGGCTGCCGAAACTGCCTACGGCGAAGCCGTGCCGATCCTCGATCGTATGGCCACCCGCGGTGTGATCCACCGCAACAAAGCAGCACGGCATAAAAGCCGGCTAGCCCAGCAGATTAAAGCGCTTTAACGGGTTAACACCAAGTTGTCACGGTGAACCAACTCCGGTTCAGTGACATAGCCCAGCACCGATTCAATTTGGTCGCTGGGCAGCCCCGCCAATTTTACCGCCGCCTGCGCATCGTAATTAACTAATCCCCGGGCGATCTCCCCACCCGCTGGGTCCAAGCAAGCGACCATTTCGCCGCGTTTAAACTGGCCTTCAACCTGAGTCACCCCCACTGGCAATAGACTCCGGCCCTCGGCTTGCAGCACCCGAGTGGCACCGGCGTCCAGCCATAGTTGCCCACGCACTTGTAACTGGCCAGCAATCCACTGTTTGCGGGCGACCAGCCGCTCACGCGAAGGGCTTAGCAAGGTCCCCGGTGCCTCACCCCCCAAAATCTGTTCGAGCACTGAGGTATCCCGACCCGACGCAATGAGGGTAGCTGCACCAGCACGAGCGGCTCGCCGCGCGGCAAGCACCTTGGCGCGCATGCCGCCACTGCCCAACACACCCGGCGCGTCAGAACACATTTGCTCGAGACGGTGATCATCGGCCAGCGCTTGGTTAATTAACGCCGCGTCGGGCCGCTCGCGCGGATCGGCCTCATACAGCCCGGCCTGATCAGTCAAAATCACCAATAACTCGGCTTCAACCAAGTTGCTCACCAAAGCCGCCAACGTGTCATTGTCGCCAAACCGAATTTCATCGGTTGCGATGGTGTCGTTTTCATTCACAACCGGCACAACACCCAGCTCAAGCAATGCCCGCAATGTGACCCGGGCGTTAAGATAACGCTGACGATCGGCGAGATCTTCGTGGGTCAGGAGGACTTGGGCGGTTTTAATACCGAAGCGCTGAAACTGTGCTTCATAAGCCTGCACAAGCCCCATTTGCCCCACCGCCGCAGCGGCTTGCAACTGGTGTAATGCATGCGGGCGCTCGTTCCACCCCAGCCGCTGCACACCCTCGGCCACCGAGCCAGAAGACACCAAAATGAGCTCCACGCCATGCTCGCGCGCAGCGACAACTTGGCGTACCCAATCCGCAATACGCGCATGATCGAGGCCTTGACCGTTATCCGTAACCAGCGCACTGCCAACTTTCACCACCCAGCGGCGGCTTTGGCCTAGGCGTTTACGCAGATCCATCGCTAAGTCCTCGACGCTGTTGTGCTTGGCGATCAGCCTCGTCGGTTTGCCACTCAATCAGTCGACCCATAATGGCCTGACATAACGCTTGCGTGCCGGCACCGGTTTCGGCCGATATGAAGTAACAAGGGCCTTCCCACCCAAGGTCTTTCACCAACGTCTCACGGATCGCGTTTTGCGTATCCAACGGGAATAGGTCGGCTTTATTCATTACCAGCCACCGCTCGCGCTTGGCTAATGCCGGGCTGTAGGCTTGCAGCTCACGAATTAATCCGCGCGCTTCTTCGGCAATATCGCGCTCATCGTAAACCGCGGCGGTATCAACTAAATGCAGCAACAGCCGAGTACGCGCTAAATGGCGCAAAAACTGAATGCCCAAACCCGCCCCGTCAGCAGCCCCTTCAATCAGGCCAGGAATATCCGCAACGGTAAAACTACTACCAGCACCAATTCGCACCACACCTAACCCCGGGTGGAGCGTTGTAAACGGATAGTCCGCAACCCGCGGGCGGGCAGAGGAGACGGCCCGCAAAAAAGTCGACTTACCGGCATTGGGCAGTCCAAGCAAACCCACATCCGCGAGTAATTGCAGCTCTAGCCCAAGTGTTCGTCGTTCGCCCTCTTCGCCAGGAATCGCACGGCGCGGGGCGCGGTTGGTCGAGCTTTTAAAGTGAATATTGCCCAGCCCACCCTGGCCGCCACGCGCCACACATAAGCGCTCGCCGCGACGGGTCAAATCCCCAATGACCTCATCGGTGTCTTGATCACGCACAAGGGTGCCAATGGGCACTGACACAACAATATCCTCGCCCGCACGGCCGCTTTTTTGTTGGCCTTGACCGCCGTGACCGCGCTCAGCGCAAAAGCGCCGGGTATGGCGAAAGTCAGCCAAGGTGTTAAGCCCTGAGTCAGCTTCAAGCCACACGCTACCGCCGTGACCGCCGTCGCCACCATCTGGGCCACCCCGGGGAATAAACTTTTCGCGGCGAAAACTCACACAGCCGTTACCACCGTTACCGGCGACGACTTGAATGCTCGCTTCATCAACAAATTTCATACTTTGTTCGCCACAATCAAAAAGCCCCGCTCGGGGCGGGGCTGAGAACCGGGATTAGGCCAGGCGATCAGCCCGCTGGCTGAACGCTCACCACCCGGCGCTGGTGTGGGCCTTTCCGCGCGAAGACAACCGCACCGTCGACTTTCGCAAACAATGTGTGATCGTTACCGATGCCCACGTTCTCGCCAGCATGAAAATGGGTTCCACGCTGACGAACTAAAATGTTTCCGGCGATAACGGCTTGACCGCCGAAGCGCTTCACACCAAGGCGTTTCGATTGCGAGTCGCGACCGTTGCGCGTACTGCCGCCTGCTTTTTTATGTGCCATGAGTACTGTCTCCGTAGTCGGTGCGATCAGCCCGCTTTAATGCCGGTGATGCGAACCTCTGTGTAGTGCTGACGGTGGCCATAATGGCGCTGGTAATCTTTGCGGCGCTTGAATTTAATCACTTCAATCTTGCGCTCGCGGCCTTGACTGACAACCTCGCCCGAGACGCTGCCGCCCTTGAGCATTGGCGCGCCCACTTTCACGTCATCGCCATCGGCGACTAAAAGCACCTGATCGAACTTCACGCTGCTGCCGGCATCGGCTTCCAGCTTTTCGACCCGCAGCACATCACCTTCAGTGACCCGATACTGCTTGCCGCCCGTTTTGATTACCGCGTACATCAAAGCGCTCCAAGGAGGTTGTTCCAAAGCCGGCGAATGATAGCTCCAATCCCCCCGCAGGTCAACGATTAAGCGGGGCTGCGCTTGACACCCCCGAGCGGCCTTTCTAGCATGCCCAATCCTTCCTTCGCCAAGGCCATTGTGCATGGATATTGCAGCAATACGGGCTCATAGCGCTGATGATATGAAGCGCGTTGATCAAATCATCCAATCGCGGCTGCGCTCTAACGTCGCGCTGATTGGTCAGCTCGGGCATTACATTATTGGTGGCGGCGGCAAACGTCTGCGCCCCTTAGTGACCGTTCTCATGGCCAGAGCAGCCGGTCATAACCCTGAGGATGAGCGACATGCGCTGCTGGGGGCGACCGTCGAACTCATTCACACCGCCACACTACTGCACGATGATGTCGTTGATGACTCCGCAGTGCGCCGCGGCCAAGACACAGCGAACGAGATTTGGGGCAACGAGGCGAGCGTGCTAGTGGGTGATTTCCTCTACACCCGGGCGTTTGAAATGATGGTGGAGCTTAATGACATGACCACCATGGAAGTGTTTTCGCGCACGACCAACCAAATTGCTGAGGGCGAAGTCATGCAGCTCATGCATGTGCATGACCCAGCGGTAACCCAAGCCCGCTACGAAGAGGTTATCTACCGCAAAACCGCTGTTTTATTTGAAGCGGGATGCCGACTGGCAGCGCGACTGGCCGCGCCGCATGACCCCCACCTTGAGTCCGCCGCGCGCGATTACGGCCGGCATTTAGGCATTGCCTTTCAGTTGGCCGATGATGCGCTCGACTACGACGGCAACGCTGAGACGATTGGCAAAAATATCGGTGATGATCTAGCCGAGGGCAAGCCCACGTTGCCGTTAATTCATTGCCTAGCGCACACTGATAACAACACCCGGCAAATCATTGAAAAAGCCATTGAGACGGGCGGTCGCACGGCCATCGAACCGGTCACGGCAGCGATTGCGCAGACCGGGTCGATTGCCTATACTCGCGGCCTTGCCGAGCAGGAAGCTGAGCACGCTGAGGCTGCCCTTGCCGCCTTCCCCGACAGTGACTTCCGCACGGCACTCAGTAAGCTGGCCCGTTTTTCGGTGGGCCGAGAGTACTGAATCAAGCTACGGGGTGTAGCTCAGCTTGGTAGAGCACTGTCTTCGGGAGGCAGGGGCCGGAGGT
>CAJXMZ010000061.1 GCA_913056315.1 uncultured Ectothiorhodospiraceae bacterium
TAAGTGTGGAGCCGCGCGCACAATCCAGGTGACCGGGCCAGGCCAACTGGCTTGAATCGCCTGGCGCACTGCCGGGTCGCTGGGCCATTCAACCAGGTCATCGAGTTGCTCGGGATCTGCGGCAATGACAATGAGCCCTTTGCCCGCGCCGCGGCCTTTGAGCTGAATTAAGCGCGCGAGCGCGGCCTCATCAAATGGATCACAGCCTAGGCCCCACACCCCTTCGGTGGGATAGGCCCCTACGCCGCCGGCGGCGATTAGGTCACGAATACGGCGTAGTCGCGGCGCAGCGGTTTGCATGCTAGCGAGAGCTGGAGCGCTTTTTGGTGCTGCCTGATTTGCTGGTGCTGGCGGCTTTTTTACGCCCGCTACCTTTGCCCTTAGGCTCAGGGGCTTGCTCAATAAGGGTTTGGCATTCGACCTCGGTCAGTGCCGCGGCGTCTTGGTCTTTGGGCACACTGGCCCGTTTGCGCCCGTCAGTGACAAACGGTCCGAAGCGGCCTTTCATGACGGTCAGACCGGATTGTTCGAAGGTTTGAATGGTGCGCTTGGCGATGTTTTCCTTTTTCTCCTCAACCAATTCCAGCGCGCGGTCGCGCTCGATGGTGTAGGGGTCATCGTCTTTTTTCATCGACGCAAATTGATCACCAAAGCGAACGTACGGGCCAAACCGGCCAATATTGGCGCTCAGTGGCAAGCCATCGGGTGTCGTGCCTAAGTCGCGTGGCAGGGTGAAAAGCGCTAAGGCTTCGTCCAGGCCAATGGTGTCAATGCTTTGCCCGGGTCGCAGGCTGGCAAAGCGGGGTTTTTCTTCGTCCTCACGCGTACCCAGCTGTACAAACGGACCATAGCGGCCTAACCGCGCGCTAACCGGGCGCTCGCTTTTGGGATCAACACCCAGTTCGCGGGCTTTCATGACGTCGCTACGCGAGACTTGCTGCTTTTCTTCAACGCGCTCGTGGAAGGGGCCCCAGAACGCTTCGAGCACGGGCACCCAGTCGCTTTCACCGCGCGAGATGGCGTCTAAGCGGTCTTCGAGCTTGGCGGTAAATTCATAGTCGACGTAGCGATCGAAATGCTCGGTCAAAAACTTGGTCACCACGCGCCCGGTGTCGGTGGGCTTAAAGCGACGGTTATCGATGGTGGCGTAGTTACGCGCTTGGAGCGTTGAAATAATGGACGCATAGGTCGATGGCCGGCCAATCCCATATTCTTCAAGCGCCCGAACGAGGCTTGCCTCGGAATAGCGCGGGGGCGGCTCGGTGAAGTGCTGTTCTGGGCGAACGGCCACAATGGGCACCTGATCGCCTTGTTCAAGCGGCGGGAGAATGCGCTCATTGGCATCACCGCTACCGTCGTCTTGGCCTTCTTGGTAGACCGCCATAAAGCCTGGATCACGAATGGTCGAGCCGGTAGCGCGGAAGTTGGCGATATCACCCGCGGCCAAATCAACCGAAACCGTATCAATGGTGGCGTGAATCATTTGGCAGGCGACGGTGCGCTTCCAAATTAAGTCATACAGCCGATACTGATCTTCGCTTAAATAGGGCTTCATGGCCTCGGGGTGGCGCGCTGCGTCGGTGGGTCGAATACCCTCGTGCGCTTCTTGCGCGTTTTTCGCCCGGGTTCGGTACTGATGCGGTTGATCCGGGAGTTTGTCAGCCCCAAAGCGCTGCTCAATAATGCCACGCAAGGCTTGAATAGCGTCGGCTGATAAGTTGACCGAATCGGTTCGCATGTAGGTGATCAAACCCACGGTGCCATTGCCGGTGTCGACGCCCTCGTAGAGCTGTTGCGCAATGCGCATAGTCTGCTGCGCGCCAAAGCGCAGCTTACGCGAGGCCTCTTGCTGCAGGGTCGAGGTAATAAAGGGCGCAGCCGGGTTACGTCGGCGTTGTTTCTTCTCAACTCGTGTGACCACCAGCTCGCCGTTGGCCGCCTCAATGATGCGGCTTTTGGCCGACTCCGCGGTGTCACCATCGGTAATGGTGAACTGCTCAACTTTATTGCCATCGAGCTGCTGCAAACGGCCGATGAACGCATGATCGGCGCGCGTTAAATCGGCCTCAACGCTCCAATATTCTTGTGGCACAAAGGCTTCAATTTCGAGCTCGCGCTCAACAATCATGCGCAGCGCCGGTGACTGCACGCGCCCGGCTGACAGGCCGCTGGTAATTTTGCGCCACAGAAGTGGCGAGAGGTTAAACCCAACCAAATAATCGAGCGCGCGCCGCGCTTGCTGGGCATTCACTAAATCGGTGGATAGCCCACGCGGATGCTCAATGGCATCGCGAATAGCACCTTGGGTGATTTCGTAGAAGACGACCCGGTGGATGGGTTTATCACCGAGTACGCCGCGCTCTTCGAGCAACTGCTGAAGATGCCACGAGATCGCCTCGCCTTCGCGGTCCGGGTCAGTGGCCAGATAGACGGCATCGGCTTTGCGCGTGGCCTTGGCGATGGCATCGACTTGTTTGGCATTGCGCTCGACTAGCGCATAGCGCATGGCAAAGCCGTGTTCAGTGTCGACGGCGCCTTCTTTGGCCACGAGATCACGGACATGACCGTAGGAGGCCATGACTTCGTAGTCGCTGCCGAGATATTTATTAATGGTGCGCGCCTTAGCGGGCGACTCCACGATAACAAGATGACTAGTCATTAAAACTTCAGTGTGCGAGCGGGTGAGCGGACTCAAAGAGTAGGTTTTCCATCCAAGCGCAGGCTTCCTCCTCGCCGGGACGACTAAATAGCACCATTAATACCACCCATTTGAGTTTATCGAGATCAATATCGCCATCATCCAAAGCCATAAGCCGGTCGATGACCATTTCCCGATTGCTGGGCGTTAAAATGCCGGTTTGCTCTAAAAACAGGAGAAACCCGCGTCCTTCGGTATCAATTCGCACTAATTCGGCGGCGGTGAACACGCGGGTTGCCGGTGTTTGATCACCCACGATGGGCAACTCACGGTGTTCGGCCAGCGCATCAATCCAGTCTAGGGCTTTGCGAATTTGTAACTCGGTAAAGCCCGCACCAAGCAGATCATTTTCGATTTCTGCGCGGTTCGGATCGACCTCGACTGTGTCGTGGAAATAGTGCTCGAACAGATACATAAGGACGTCGAAAACGTTTTCTTTCATCCGCCTGCTCGATTGGTTATCCGTTGGTATTGACCGCCGCTACAGGGCGCCACGCGGCCTTTAAGTTCTAGATTCAGGAGCATGGAGGAAAGGATATCGGGCGTCAATCCAAGCCGCTCGAGAAGTTTGTCAAAGCCCACGGGACCGTGCCCAAGCGCATCCAGTACGGCTTGGTAGTCGGCATCGAGCGCTGGGTGAGTTGTTTCGGGCGGCGCGATCACCGGCGTGCTGGCCTGGGTATTTAATTGTGTTGTCATGCGCTCGGCGGGGCCGCGCAGTTCTTCGATCACATCATTAACGCTCTCGACTAAACGCGCGCCTTCGCGAATAAGGGCATGACACCCGCGAGCCACGGGATTATGAATTGATCCAGGGATGGCTAAGACCTCACGGGCTTGCTCGTGGGCGCAGCGCGCACTGCCTAACGCGCCACTCTTTTTGCCGGCTTCAACCACCAGCACACCAAGCGACAACCCACTAATAATGCGGTTGCGACGCGGAAACAGCCCGCGCTGGACCGGCGTGCCCACGGGCATTTCGGTGATGATTGCGCCGTGTTCGACAATGCGATCGGCCAGCTCAATATTTTGCCGTGGATACAGTCGATCAGGGCCGGTAGCCATAATCGCCAGCGTTTGGCCGCTACCCAGCAGCGCGCCCTCATGGGCGGCAGCGTCAATGCCAAGGGCGAGCCCGCTGGTAACGGTTAGCCCCATGGCCGATAAATGGGCGGCAAAGTCATGCGCGGTCTCAGCGCCTGTGTGCGTGGCATGGCGCGCGCCAACCATTGCGATTTGCGGGCTATGCAAAATGTCTGGATCACCGCGCACAAATAACACCGCCGGTGGATCGGCAATGTTAGCCAACAGGGCGGGGTAGCGCTCATCCGCGCGGCTAATGATGTAACGATTACTGGCGGCATTACGCCAAGCCAAATCCGCTTCGACGCCCGCTTTAAGGCTATCGAGCGCGCGTGAGGCAGTCACCGCCTCGACGGGCAGGCCGTGTTTTTGTCGGTCGCGCTCACTGGCACTGAGAAAGGCGCTCGCGCTGCCATAGCACTCGAGAATTTGGGTTTGAGTGCGCGGTCCCACCCGATTAAGGCGGGCTAGTGTTAGCCAGTCGGTCAGTTCGTCATCCGCATTCATTCGGTGGGTTTCCGTGAGGCGATGGGCCAAAGATAATCGCCGGGGCGAATTTCGCGGCGGGCTTGCTCGATGCGCAGTACCGTTGGATTGCCTCGGCGCTCGACGCGGGCACGGCCCAAATGGATGTTACTGCGCCCAAGGCGCCGGCCGCTAGCTTGGTGGGTTAATGGCGGCCCGGGCCGGAGCACAAAGTAAGCGGCGGCGGTCCGCCCCGCGAGTCCTTCGGCAAATATTCGATCGCCGGCCACGTTTAGCTGGCGGCCGTTTTCGCCCATGATGACTCGTGCGAGGTTGTCCGCGTTTGGGAATAGCGCGGGGGGCTCAGTAGCCCCTGCCGTTAGAAAGGGGGCTAGCCATAAGCTGGCCGTGAGTCCGAGTAAGCGTAAACAACGCATGACACTTCCTTGTTTTGTCAGGCATTAGCTGGCCGTAAGCACAGCCGATTGGGTATGATTGAATGAATATCTAGCAGCTTGAGGCTAGCAGCGTTAAGCCGCGGCCCTCAACGGAAAAACAATGGCGATACGAGACATTTTGCAATATCCCGACCCGCGGTTGCGCACACCGGCTAAACGGGTCGATGTGATTGATGAGCGGATTAAAGCGCTGATTAGCGATATGTTCGAAACCATGTACGACGCCCCGGGCATCGGGTTGGCGGCCACGCAAATCGATGTCCATGAGCAAGTTGTGGTCATGGACATCAGCGATAATGCGGACCAACCCCAAGTGCTGATTAACCCCGAAATTATCGATCGCGATGACGCCTGCGACATCGCCGAAGAGGGGTGCCTGTCGATTGTGGGCTACGCGGATAATGTCGAACGTCCTATTGCGGTGACGGTGCGGGGTTTAAACGCTGAGGGCGAGGCCTTTGAGCAGCGCTTCGAAGGCTTGCATGCCCGCTGCATTCAGCATGAGCTGGATCATTTGGCGGGACGGCTGTTTATTGACCATCTCTCGGCGCTAAAGCGCAACCGCTTGCGTCGGCGGTTTGAAAAAGCCGCGCGCCAACGCGGCGAACCCCCACTCAAAACGGGCGCCGTCTGAACCGTTCAGCGCCGCCAGTGCCACTACGGATTGCCTATGCGGGCACGCCGGCGTTTGCTGTGCCGGCGCTCGAGGCACTTATTGCCAGTCCGCACCCGATTGTTGCTGTGTATACCCAGCCTGATCGTCCGGCGGGTCGGGGCCGGCAGTTGCGCCCTTCCGCGGTTAAAGCCTGTGCGGTAGAACATGATCTGCCCGTCGAGCAGCCCGAGCGGCTGAGCAGCGCACAGGCCCAAGCCACACTCCAAGCCTACGCACCGGATGTGTTGGTGGTGGCCGCCTATGGCTTAATTTTACCGGCCGCTGTGCTGGCCATTCCACGCTTAGGCGCACTGAATATTCATGCATCATTGCTGCCGCGCTGGCGCGGTGCGGCGCCTATTCATCGGGCTATTGAAGCCGGTGACGCTACAACCGGCGTGTGTTTAATGGAAATGGCGCCCGGGCTTGATACCGGCCCCGTGGTGGCGGTGCGCTCGACGCCAATTCAGCCCGACGATACCGCGGGCAGCGTTCATGATCGTTTGGCTCAAATCGGTGCGCAGTTGCTTAGCGCCAGCCTAGATGATTGGGCGGCGGGTCGATTGCCGGCAACGCCGCAAGCCCAAGACGGGGTGCGCTATGCCACTAAGTTGAGCACCCAAGAAGCCCAATTGAATTGGGCGCAGCCCGCTGAAGTGTTGGCCCGGCAAGTGCGCGCCTTTAACCCTTGGCCAGTGGCGCGATGCCAGCGCCAAGGCCAAGCGCTGCGTATTTGGCAGGCTGAGCCCGTATCCTTGCCACCAGGACAAACGGCCAAGCCCGGAGAAATCGTTGCGGTGAGTGACGCGGGCATTGATGTGCAAACGCAAGATCAGGGCCTGCGCTTAAAAACCGTGCAAATACCCGGTGGTAAGCCTCAAGCTGTCGATCAATTTTTAAGAGGACATGCGGTTTATGTCGGCGAAACGCTCGACTAACGCAAGAGCCGCAGCACTCGAGTGTTTGCTTGCTGTACTCGGCCGTGGGCAATCCTTGGATGGCGCCCTTGCTAGTGTATTGCCCGCGCTGGAAGACCCTCGCGATCGCGGTTTTTGCCAAGCCCTCGCCTATGGCGTATTGCGAGAGCATCGACGCCTAGGCGCGTTGCGCGATCAACTGCTGCGCTCGCCGCTGCGCTCCCGCGATTACGATATTGCACTGCTCATTGAACTTGGGCTGTATCAGCTTTTAGTTATGGACGTGCCCGGCCATGCCGCGGTATCGCAAACGGTGGCCTTAGCGCATGAGCGCAACAAAGCCTGGGCAGCCAAATTGGCCAATGCGGTATTGCGCCGCTTTCAACGTGAAATGCCAACCGTGTTAGCGGCGGTTGATGATCAGCCGGCCGTGCGCTACTCACTCCCGGATTGGCTGTTGAAAAGACTGCAAACCGACTGGCCGGCGCAGTGGATGGATTTGATCGCGGCGCAAAATACCCGCGCGCCCATGACCCTGCGCCGCAACGCGCGAGCCACGGCTGTACCTGAGTTGCCGCCGGCCCAGCCCATGCCGGGCTTTGCTGATGCGTTGGTGCTCGATCAAGCCGTTGGGGTGGATAATTTGCCGGCCTTTGCCCAAGGAGTTATTTCGGTGCAGGACGCCGCTGCGCAGTTGGCCGCGGATGTGCTCGATGCCCAGGCCGGCGAGTCCATTCTTGATGCCTGTGCCGCGCCGGGGGGTAAAACCGCCCATATTTTAGAGCGGGCTGAGGTTAAAATGCTGGCGCTTGATCAGGATGCTCAGCGCTTAGACAGCGTTAAGAGCAACCTCGAGCGCTTGGGGTTAAAGGCGCAAACCCAAGTCGGCGATGCGGGCGAGCCGACAAGCTGGTGGGACGAGCAGCCCTTTGATCGCATTTTATTGGATGCGCCTTGTTCGGGCTCAGGGGTTATTCGGCGCCACCCGGATATTAAATGGTTGCGGCGCGAGAGCGATATCGCGGAATTACAGCGTGGCCAGCAGCGGCTCCTAAAGGCGCTTTGGCCCTTGCTCAAGCCGGGTGGTCGATTGGTTTATGCGACTTGTTCGGTGCTCCACGCCGAAAATGAAGCCATTATTGATGCGTTTATGGCCGAGCATACCGATGCCACGGCGCTAGAGTTGGACCTTCCCGTTGGCCAATCAGTGGGTTACGGTCAGCAAATCCTCACCGGTGAGTCCGGAGTTGATGGCTTTTACTATGCCTGTTTGCAAAAGCGTTAAACGCAGTCTGGTTGGTTTTGGCTTGCTCTTGGCTGTCGGGGCAGTCATGGCGCAAAGCGGTGGCTTTCGTGTAAGCGAAGTTGGCGCCACGGTCGAGGAGGGTCTCCTGAGCCTAAATGCCCGTGTCGATTATGCCCTTGGCGCGACGGTGACCGAAGCACTCGAGAATGGTGTGTCGTTGGTCATTAGCCAAACCGCGCATCTTGAGCGCGCACGCTGGTGGTGGCGCAATGCCTTGGTGGTGGATCAACAACGTCGCTACCGGCTGCAATACCACGCCATGAGCCGACGCTATGTTTTGACGCGTCTATCCAACGGCGAGAGCCGGAGTTTTCGCAGTCTTGATGCGTTGCTTGCCCGTTTGGGTAACGTGGAAGGGTGGCCGTTATTGCCGCGTGATCAATTAAATCCCCGTACTAACTACCGGGTTGGTTTTGTCAGCGCGCTTGAGCTGGAGGCGCTACCGCGGCTGCTGCGCACGGTGGCGCTGGTTGATAGTGAGTGGAAATTGCGTAGCCAAGTCCTTGAACAAGCGGTGACGCTGCCATGATTCGCTTACCACGCCAAGGTTGGGCCCGGGTGGTCCTTAGCGTATTGCTGATTTTGTCGCTGTACTTACTCAGCGCAGCAACCGAAAACACCGCCCGCTTTGGCCGGCTGTACCTGTGGCTCCTGCTGCTCAATGGCGTTGTGCTGTTTATTCTGCTGGGGCTTATTGTTAACAACCTCTGGCGGCTGAGTCGCTCGCTGCGCGAGGGCGAGGCTGGCAGCCGACTGACATTACGTCTATTGGCCTTATTTGCCGTTTTAGCGGTGTTGCCGGGGTTGGTGGTCTATGCGTTTTCGATGCAATTTCTCCAGCGCGGCGTGGATAGTTGGTTTGATGTGCGCATTGAACGCGCCTTGGATGATGCGTTGGCGCTCTCGCAAGCCTCGTTGGATCAGCGTATGCGCGATATGCAGCAGCGCTTGGAAGGAGCAGCCAGCGAGCTTAGTGATGTTGAAGGCGAAATGGCGGCGATTACCTTAGGCGATCTGCGCGCCCAAACCGGGGCGTCAGAGCTGGTGTTGTTGGGCGA
>CAJXMZ010000062.1 GCA_913056315.1 uncultured Ectothiorhodospiraceae bacterium
CCAATGCGTTTTCATCAGCACCTTCAGCTGCGGTGCGCAATATACAACCATGCGGGCTTGATTCGCCGATTAACTGCGTTGCAATGGCTTTCAGCCGCTCGCGTTCAGCCGCGCCCTCAATGCGTGCGGATAGCCCCACCCCCGGGGCATCTACCATGAGCACCATGTAACGAGACGGAATCGTAATTTGCGTGGTCAGCCGAGCGCCCTTACCGCCGATCGGGTCTTTGAGCACTTGCACCCGAATGCGCTGTTGTTCGCGCAAACACTGCTGGATCTGCGCCGAGTCGGCGTGCGACCCACTCGCAACCTGGCGACCGGCGGTTATATCTGAGGCATGCAAAAACGCCGTGCGCGCGAGCCCGGCCTCGATGAAAGCCGCCTGCATACCTGGCAGCACGCGGGCCACTTCGCCTTGATAAATGTTGCCAACCAGCCCACGACTGCGACTGCGCTCAATATGAATCTCTTGCAGACTCCCGTTATCGAGCACCGCCACCCGCGTCTCCTGCGGGGTGATGTTAACCAGAATTTCCTGTGTCACTGCCCCGCCGGCGCGGATAAGGCACTCGCCACCCCAAATGAGCGCAGCAAATCATCGGTCTCGAACATCGGTAAACCCATCACACCGGAGTAGCTACCCTCAAGCTGCTCGGCAAACACCCCACCCAAGCCTTGAATGGCATAACCGCCGGCTTTGCCTTCGGGCTCACCGCTGCGCCAATAGGCTTGACGCTCGGCTAAGGAAATTGCGCGAAAGGTCACGCTACTCACCGATAAACGCGTCGCCTCGCCGGTCTCGTCCACCAGGGCGACGCCGGTCAGCACCCGGTGGGTTTGCCCACTAAGCCGCTCGAGCATCGCCAGCGCATCGGCCTGATCGGTAGGCTTGCCCAGAATGTCATCCTCGATGACCACCGCAGTATCCGCGCCCAGCACCGGTGCCGTGGCGCCAACGGGGCGATTGGCAAAACCGGCGCGCGCCTTTTCTAAAGCCAGCCGAATCACAAACACCTCGGGGGGTTCGTCAGCCTGGACTTGCTCGTCAACGCCTTGGGCAACGAGCGCAAAAGTCATGCCCATGCGCTCGAGTAGTTCTTGCCGGCGCGGCGAGGATGATGCCAGGTAAACCGCCGGGGTATGGGTTGTGGGATTGGTCATGAGTTGTCTCCTTGCTGCTGAGCGCCTATCCGCGGTGGTAGGGATGGCCTGAGCATAACGTCCAAGCACGGTAGAGCTGCTCGGCCACGATCACACGGACGAGCATATGCGGCAGTGTGAGGGCCGAGAGCGACCACTGTCGCTCGGCTGCCTCTAAACAACGCGAATGCAGCCCATCCGCACCGCCAATTAAAAACGCCAGATCATCGCCTTGTTGCATTTGCGCTTGCAGGTAGTCTGCCAGATCCGCAGTGCGCCAGCTGCGCCCGCGCTCATCCAGGGCAATCAGCCGCGCGCCCTTGGGCACCGCAGCCAGCAACGCATCAGCTTCTTGGCTTTGCGCCCGCGCCACATCACCGCTGCGCCGGGCATCACCCGCAGCGACACTGTGCACCGATAGCGGTAGATGCCGCGGCATGCGCTTGGCATACGTCTGAACACCCGTTTGCACCCAATCGGGCGGGCGCTGGCCAACCGCCAACAACTCAAGACGCATGGACGTTAGGCCTCAGCCTCATCAAAGCTCCAAATACGCTCGAGACGATAGAAATCACGTACATCCTCGAGCATGACGTGCACTACGACATCGCCCAAATCCACCAACACCCATTCGCTGCCTTGTAGCCCTTCAATGCCCATTGGCTTGAGCCCCGCCTCGCGGGCTTTATCAATCACCGCCTCGGCAATCGAGCGAACATGGCGGCGTGAATTGCCACTGGCAAAGGCCATGTAGTCGGTAATCGCGGTTCGACCCTGCACATCCAAGATGCGCGGGTCGACCGCTTTCATATCGTCTAGGGCCTCAGCAACGTGATCGCGCAGGCTCTGCGGTGAAACGGCAATCGTATTCATAGTCAGCCAAAAAACTCCTAGGCAAAACGCCCGTTAAACTTGCGGGTAGCCATACAATCCCGCCTCGGCGAGCATCGGCCAAACCCCCTCGGGCATGAGTCCACGCGCGGAGCGACCTTGCGCGAGCAATCGCCGAATCCCAGTGGCCGAAATCGCTAACGCCGAGACAGGCTGAAACCACACCGCACCGGCCGGCGTATGCCGTAAGGCGGCCGCATCAGGGGCGATCCGAGGGGTTAACCAGTCCTGCAAATTCGCTGATAGCGGCGCATCATCTCCCCCACGGGTGGTAACAATCAGGTGGGCGTAATCCACCAGTTCGCCCCAACGGTGCCAGGACTCCAGACCACGAAACGCATCGCGCCCCATCGCAAAGCATAGCGGGCGTTGCGGGCCAATTTCGGCGCGCAAATCCCGCAGGGTCTCTAGGGTGTACGACGGTCCCTCGCGCTGCAGTTCGCGCTCATCTACGACCAATCCGGGCACATCGGCAACCGCCGCGTGCAATAAGCGGCAGCGATTGACCGCTGATTGCCGCGGTTGCGCACGATGTGGCGGAATTCGTCCGGGCACCAATCGAATTTCGGATAAATTCAATGCCTCAAGCAACTCAATCGCGGGGCGCAAGTGCCCATAGTGAACGGGGTCAAATGTGCCCCCCAGCAAAGCCACCGGCGCACCCCGCGTGCTAGTCATTCGCGCACATGCCCCTCACCCAGGACAATGTATTTTTGCGAGGTCAAACCCTCTAGCCCAACCGGGCCACGGGCATGCAGCTTATCGGTGCTAATACCAATTTCGGCACCCAGACCATACTCAAAGCCATCGGCAAATCGGGTCGAGGCATTGACCATGACCGAGCTTGAATCGACTTCTCGCAAAAAGCGCTCGGCATGCGGATGATGATCGGTGACGATGGCATCGGTATGACCCGAGCCGTGCGCGGCAATATGCTCCATGGCTTCATCTAGGCCGCTAACGACCCGCACCGCTAAGATCGGCGCTAAGTATTCCTCATCCCAATCGGCCGCCGTCGCCACCGTCAGGCCATCGACAATCCCTCGACTCGCTGCGCAGCCGCGCAGTTCAACCCCAATTTCATCAAAGCGGGTTTTTAAACGCGGCAGCAACGTCGGCGCCACACCGGCGTCAATTAACAAGGTCTCAAGGGTATTGCAGGTGCCATAGCGCTGGGTCTTGGCGTTAATCACAACACGCTCAGCCATGTCTAAATCGGCTGCGGCATCGACAAAGCAATGGCATACCCCATCTAGATGCTTAATCATCGGCACGCTGGCATCCTGCATGATGCGCGCGATCAGGCTTTTACCCCCGCGCGGCACCAACACATCAATATGGTCATCAGCGGTGATTAACGCCCCCACCGCCGCCCGATCGGTGGTGCCCACCACTTGGACGGCCTGCTCAGGCAAACCGGCTTCTTTGAGCCCGGCTTGAATGCAAGCGGCAATGGCTTGATTGGAGCGCAGCGATTCCGAACCGCCACGCAAAACACAGGCATTGCCTGATTTAAGGCACAGCCCGGCGGCATCGGCGGTGACGTTAGGGCGTGATTCGTAAATAATACCCACCACGCCCAAAGGCACGCGCATTCGGCCCACCCGAATGCCCGAGGGCATGGGCTCAATTTGACTGATGGCGCCAACGGGATCGGGCAGTGCGGCAATTTGCTCTAAACCCTCAGCCATGGCCTCGATGCGCGCACCGGTTAGCGCCAGACGATCCATTAAGGCCGCTTCTAACCCCGCGGCCTCAGCCGCTTCGAGGTCTTGTTGATTAGCCTGGGTTAGCTCGGCCTGTCCAGCGCGAATATGCCGCGCCATGGCGCGCAACGCTTCGTTACGCGGTCCACTATCACTGGCCGCCAGCACACGAGCAGCGCGTCGAGCCGCTAGGCCCAAGGCTTCAATATGGCCGTTAATATCGTCAATGACTGAATGCGTTGCAGTACCCATAATCCCTACCCTCGATTATCGCTTCGGCCAGCCAATCGGGCGGCGCGAGTGGCTAATTCTATCAGCTCATCCCAGCCGCGCCGTGGCTCTGCGCCTTTAATCGCTCTATCAGCTGCCGCTGCGCGCGCAAGTAAGCGCGCCCACGCCTGCCGCGGTGCGCGTTGGGCCAGTTGCTGCAAACGCGCTTGGCGATTTTTCCAAACCCGATGCCGGCTCATCACCGCCGCCAACGCACCGCCTGCCGCTTGGGTTGCTTGTAAATCAGCAAGGACCCGCAAATCGCGGCTCAGTCCCCACAACACCAGCACCGGCTCCTCGCCCTCAACCCGCAGCCGCTGAGTAATTTTAAGCGCTCGCGCGACATCACCCGCGGCCACTGCATCGGGCAAGTCAAAAACCGCGTATCGCGCGCTATCGGCGACCGCTTCTTGGGCTTCGGCCAACCCCACCGGCTGGCCGTCGCTCAGTAGCGCAAGCTTTTCGAGCTCTTGAGCCAAGGCAAGCAGGTTGCCTTCGTTACGATCGGCTAAAAGCGCCGCGGCTTGGCGATTGAGATTAAGCCCACGGCTTTTTGCGCGATCCCGCGTCCACCCTTCTAGCTCGTTGCGACGCAGCGGCCAGACATAGCTCATCAGTCCGGCTTTGGCGATGGCCTGCACCCAAGCGGATTGACGCTGTGCCGGCTCGAGTCGGCCGGTAATCACCAATAGCGCGGTATCGGCGGGCGGGTTTTGTGCATAGGCTTTGAGCACCGCACTGCCGTCTTTACCGGGTTTGCCGTTGGGCATGCGCAATTCAATCAATCGGCGGCTAGCAAACAGCGATAAGTTATCGGTTGCCGCGCCAATGCGGTTCCAATCAAAACCGGTTTCGACTTGAAGGATTTCGCGCTCGCTGTAGTCAAGCTCACGCGCTTGCTCACGCACCCGATCAAGGGTTTCTTCAATAATCAGCGGCTCTTCGCCCGCAAGCAAGATGAGGGGCGCAAGCCCTTGGTTAAGACGCCCGAGCAGCTCATCAACACGCAATTCAGGCATGAGCCACTCGCTTAGAGCATCCGGCCGACTCGGGCCAGCAACAGACCAATCGCATCATCCTCAAGGTCACGGCGAATCGCTTCTTCTTCGGCTTGAGCGGCCTGCAGCGCATCGGCGCTAACAACAAAGGCCGCACTGGTGCGCACCGTTTGGCTTTGAGTGCCCACCGCTTGGGCATCAGCAAGACCGCCCGGCTCGAGCGCAAAGCGAATTTGATAGCTGAGCTCATATTCAGTCGCAAAATCATCTTCATCGGTGGTCAGTGTTCGCCGGTTGGTTTGCGCAGACTCAATCCGCAGCAAAGTCTGTGCCTGATCGGCCGAGGGCACGATGGTGGCGCCCAAATCACTCAAGCGCACCGCAATGGCTGATTCAATCCGATTGCCCGCCGAGCCCTCAAGGGCGATGGCAACATCGTCAAACCCCCCACCGGCTGCACCGCGCAACTGCCAGCCGCAGCCAGCCAGCAACAACACCAATCCCAACACTAACCAACGTTTTGTGCGCATCATTAATTTGCCACCACATTAACCAACCGACCCGGTACAACAATGACTTTGCGAATCGTCAGCGACTCGGTAAACCGAATCACGTTTTCATCCGCCAAGGCTTGCTCGCGAATGGCGCTTTCGGCGGCATCGGCGGCCACCGTAATCCGCCCACGCAATTTGCCATTCACCTGCACCACCAATTCGAGCGCATCGCGCACCAACGCCGATTCGTCGACTGTCGGCCAAGCCTGATCCACCGCCGCCCCATCCTGCCCCAATGCCGACCACAGTGCATGACTTAAATGCGGTGTGATGGGTTGGAGCATAAGCACCAAGGCCTCGAGCACCTCTTGGCGCAACCCCCGCGCGCTTGGTGTTGACTCGCTATACCGGGTTAGCTCGTTGGTCAGTTCCATCACCGCTGCGATGGCTGTATTAAACGTATAGCGCCGACCAATATCATCACCGACTTTGGCAATCGTCTCGTGGAGCTTCCGCCGTAAGGCCGCGCCGGCTTGATCGAGCGATTGCTCGCGTGGCGCCGGTACCGTCCCCGCTTCAATATGCTCGATCACCACGCTGTAGAGCCGGCGCAAAAAGCGCGACGCCCCCTCAACCCCACTATCTTGCCACTCCAGGGCCTGATCGGGCGGGGCGGCAAACATGGTAAATAGCCGCACCGTATCGGCACCAAATCGATCCACTAAGCTTTCTGGATCGACGCCGTTGTTTTTAGACTTCGACATCGTTGTCCAACCGGTGGCGACCACCTCGGTTTGATCATCACGCCGGCGAGCCGTGGTAATGCGTCCTTTGGCATCGCGCTCAACACGCACTTGATCCGGTGCAATCCACTCGCGCCCTGATTGCTCGCTGTCTTGATAATAGGCCTCAGCCAACACCATGCCCTGACACAGCAAGTTAGTGGCCGGCTCGTCACTTTTCACCAACGCCAAATCGCGCATGAGCTTGTGCCAAAAGCGGAAATACAACAAATGCATCACCGCGTGCTCAATCCCACCAATATACTGATCCACGGGTAACCAGTGGTTGGCACGTTCGTCCACCATGGCCTGCGCATCCGGGCTGCAGTAGCGCGCGTAGTACCACGACGATTCGACAAAGGTATCGAAGGTATCGGTTTCGCGCTCAGCCTCACCGCCGCAGCTTGGGCAGGCAACATGGCGCCAGTGCGGGTCGGATTTCAGCGGCGAGCGCACGCCGGTAAATTCCACTGACTCGGGCAGGGTCACGGGCAGATCTTTATCTGGTACCGGCACCGCACCGCAGCTGGGGCAGTGAATAATGGGAATCGGGCAGCCCCAATAGCGCTGTCGGGATACGCCCCAATCGCGCAGGCGATAATTCACCCGCCGCTCACCAATGCCCTGGGCCTCAAGATAATCGGCAATCGCATGAAAGGCGGCGTTAAAGTCCAGACCAGTAAACTGACCGGCATTCACCGTGACCAAATCGTCTTTGGCAACCCAGGGCTGCGCTTGCACATCAATGGCACTGCCATCGGCTGGGCCCACCGCTTGACGAATGGCCAGCCCGTAGCGCTGAGCAAACTCATGGTCACGTTGGTCATGCGCCGGCACGGCCATAATGGCCCCAGTGCCATAGCCCATGAGCACAAAGTTCGCGACCCAGACCGGAATACGCTCACCCGAGAGCGGATTAAGCGCGTCAATACCCAATGGCATGCCCTTTTTCTCGAGCTTCTCCATGGCCTCTTCGGTCACCGCGCCTTGGCGAATTTGCGTAAGAAACGCCGCGATACTGGGATCGTTAGCCTCGGCGGCCAGGGCCAGGGGGTGATCGGCCGCTACGGCCATGTAGGTTGCGCCATACAGGGTGTCAGGCCGGGTTGTGTAGACGCGCAGCGGCTCACCCCCATCGGCAAGGGCAAAATCCAGTTCAACGCCCTCGGAGCGGCCAATCCAATTGCGCTGCATGGTTTTAACCGCATCCGGCCAACCCGGCAGATGGTCTAGGCCATCGAGTAGCTCATCGGCATAGTCGGTAATGCGCAAAAACCACTGCGGTATTTCGCGGCGCTCAACCAATGCGCCTGAGCGCCAACCACGGCCATCAACCACCTGCTCATTGGCTAAAACGGTTTGATCGACCGGATCCCAATTGACGACCGCGCTCGCGCGGTAAACCCGTTTTTTGGCCAGTAGCCGGGTAAACATTTGTTGTTCCCAGCGATAATAGGCGGGGTCGCAGGTGGTGACCTCGCGACGCCAATCGTAGCCATACCCCATGCGCTGGAGCTGCCGGCGCATGTGGTCAATATTCTCATAAGTCCATTTGGCCGGCGCCACGCCGCGCTTAATCGCGGCATTTTCAGCCGGCAAGCCAAAGGCATCCCAACCCATGGGTTGGAGTACGTTACGGCCCTGCATGCGCTGAAAGCGACTAATCACATCGCCAATGGTGTAGTTGCGCACATGCCCCATATGCAGCTTGCCGCTGGGATAGGGCAACATCGATAGGCAGTAATAGGGCTCGCGCGCGCTGTCCTCGCTAACCGCAAAGCTGCCAGCCGTGTCCCAGTAATGCTGGGCTTGGGTTTCAATTTGGGCGGGGTCGTATTGCTTGTTCATGGCGCGAGAGGATACCCCGCCGCTGGGTCGAATTGCACCTATGTTTAGCCGTCGGACTGTCGAGCCGCGCGCTCAAAGCGACTGCCATGGCACTGCGGACACGGTGGAATATGGCCGGCGCGCTTAAATTCCAGCCGCTCACCACAGTCTCGGCACACCAGCGTGCCCGGGCCGGTGACCTCGCCGGTGTG
>CAJXMZ010000063.1 GCA_913056315.1 uncultured Ectothiorhodospiraceae bacterium
GATTTGGGGTTCGAACCCCCGGAGCAAACGAATAACGGGTTCGACTAACCGGCGCAGCCGGTTAGGACACTAGAAGCGGTATTCGACGCCAGCAGAAAAGCTTGGCTCGTAGCGAAAGCTCTGGAAGGTGCTGCCCAACGAGGCATCTTCGGCCGTGGTATCGATCGACTCATCCAAGCTGAGCTCGGTAGTGGCCTCATCAAACGTTAGGCCCATGTCGAGGGATAGACCAAAGCGACCACGCGTACCAAAGTCATTGTCCCAACCCACGCCCACATAGGTGCTCATATGGTCAGTATCCAGTGCATCCAAGGGAAAGTCTGACTGCACAGACAAATCATCGTCGTATAGCGCGCCGCCCGTCATTCGAATACCGGTGTCATTCAACGACCAATCCACCAATGCAGAAAACTGCATGGATTCATCGACGAGTTGAAAAGTCGACTCGGGGTTGAGCGGTGAGCGCGCTCGATCCTGCGTGACACCAAAGCGAATGTTTAACCGCTCACTTAGGTGGGAGGAGAGTTCAAGTTGCGGGCGCAACGCCTGTTGCCAGTCCCCTGATTGTGCATGAGCCGCACCAACACCGCTTAATCCAAGCAGCGCCGAGCACATCCCGAAACACAACAATTGGTACCTCATAAGGCGTATTATTCCTGAAAACGCCGAAAAAGAGAAACCCTTTAACAGGACAATCGTCGCGGCAATGCGCTACATTATTCAATGTTTATGCAAAACGTATCGATACAAGCTTTATTTAGCCGATTCATGCCCATCGTCCAGGGCTTGGGGCTTGGTTGTGCGCTACTCGGCGGTAGTGCCTCGGCACTGACCTATCCATTGCCGGCTGACGATATTGATGTCATTGGTCAAGTCGAGCGCATCACCGCAGTCAGGGAAGACACCTTATTGAGCTTAGGCCGTGAGTATGGGGTTGGCTATGAGGAGATGCGCCAAGCCAACCCCGATGTCGATGTCTGGCTGCCGGGGGAGGGCACTGAGGTTGTCATCCCCAGCCAATTCATTCTGCCCGAGGGTGAGCGTAGCGGCATCGTTGTCAACATTGCTGAAATGCGTTTGTACTACTACCCGCCTGTGGCAGACGGCGAACCCGCCCGCGTTGAGACCTATCCGATTAGTGTTGGCCGAATGGACTGGTCAACACCGCTGGGCGAGAGTCGGATTACCGAAAAAACAGAAAATCCCTATTGGTTTCCGCCTGAGTCCATTTTAACCGAGCGCGCGCAGCAGGGACGCCCCTTGCCGGATGCCGTTCCGCCCGGCCCAGAAAACCCGCTCGGCAAGCATAAAATGCGGCTGAGTATTCCTGGCGGCGCGTATTTAATCCACGGCACAAATGAGCCGCGCGGCATTGGCATGCGCGTGACACATGGCTGTATTCGCATGTTTCCCGAAGACGTTGAATCATTGTTTGAGCGCGTTCCCAGTGGCGAGCGAGTCCGGCTGGTCAATGAAGCCGTGAAAGCAGGATGGACGGGCGAGCGCTTGCTTGTCGAGGCTCACCCGGTGTTGCCCGAAGACGCGCAGAATGCCTATGACCCACTTAAGTCACCGCCTTTAAGCGAGGCGGTTGCCAGCGTGGCCTTGGTGATTAAACGCCATGAAAACGCGCGTATTGATCACCAAAAACTTGCCGACGCGGTGGCCAATGCGAATGGCATGCCAACCTCTATTTCGCGTCAAAGACCCACCATCCCAGCGCTTGCTTTGCAGCAGCCTGCTGTAGATCCGGCGGTTACCGAATAAAAAAAGCCCCGTAAAAACGAGGCTTTTGGACAAATAAGGCAAAAACCTTATTTGTACATCGAGCGCTCGAACATGCGATCAATTTTCTCGCTGTTGCTGTTGGCGATCGTCTCTGCGCCTTCGGCTTTAATCATGGCAGTGCTTGCCTCGTCCATGGCGGCCTCGGCTAACGCGGTTGCCTCATCAAGCTGGGCCTGAGTAGCACAACCAACGAGCAGACCAACGGTAGCGCCTGCGATGGTGAGTTTAAGTAGAGTCTTTAATGACTGTGACATAGTAATTTCTCCTGTTCTTCTATAACAATTGCAATTGTTTTGACTTCGGCAACGCTAATCTTACCCGCTACGAACGTCGAGCGCATGATTACTCGCCTACCGGTTTCTTTCAACCCCCGAAAAAGGCCTACTCGATTACGACGGGCGTCCCAATTTCGACGTGCGCGTAAAGGGTTTCAATTTGCTCATTGGTCATGGCGATGCAGCCTTGTGTCCAATGGAAATCATCATGGACTTGGGGGTCTCCCTGGCCGATACCATGAAATCCGATATACCCGCCAAGGGTGCCAGACTGCGGAAATTCACCGTAAATACGCCCGTGATTGCGCGAGGCCAAATACTCTTGGGTATCCACTACACCCTGATGGTGCGCAGCATCCAAGTGTTGTTGCGTTGGGTAATTAATACCCAAAAACAAATGAAATCGGCTTTCTTTATTCACACGGGTAATGCGAAACCGGCCGCGCGGGGTCGTGTGGTCGCCTTTGAGGTGGAGATCCGATATACCCCCGCGACCAAAGGCGACCCGATCAAGCACTAGCTGCCGGTCGCGGCCATGCCAGACTTCGGTAGTGGACGATTGGGTATCAACGCGAACCCAAACCCCATCGTAGGGCATAGATAAAGCGGGCGTGCAAAACCCCGCGAGCACCATACTCAAGCCCAATTGGCTGATGAGTTGACGTCTGTTCATGCTAAAAATCGATAAATGGCGGCGGCATCAAATGCCCCCATGAGTTCGGTTTCACGGTCACTGCGCACAATCACCGGTATATGCTCGGCATAGGCGTTTTCGGCGTCCGGGTTGTCCATAATGTCAATAACCTCAAGCGAATACTGCAAACGCTTGGCGATAGGCTCGAGCAAGGCTAAGCGTTGCGCACACAGGGTGCAGCCTTGCGTCGTGTAGAAGCGAAGTGCAGGCATGATGACCGTTCACTCATGTTATCGTTACGGCATTGCCAGCGAGTATACGTTGGATAACCGCGAAGGAAGAAGACCGATCTATGCAAACTGCGCTTGATTTACGGCTCAGCGTCGCACCGATGATGGATTGGACTGACCCGGCCTGCCGCTATTTACTGCGCCTTATTTCTGCACGCACGCGCTTGTATACCGAGATGGTGCCCTCTCAGGCACTGTGGCACGGCCGAGCTGAGCGGTTTTTACGACATCACCCCGACGAAGCCCCGGTTGCAGTGCAATTGGGGGGTAGTGATTTAGGCCAAATTGCCCATGGCGCCGCCTTGGCCGAACAATGGGGCTTTGCTGAGGTCAACCTCAACGTTGGTTGTCCCAGCGACCGGGTGCAATCGGGGCAATTTGGCGCTTGCCTAATGCATCAGCCTGACCATGTTGCCGCGCTGGTTACGGCGATGCGCGGCGCGTGTGACCTGCCTGTCACGGTGAAATGCCGCATTGGCGTGGACGATAACGACAGCTATGAGGCGCTCCAGACCTTCACCGCCAAGCTTGTCGATGCCGGCGTTGATGGCTTAATTGTTCATGCACGAAAAGCTTGGCTCAAAGGCCTGTCACCAAAACAAAATCGCGATATTCCGCCGCTTCGCTATGACCGGGTGCGTGCGTTAAAGGCCGATTTTGCGCATTTACCCATCGTGATTAACGGCGGCATTCAAGATCTAGACCGTGCCAGTGCGTGGTTAGAAAGCCTTGATGGGGTCATGATTGGTCGCGCGGCGTACCAAAACCCTTGGATTTTAGCCAACGCCGATGAGCAGATATTTAATGACTTAACTCAACCGAAACCCGAGCGCATTGCGGTTGCCCAAGCCTACCAAGCCTATGTATCTGAGCAGTTTGTTGCCGGTGTGCCAGTCTCGCGCTATACCCGGCATATCATCGGGCTATTTCAGGGTTTACCCGGGGCGAAGATTTGGCGCCGGGCGCTTAGCGAGGGGTCGGCGCAAAAAAACGCCGGCCCTGAAGTCATTACCCAGGCCCTCGAGCGCTGGCATGCGCATAGTCATGCCGATGCCGCGATGGATGCGGTTAGCTAAGCCCAAACAGTCGCTGGCTATTGGCATAGGTGGTTGCCGCTAGATCATCGGGCGATTCGCCTCGAAGCGCAGCGACGCGGTTGAGAATGTGGCCAAGCAGGGCTGGCTCGTTGCGCCGATTGGCTGGTGGCTGGTCGAGATCACGCGGCAACAAAAACGGGGCATCGGTCTCAATAAGCAGCCGTGGGCTGGGAATTAACCCAACGAGTTCACGCAATTGCGCACCGCGGCGTTCATCGCAAATCCATCCGGTTATACCGATGTAGAGATCCCACTCAATACACCGCTCAAGCAGGTCTTGCCCGCCAGTAAAGCAGTGTAGAACTGCCCCAGGCAATGCTGCGTAATAGTCTTGGAGTATCGCTAAGAAGTCTTCTTGCGCGTCGCGTTGATGACAAAAGGCCGGTTGTTGATGGGTTACGCCCAGGGCGAGCTGCGCGGCAAAAGCCGCGCGTTGATCGCAACGCGGCGAGAAGTCGCGATTATAATCCAAACCGGTCTCACCGACCGCGCAAACAGCCGGGTCGGTGAGGAGCGAGGCAATGGTTTGGGCTGATGCGTCAGTCCACTCGCTGGCGTGATGCGGATGCACACCGGCGGTTGAGCGCAGTGTGTCAGGGTGACGGTTGGCTAGCGCAGCGGCTTCGATAGACTCTTGGGGGCTAACCCCGGTGATCACCATTCGCTCAACGCCAGCCGCGGCAGCGCGTTCCATTACGGCCGCACGATCGGCGTCAAAGCGCGAATGCGTTAAGTTAACGCCTATATCGACGAGTGGGTTGTTTTGCATGCAGGTATTTTGCGCGACATTACGCAGGTTATGAAGCACATAATCGATTATGACCAGTTAGGTATGGATTGGGTGGGAGATTGGGCCGGGCAGCGCCGCAGACTCACCCCAGAGCGCTTAGCCCTTATCCAGCCTGAAACGCAGCGGCGGCTGAATTACCGGCAACTCGATGATGCCGCGCGATCGTTTGCACAATGGCTGCACAACAAAGCGCAACTCAAACCCGGTGATGTGATCGCGCTCATTGCGCTCAATCGGGCCGAGTCACTTATCCTGTATTTGGCCTGCGGCAAGCTTGGCTTGGTACTGGCACCTGTAAGTCAGCGCTTGGGCCGCGATGAGGCCGAGAGCCTGATTACCCGGCTCAAACCAAAACTGTTTGTCTATGATACTGAGTTGGCAGACATTGTTTGTGCGCTGGACGCGGTGATCGGCGGGTGTCGTTCTTTGAGCATTGGCGGGACGAACAGCGATTATCAGCGCGACGTTGTGAGTACCGCGCCTGATCCCATTAACCGCTCTGTGGCGATGGCGGAAACCAGTTTGTTAGTGCATACCGGCGGCAGCACCGGCTTGCCAAAGATTTGCGCTATTTCGTATCGGCAAATGCTTTGGAATGCGTTTGAACTCATGACCGCAGCACCGGAAGGTTTGGGCAATCGGCGCGAAATGGTGCTCTTCCCGCTTTATCACATCGGTGGGTGGAATAGCGTGATGCCAATATTACAGGCGGGTGGCTGTGTGGTCCTACCCGAGCGGTTTGCCCCCGAAGCGGCATTGGCGTGTATTGCCGATGAGTCAATTAATCACTTTGGTGCGGTTGAAGCAATGCTTCAAGCCATGATCGCTTGTCCAACGTTTGCGCAAACACCTCTGCAAACACTCGATGGCATTACCACCGCGGGGGCACCCTGTGCACCGGCAACAATGGAGGCTTTTTTTGCCCGGGGTGTGCCCATTAGCCAAGCGTACGGACTCACCGAGGCTGGGCCATCTAATCTCTACAATCCGCGTGCTGGGCAGTCACTGGAGGCCTTGCGCGCCACCTCGGCAAGCGTGGGGCATGCGTTGCTACACAGTGACTATTGCATTACGAACACAACAACCGGATCGCGCGTTGCTGAAGGAGAGGTCGGCGAGCTTTATTTGCGCAGCCCGCATAACTTTTCTGGCTATTGGGATGATCCCCAACAAACCGCAGACCGAATGAGCCCCGAGGGTTGGGTGGGTACCGGTGATTTGGCCAAAGCTCGCCCCGATGGACGTCTTGAGCTTATCGGTCGAGTCGACAACCTATTGGTGATTGGTGGCGAGAACGTCGCTGCCGAAGCGCTTGAGCGCCTGCTGGAAGGGCATGCAAAAATCAATCAAGCCCTGGTGTTTGGCATCGCTGACGCACGCTGGGGTGAGCGTGCGGTGGCCTGTGTGGTGGGACCTGAACCGCAAGCCGTAGCCGCATTAAATCGATGGGCTAAGCAAACCCTGGCCCCGTATCAATGCCCAATCGACTGGCAGATGCTTGATGCTTTACCACTGACCGGGGCTGGTAAACTTGATCGGCGGCAAGCCCGCGCTGATTACTTAGCTCAAGCAATAGGAGATAAACCATGAGTGCCCGCGTATTAGTGATTGCCGGTTCAGATTCTGGCGGCGGGGCGGGCATTCAAGCCGATATTAAGACCGTCACCGCGCTCGGTGGTTATGCGATGACCGCGATTACCGCGCTGACTGCGCAAAATACCTGCGGCGTCCAAGCAGTCAGCGGCGTTGAGCCCGCCTTTATTCGCGAGCAAATCACCTCGGTGCTTAGCGATATCGGTGCGGATGTTATTAAAACGGGCATGCTGCATGACTCAGAGGTCGTCGATGTCGTGGTCAATACCATCGATGAATTGGCGGCCCATATACCGGTGATTGTCGACCCGGTTATGGTCTCGCAAAGCGGCCATCAACTGGTTGGCGAGGCGGCGATGCGGCGGCTGGCTAGCGAGTTAATCCCGCGCGCGACACTGATTACCCCCAACACGCCTGAGGCCGAAGCGCTGTTATCGGTATCCATTCGAAACACCGATGACATGGTCAATGCCGCTGAGGCGTTGCTGCAATTGGGCTGCCAAGCGGTATTGCTCAAAGGCGGGCATTTAGGCGGCGACCCAGTAATTGATGTGTTAGCCAGCGATCGTGGGGTTGTGACCCTATCGCAACCTCGGGTGCAGACTACTTGCGATCATGGCACCGGGTGTACCTTAGCCTCAGCCATCGCGGAGGGCATGGGCCGGGGCTTACCATTGGGCGACGCGGTTAATCGCGGCCGGGCCTACTTGCATCGCGCTTTGGCTACCGCACAGCCGCTGGGCCAGGGCCATGGCCCTGTCAATCATGGCCACACGGTTGGCATAATGTCGTCATGATTCGACTATCGGCAAAAAGCCGCTATGCCGTGAGCGCCTTAATGCATCTGGCTGTGCATAACGACGCCGGCGCTGTTCCCTTGGCCGAAGTCTCGATTTGCCAGGGCATCTCGCTATCGTATATCGATCAGATTTTCTGGAAGCTACGCCGTGCTGGCCTAGTACGCGGAACGCCTGGCCCGGGCGGGGGGTATCGTTTGGGGCGGGAGGCGGCGTTAATCTCTATCGGCGAGGTGACGGCGCTGATGGAAGCCGATGGTCGCAGTCGGCCGGCGGTCTCTGCCCTCGATGCGCGCATTTGGGCCACATTATCTGCGCGTATCGATGATTTTCTAAACGATTTGAGCTTGGCCGATTTTGTCAGCCGGCCACAAATTCGCGATGCGGTAATCGGTCAGTATGCCGGGCGTCAGTGGCGCTGCGAGGTGTGTGGTGCGCTGGCCAATCGCAAACCCCCGCAATCGCGTGAGCTGCACTCATGACCTACGTTGTCACTGAGCCGTGCATTCGCTGCCGTTATACCGAATGTGTTGAAGTCTGCCCGGTTGATTGTTTTCACGCCGGCCCGAACTTTTTAGTGATTGATCCGGCTGAGTGCATTGATTGTGCCGTCTGCGTCGCCCAGTGTCCTGTTGAGGCGATTTATCCCGACGATGAGGTGCCAGCACAGCAAAGCGACTTCATTGCGCTCAACGCGCGCTTAGCGCAGCAATGGCCGGTGATTAAGGCCCATGAACCCCCGCCCGATGATGCCGATGCGTGGGCTGAAGTCGATGATAAGCGCGCGTTGCTCAAAGAATCGCCAACACGCTAGGAAGCGCTCGGGTGATCGCCCTGGCCGTAGCGGCGTTCCACATACGCTTCAACAATGTCTTTAAACGACTCGGCAATATTGTCGCCTTTCAGGGTGACGGTTTTTTCGCCATCGACATAAACCGGGGCGACGGGTTTTTCGCCAGTGCCGGGCAGACTAATACCAATATCGGCTT
>CAJXMZ010000064.1 GCA_913056315.1 uncultured Ectothiorhodospiraceae bacterium
GGCATCAGCCTCGGGCAATACGGCGACGGTGCAGGCCGAGGTGTGAATGCGACCTTGGGATTCGGTCGTGGGCACGCGCTGGACGCGGTGGGCGCCGGATTCAAACTTTAACCGCGAATACACGCCGCGCCCAACAAGACGGGCAACCACCTCGCGATAGCCGCCTTGCTCGCCTTCGCTTTCACTAATGAGTTCACTTTTCCAGCCGTGCTGTTCGGCATAGCGCAGGTACATGCGCAATAAGTCACCGGCAAATAATGCGGCTTCGTCACCGCCGGTACCGGCACGAATTTCGATAAACAAATTACGCCCGTCGTTGGGGTCTTCAGGCAGCATAAGCACTTTGAGCTCAGCTTCGAGTGACTCGATGCGCTCGGCTGCTGCGCTGATTTCGTCTTCGGCCATGGCGCGTAATTCCGCGTCCTGCTCTTGGCGCATGTCCTCCGCAGCGCTTAAGTCGCCTTGAGCGGCATCAAGGGCTGCCATGTTGCGCACCAGCGGTTCTAATCGGGCGTACTCTTGCGATAGTCGGGTAAAGCGATCGGTATCCGCGATAACCTCGGGATCGGCAAGCAGACCTTCGATTTCTTCGTGGCGCTCGACTAAGTGGTCGAGCTTGCGGCGCAGACTTTCATTCATTCGTTGTCTTTATCATGTTGATCGTCGAGACCCAATAGGGTGTGGCTTTGCCGAATGATTTCAACATCACCGCTGCGTGCGGCATCACGCAATCCCATCGTCGGGGGGTGAAGGAGTTTTCGGGTTAATCGATGCGCGAGCTCATCCAGGGTCTTTTGCGCGGGTTGGCCGGCAGCCAGTTGACGTTGCGCCTGCGCTAGCGCCTCATCGCGCTGGCGCTCAGCTTGCTGCCGGTAGCGACGAATGGCGCCAACCGCATCAAGCGTGCGCACCCAGTCCATAAAACGGGCGGCTTGATCGTCCACCAAGCGTTCGGCTTGATCAGCGGCAACGGCCCGAGAGCGCAGTCCATGATCAATAACCTCACGCAAATCATCAATCGTGTAGAGGTACAGGTCGGCTAAGTTTTCGGCGCTCGGTTCGATATCGCGGGGGACTGCCAGATCCACGACAAACATCGGCTGACGCCGTCGCTGCCCGAGTGCTTGGGCCAGGGTCGCTCGGCTAACGATCGCGGTGTCACTGGCGGTGCACGAGACAACAATATCGGCTTGGCGCAGGGCAGCGGGCAGATCATCCAGGCTGAGTGCTTGACCATGGCACAGGGCGGCTAATTGTTCGGCGCGTGGTAAATTGCGATTGGCCACTTGAATGCCGGCCATGCCTTGCTCATAAAAATGTCGCGCGGTCAGTTCGATCATTTCACCCGCGCCAATGAGTAGCACCTGGCGTTTGTCGAGCTGGCCAAAAATTTGCCGCGCTAAGGTGACTGCCGCAAAAGCCACCGACACGGGGTGAGCGCCAATATCCGTTTCGGTGCGCACGCGCTTAGCAACTGAAAAGGCATGCTGAAATAACCGATCCAGGATTTGTCCCAGCAAGCCTGCACGGTTGGCGGAATGATAGGCCAATTTGGCTTGTCCCAGAATTTGTGGCTCACCCAGCACTAACGAGTCTAAGCCGGCGGCCACGCGCAACAGCTGCACAATGGCATCGCGCCCATGCAGGGTGTAGAGATAAGGCGCCAATTCATCTTGCCCAAGGGCTTGTTGGGTCTCCAGCCAGCGTTGCAAAACCTCAGGCGAACCCTCAGGCGTGAGGACCGCGTAAATTTCGGTACGATTGCAGGTTGATAGCACAGCCGCTTCGCGCACACCGGGGCGGGCGGCAAGTGCCGCAAGCGCCTCATCAAGGCGATCGCTCGGAAACACCACACGCTCTCTGACCGCGAGCGGTGCCGATTTATGATTAAGGCCTAGGCTGACAACAGGCATTAAGATCCGGTTGGTTAGAGACTGGCAAAATTGTAGGGCAGCGTGATCGCAACACAAGTATAGTAAGGCTTTGATGACTAGTTTCGCTAACCGAATCTATCCGCGGGCTCATTGGCCCGTTCGCGGAGCCTTGTTGACGGGGCTTGTTGGCTTGGCGAGCCTACTCATTGCCTGTGCCCCGATAAGCCGCGACAACGTGCCGGTTGGCGCGCGGGCGGATACCCATATCGCTGCACCCAGCGCGGATACCCCAACATTATCGAACCCGCTGATGACGGCCATTTTAGCCGCAGAGTTAGCGTTAAATCGTGGCTTGCTGACCCAGGCCAGTGACTATTATGCGCAAGCGGCATTCGCCAGCGATAATCCCGATATTAGTCAGCGCGCGGTGCAGCTAGCCCTATCGGTTGATGATCAAACGCGCACCACGCGTTTGCTCAAGCGCTGGCTTAGCGTAGAGCCGAGTCAATTTGAGGCGCGGCAGTTGCTCGCCCTGAATCAATTACGCGACGGGCGGCCGACTCAGGCTCTGACTACGCTGCGCGCGGGCATGCCGGCCAGTCAAACTAAGCGTGAGGCCGCGTTGGCCAGTATCGGCGCGCTATTCCAAGATCCCAGTCTACCGGCCAGCGTGGTTGAACTCATGCACTCCTTGGTCGAGGCCTATCCTGAGTCAGCCGCCGCACCCTTGGGCTTGGCGCGAGTCGGCGTGGCGCGTGAGCAACTGGCGCTAGCCCAACAAGCGGTGGCGCAGGCTTTGGCCAAGCGGCCTGATTGGACGCCGGCGCAATTAGTGCAAGCCGATATTTTGCGCCGGGTAGATCAACCCAAGGCGGCATTGGCGGCCTATCAGCGCATTATTGCGACTGGCGAACCGGCCGCAGCGCAGACCTACCTCAATACAGCGGAGGTGGCGTTTAGCCTAGACGCCGCGGATGTCGCCAACCGCGTGCTCTCACAAGCCCTCGAGCAGTATTCGCAGAATAGTCCCCTGCGCTATGCCCGGGCGATCAGTTGGATGCTGTTAGACGAAGTGGCCGCGGCTGAAGCCGATTTTCGTTGGCTGCTCGAGCGTCAGCCGGATAACCCGCGCGTGCTGAATGCGTTGGGCTATACCTTAGTGGATAAAACCACGCGCATTGATGAGGGGCATCGGCTGATTGAGCAAGCCTATGCGCTCGAGCCGGACAATGCGGCGATTATCGATAGCATGGGTTGGGCGGAATTTCGCCAAGGTCGGGTGGATTCAGCGCTTGAGTTTTTGCGCCGCGCCTATGCCAAAAGCCCTGATAATGCCGAAATTGCCGCTCACTTGGGTGAAGTGCTGTGGGTATCAGGCGACAAAGCACAGGCCAAAGCGATCTGGCGTAAAGCCGAGCAAGCGCACCCGCAAGACGCGGTTTTGCTCGATACCCTTGAGCGTTTGTTGCCATGATAAGTCGGCCTAATCGCGTTGCTATCGTGATGCTCACGCTCGCCATCGTGCTTGGCGGCTGCGCGATTCAACCCCCGAGTGCGCCATCGGCTGGCAAGCGTATCGCAGTTGCTGATTGGTCAGTAGCGAGCTTTCCAACGCAATGGCAATTAACCGGCCGTACCGCTTTGCGTATCGATGATGAGGCGGTCAGCGCGAGCCTGCACTGGCAAACACAAGCCAGGCAATATCAAATTGATTTACGCGGTGCGCTCGGGTCGGGCAGCTTGCGGTTAGTGGGTGATGCCAATTCAGCCACGCTCACCACGGCTGAGGGTGAGCAATTTACCGCCACTAACGCACAAGAATTGGTGCGCGCCACCACCGGGTATGAATTACCGGTGGGGTTATTGCGCTGGTGGGTTACGGGCCGGCCAGCGCCTTGGTTAACGGGGCATGTGGTTGTCGATGCGCAGCAGCGTGCCCAAGTCATTCGTCAGGGTGGCTGGGAGGTAACCTATGATCGTTATGCAATGCGCTCAGGCTATGCATTACCAGGCCGGCTGAGCGTTCAGCGCGAGGGTGTTGAGGTGCGGTTGTCGATTCGCACTTGGCAGCTGGGGTCATGACCACGGCATCACTGGCCTGGCCTGCGCCGGGTAAAATTAATCGCTTTTTGCACATTACCGGGCGGCGGGATGATGGTTACCACAGCCTGCAGACGTTGTTTCAGTTTGTTGAACCCACCGATTGGCTCGATTTTTTTATCAGCGATGATCAACTCATTACCCGCGAGGGTGGGCTTGCGAATGTCAACGCTGAGGATGACCTCGTTGTGCGGGCCGCCCGTGCGCTGCAACAGCACACCGGTACAGCTTTGGGCGCCCGTATTCGTGTGCACAAGCACATTCCCGTCGGTGGTGGGCTGGGTGGAGGGTCATCGGACGCCGCCACCACGCTGGTCGCGCTCAATCATCTGTGGGGCTGCCAGCTTAATCATGCCGAGTTGCTTAAGCTTGGGCGCCAGTTAGGCGCCGATGTGCCGGTCTTTATTCAAGGCCAAGCCGCTTGGGCCGAAGGCATTGGTGACGCGTTAAACCCTATGGACGTGGATCGGCCTTGGCTTTTGCTGGTCAACCCAGCGATTGAGGTGGCGACGGAGGCCATTTTTTGTGACGCTAAATTGACACGTAACACAGCACATATAACAATACGCGCCTTCGAAGATGGGGCGGTAAGAAACGATTGCGAGCAGGTGGTGGCTCGGCTCTACCCCCAGATTGGGAAGAGTTTGGCGCAACTAGCGGCCCTAGGGCCGGCTCGGCTCACCGGGACGGGGGGCTGCATGTTTGCTCGGTTTGCAAGCCAAAGCGCGGCCAGGCAGGCACTTGCTCAGTGGCAAGGAAAAGGCCATCCTTGGGTGTGCCAAGCGTTGAACCATTCGCCATTACTAAACCGTCTCGAGGTTGAAGAGCATCGATAACTGGGGCGTAGCCAAGCGGTAAGGCACGGGGTTTTGATCCCCGCATGCGCAGGTTCGAATCCTGCCGCCCCAGCCAATTTCAACGATTCAACGCAGGTGGCCACTGGCATGGAAAATGGAAGCATGATGGTGTTCTCAGGGAATGCCAATCCAGCCCTGGCTAAAGCCGTGGCCTCCCACATGAAGACTCGCCTAGGTGATGCGCTCGTCACCAGCTTTAGCGACGGTGAAGTGCAAGTCGAAATTAACGAGCATGTCCGCGGGCATGACGTTTTTATCATCCAGCCCACTTGCGCGCCGACCAACGACAATCTCATGGAGTTGTTGGTGATTGCCGATGCCCTACGGCGCTCGTCAGCTGCCCGTATTACCGCGGTGGTGCCGTACTATGGCTACGCCCGGCAAGATCGTCGGCAACGCTCACAGCGCGTGCCCATTACCGCGAAGCTTGCCGCTGACATGATTACCGCGGCGGGGATCAATCGCGTAGTGACGGTCGATTTGCATGCCGACCAAATCCAAGGCTTTTTCAATATCCCCGTTGATAATGTCTATGCCTCACCGGTGATGCTGGGTGATATTTGGCGTCAGACCTATCCCAATAAAATTGTTGTCTCGCCCGATGTAGGCGGCGTGTTGCGTGCCCGTGCGGTGGCGCGTCGATTGGACAATGCGGATTTGGCCATTATCGATAAACGCCGTCCGCGAGCTAATGAATTAGAAGTAATGAACATTATCGGTGATGTTGAGGATAAGACCTGTATCATCGTTGACGATATTATTGATACCGCCGGCACGCTGTGCCAGGCCGCCAGCGCACTAAAAGAGCGCGGCGCCGGTAAAGTGGTGGCGTATATTACCCATCCGGTACTTTCAGGGCCTGCGATTGAGCGCCTTGAAAACGGACATTTGGATGAGCTGGTGGTGACCGATAGCATTCCGCTGTCGGCGCAAGCGGCGGCGAGTCCCCGAATTCGTCAGCTCTCGCTGGCGGAAATGCTCGCCGAGACGATGCGGCGGGTAAACAACGATGAATCGGTCAGCGAGTTGTTCGTCGACTGATTTTTATTTCTACCCTTGGTCGCGGGGGTAACTACGGAGAATGTTAACTCATGAGCGTTGAACTCAAACTGGATGCGACGATTCGCGAAGACCAGGGCAAGGGTGCGAGCCGCCGCCTGCGTCGCGCGAAACAAGTCCCCGGCATCCTCTATGGTGCCGGTAAAGATGCCGTTTCACTGACCTTAGACGAAGAGCAAATCTTGCGGTTAATGCGCGAAGAAGCGTTCTTCTCACAAATCCTGGACGTCAAAATTACAGGTAAGCGCGCTGAAAAGGCGATCCTCAAAGATCTCCAGCGTCATCCGTTCAAGCCCCTGGTGACGCATATGGATTTGTTGCGCATTAAAGCTGGCGAGAAGATGCGCCAAAGCGTGCCGATCCATTTTCTTAATCAGGAAATGGCAGTGGGCGTTAAGCTTGGTGGTGGGGTAGTCCACCACGATGCCATTGAAGTTGAGGTTGAGTGTCTGCCCAATGATCTGCCTGCCGCGATCGATGTCGACATTGCTGCGCTTGAGCTAGGCGGCTCGATCCACTTGTCCGAGATTAACGCGCCTGAAGGCGTCTCCTTTCCAGGCTTGGACCCAGAAGCCGACCATGATCCGCTGCTGGTGAGCATTCATGCCGCGCGCAAGGCGATGGAAGAAGACGAAGACGAGGGTGCAGAGGACGAGTCCGGTGCGCCCACTTCGGATGCCGATGATGAGTCGAGCGACGGCGAGGATAGCTAGCTGGGGTAGCGGCGCGAGTAGTCTATGAGTGCCGCGCCGGTACAACTGATTGTCGGCCTGGGCAATCCCGGGCCGAACTATACCGCTACCCGGCATAATGCCGGGTTTTGGTTTATTGAGGCCCTTGCCCGCCAGGCAGATGTCAGCCTACGCGCTGAGCGTAAATTTCATGGTTGGGTGGGGCGCTGGCATCGCGCTCAGGGCGATGTGCACTTGCTTTGTCCGACCACCTACATGAATCACAGCGGCCGCGCGCTGGCGGCATTAATCCAGTTTTATCGGATTGAGCCGGCGGCAATTTTAGTCGTCCACGACGAAATTGATTTGGCGGCCGGCGAAGTTCGGCTGAAGTCAGGCGGCGGCCACGGCGGTCACAATGGCTTGCGCGATATTATCGCCGCGCTAGGCACGCGAGATTTCTTGCGTCTGCGCTTAGGGGTTGGCCATCCAGGCCATGCCGATCAGGTGGTGTCGTATGTTTTGCATGCCCCAGCGCGTGCTGAGCGTGAGGCAATCGACACCGGCATTGATCAGGGCCTAGCGGTTATTCCGCTGGTAACGACGGGCGCGTGGGAGCGGGCTCAACAGCAATTGCATACACAAGGTTAGATAAGAGCATGGGATTTAAATGCGGCATCGTGGGCTTACCCAACGTCGGCAAATCAACGCTGTTTAACGCGCTAACCCGTAACGAGATTCCGGCTGAAAACTATCCGTTTTGCACGATTGACCCCAATGTTGGCATCGTTCCAGTACCTGATCCGCGTCTTGAGCAACTGTCTGCGCTGATTAAGCCCAAAGAAACACTCCCCACGACGATGGAGTTTGTGGATATTGCGGGTTTGGTTGCAGGGGCCTCGAAGGGGGAGGGTTTGGGTAACCAATTCCTTGCCAATATTCGCGAAACCGATGCCATTGCGCATGTGGTGCGCTGCTTTGAGAGCGATGATGTGCATCATGTGGAAGGCCGAGTCGATCCGATTGCCGATGTTGAAACCACCAATACTGAACTGTTGTTGGCTGATCTCGACACCGTTGAGCGCGCCGTTGAGCGTTACGGCAAGCGCGCTAAGTCCAATGATAAGGAAGCCATTGCGATACGCGATGCGTTAACGCACATGGCCAGTCAGCTCAACGAGGGCGTGCCGGTGCGTGCGCAGTCGATTGATGAAGCGGGCGCTCTAGCGCTCAAAGAGCTGCACTTACTCACCGCAAAGCCTGTGCTGTATGTGGCCAACGTGACCGAAGAGGGCTTTAGCGATAATCCGCAGCTCACCGCCCTTGAGGCCTTGGCCGAAAAAGAGGGCGCCGGTGTTGTGGCGCTGTGTGCGTCAATTGAAGCGGAGCTCTCGCAGCTGGAGGCCGACGAACAAAGCGAGCTGCTGGACGCCTATGGGCTTAGTGAGCCTGGGCTGAATCGACTGATTCGCCATGGCTATTCGCTGCTTGGGCTGCTGACGTTTTTTACTGCCGGGCCCAAAGAGGTGCGCGCTTGGACCGTCGCTCAAGGCGCGACAGCCCCGCAGGGTGCCGGGCGCATCCACACCG